>JBKJJX010000327.1:0-7834 GCA_046597825.1 Bacteroidota bacterium | reverse complement strand
ATGTTTTTCATGGTTGATTGAAGAAGCTCTGAAAATGCCGGACCATCTGAATTGTTAAATACTCGTGAAAGAACTTCAACCTTGTCGCCTACCGGCAACGTTGATCCACGCTCTTCCAGTGTCAGGCGCATAAGCGTTTCAACTCTTCGTAAGAGTTGGTATCCGGAAACTAATTCCTCAGTCGGAAACCCTGACTTTGCAATATGATTGAAAGCCTCCGCAACAGTTGAGCGCCGAAGTTCAGGCATTGTGCTGCCATATTTCAGCTGAAACATCTGCGCCAAAAATTCCACGTCGACCATTCCACCGGGGCCAAGCTTGATATCAAGGAATTCCGAGTCGCGGGTTCTGCTGCGCCGTTCGGTTTGCTTTCGCATGGAAACTATCCGTTCGATCCAACCAGGCGGAAGTGGAGAATCGTATACAAACGAATCGACAGCAGTCAATGTGTTCTCTCCCAACGCCCTGTTACCAGCTACAAAGCGGAGGCGTGTAAGAGATTGGCGCTCCCATAACGAAGCGCGCTTGCTAAGATATGCGAGATACGCTTGTCTGTCAACAACAAGCGGTGCGCTTTTGCCTTCGGGACGCAGCCGCGCATCAACTTCGTACAACTTTCCGTCTTCGTTTATTATAGAGAGACGATTGACTATAGATGTAGCGATTCGTTCCAGCTTGTCTCTTGCTACCGCAATTTTGGCATCAGAGATGAATAGAATATCCAAATCTGAATCAAAATTTATTTCACCCGTCCCGTATTTTCCTAAAGCGAATATAGAAATGGGAGCGTTCTTGATCCGGTTTTTCCTGAGTTCATCTTCCACTACAAACGTAACGATTGCATCCGCCAATGCTGTAAGCTCTGCTGTCATCTCATCAAACGATGTAATTCCCAGCAGATAACTGATTCCCGTACGAAGTTCCTCGCGATTCTTCACTGCTACGAGGGTTTCTGAAGTTAGACATATATCTTCCTGAACATTCCGGTCACCCGTTAGCATATCTAACAGCAAGAGATTTCTTCCGAGAGATTTGGCAATGCGGGGGCTCGCCGCGCAGATGGTCAGAATTAATTTCCTGAAGTTTTCCTCTTTCAATTGTCTGAATAATTGATCCGGAAACGGATGAGCGCTTACAATGAAGGAAAGATTCTGCAGCGTCATATCCGGACTGGGCGTTGCCGCTATCGCGGAAAACAATTGTTCGGCACTTTCACGAAACGCTTCTCGCGTTCTATTATCGAACTCTTTTGATTCGCCCTGAATCCGAACGGACATTATCGACCGGAGGCTTTTCGCTGCGTTGCTTACATCGCTAAAATTGTATCCGGCAAGAACCGCTGAAATGGTTTTGACATCCGGATTTCCTTCCAACAGAGATTCGAAATTTGTCCGCGCCGGGGTTGAGCCTACGCCAAAGACATTTTCAAAGATCTTCTTTACGGCTGAGAGATAACGAGAACTCTTTGTTCGTAACTCCTCCGCATCGCGCAACCCCACACGACGGGCGAGCGCATTGAGCTCATGTTCATCACCGGGCATTTCATGTGTTTGGCGGTTGAGCATAATCTGCAGCCGATGTTCAATTATGCGAAAAAATATGTATGCGTCATTCAAGGTCTTCTGTTCATGTTCAGCAAGAAGCTTCGCCGAGGCAAGCTGTCGGATTGCCTGAAGCGTATTCCCGGAACGGATATCTTTGTTCCTTCCTCCATTAATCAATTGCATTGCCTGCACAATGAATTCAATATCCCGAATTCCCCCAGCCCGCAATTTCATATTCTCTTCACCCGCAATTGCTGTTTCGATTCTTGCCTTGATTCTGGCAATGCTTTCAAGGGGATTTTGAAAAAAGCTTCGCGGATAAATAAACGGTTCGAGCCGGGCAATAAACTTCTCACCAAATTCCATTTCGCCTGCAATCGGGCGCGCCTTGATAAGCATCTGGCGTTCCCACAGTTCGCCGCGGGCCTCATAATAGAGGAGATAACTTTGGGCTGAACGCGCAAGTGGTCCGGCACCGCTCTCGGGCCGTAGCCGCGTGTCAACCCGATACAAATGCCCTTCCCCGGAAGTTTGAGTCAGATTCAGGACGAGCTTTTCGACAAACGCATTGAAATATTCGTGATACGTTCTGGTGTGTCCGCTCGCATCAATTATCTCGCCCTCATCTTCATACACGAATATGATGTCGATATCAGAACTATAATTAAGTTCACCACCGCCCAGCTTTCCGAGGCCCAGTACTGCATACGGAGTTTGAGGAGGATCAGGAAACCGGGCGCTAATTTGATTGGATGCGATCGTGCACGCCGCATCAACCAGCACATCTGCCAGATGCGAAAGTTCTCCGGTAAGGGTTTGAGTATCCGATTCACCAAGAACATCACGGACTCCGATACGAAGGATTTCACGGCGATACAATCGCTTCAGACTGTTGAGTTTTCGTTCCGGCTTCTGGAACATATTCATCGCACGCCGGACTTCATCGCGCAAGAACTCCTTGCTGCGTGGGTTGACGAGCGCATCGGACGCCGTCAGCCAACGGAACAGCTCTGGGTCACGCACAAGAATGTCAGCGAAGTATTGAGAGGAGGAGAGAATGCGTATCAGCACATCCATCAAAACGGGATACTGGACAAGATCATTGAACAACGATGCCTTGCTCAATGATGCTTCTGCAAAACGAAGCAGGTTGGAGACTGCTAAATCCGCGTCCGGAGATTTTTTGAGCGGAGAAAGAAGTGATTTCGCAAATTCATCTACCGAGAAGCGGGAGCCGGATGAAATGAATTCTTCATGGAGCCTCACAACCGTTCGTAAGGAACGTTCGGGGTCGGCAAAGTTAAAGGGGAAATCGGGTATAGACATGCACTCGTTGATGGATTTCGTGCACTCATGGTACCCAAAAAATGAGGGAATTTCTACTGAATCGGGAAATGGAGCGCGGCGAGTTCATGGCACATTTCTAAATTCCGCTCACGCAAGCTTCTATCCACTTCTTGTGGTTTAGATGACTGTCCCTATCTGGGAACCATGCTCTTGGTATCGAGAACAAGCGTGTCCGCCCGAACCTTGTAACCGAGATTCTGGATAAGGAGGGTGTAGGTCCCCCGGGGAATCGTCAGCGAATAGAATCCGTAGGAATTAGAAACCGCACCGACTCCCTTCAGCTGTCGGGTTTGTGCGCAAACGTGCTGACGCAAAGATGGAATCAGTAAGAGGAAAACAACAACGCAGTATGTTCTAAAGAATGATCTCACGTTCAATGCAAATAATGTTGCAAGCGGCGTATACTTCTACAAATTGCGGGCAAACGGCTTCAGTGCAACGAAGAAAATGATCGTTGCGAAATAACCGGCGATTCACTTGCGGGGACGATACAAACTGACAAGCAGTTCATTTGTTTTCATCATTTCAGATGAGGAATCCGCAGAGGCATTCTTCAACAGCGACTGAGTCTGCAGCAGTTGTGTTTCCGCTTCTCTGAACCGACGCTGCAAAACCAGGTCCTCAGCAAGCGAAAGCTCCGCATCCGCAACGCTGGCGGGGTTCAAGGGCAGTACCTCGGAAAAATATGCGACCGACTTTCTCAACGCCTGTTCTCCTTCTGCAACCCTTCCCTGTTTCTCAGCTGCACGCCCGATTCCAAGATATGCGCGGGCAATCAGACGTTTCAAATTCGGATTGTAGGCGAGGAGTGCTCCGAGCGCTTCCCGGCAAAGGCGTTCGGATTCCTGATACTTGTTTCCGTGTTCAATAAGAAAAAGTCCGAGCTTGATTTTATTGGCTGCAACATCAGAGTGATCATCACTCAACAGCGAACGCCGGATATCCAAACTCTCCCGAAATAATCTTTCGGCTTCAACAAAATCTCCCCGCGCCTCGGCAATAAACCCAAGATTTCCAATCGTCAGCGCAATTTGAACATTATTATTTCCATACACGTCGCGTTGCATGCGCAACGATTCGCGATACAACGAGTCAGCGGCTGTGAGCTGACCCAACCAGTCCTTGTTCAGAGCGAGATTATGCAACGACGTTGCAATGTCTTTTCTGTTGTCGCCGGGCAGTTGCCGGTAGAAGCGTAACGCAGCAACCAGAAATGAATCCGCCAACGCGTACTTCCCCTCGTCCTGAAAATACAACCCGTAATCGTTGAGCAAGACTGCATATTCACGGGATGGCTGGTTGATCTTGCGGAATATTGCCAGCGATTGTGTGAACAGGGATTCGGCAACGGTAGGATTCTCGCGAATGTAATACAACTCCCCAAGGGCATGGAGCGCCTCAGCAACTTTTGCATGCTCTTTGCCATGCAAATCTATTTGAAGTTCCAGCGCTTTTCTTTTTGCAGCCTCAGCTCTGTCGAACAGCTGCAATCCCTCGTAGGTCGTGCCGATAGTTGCAAGAAGGTCCGCGGCAATATCCGGTTGATTGATAAAATCTCGTTCAATCCGCTGCGACGCCTGTTCCAGCACTTCCGCGACAGTCACATCTTTTTTTGTTGCACGGGTAAGATCGGCAGCCGAAAGCATTTCGTTCAACACTCTCACAACCTCCTTCAGTTTTTCCGACTCCGCCTGTGCACGGTCCCGCTCTTTGGTTGCACGATTTGCCTGCCACACCACACCGGCTATGCCGGCGAAGATTGCAAGATTGACAATCACGAACGCAACTGCTGCTGCCTTGTTGCGGCGGACGAATTTCGAGGCCCGATAAGCGAATGAATCCTTCCTCGCAATCAGCGGCAAGCCGGCAAGATATTTGCGAACGTCTTCTTCAAGCTGCTGCACGGATGTGTACCGCCGCTCAGGTTCTTTCTGCAACGCTTTCAGCACGATCGTATCGAGATCGCCCGAAAGAGTTTTGGCAAGTCGTGTGACTGAAGTGGAGCGATGTGCCGCAACTTCATCACCGGCTTTGAGTACCGCGCTGCTCGGCTTTGGGGGCGGGTCGCCCGTCACCGCCTGCTCGATGTCGCGGATGGATGACGATTTGAACCGGTACGGCCGCTGCCCTGTCAGAAGTTTAAACAGAAGAACGCCGAGCGAATATGTATCGCTTGCGGTGGTGACGTTCGAGCCGAGTATCTGTTCGGGACTCGCATACTCCGGTGTGAAGAAACGTGAGGTCATCGCCGTTTGCGTCACGCTTTCGCCGGACGGGTCTCCCCCGAGTAATTTTGCAATTCCAAAATCAAGCAGCTTTACTTGGTTTTCCGTAACAAGAATATTTCCAGGTTTCAGATCGCGGTGGACGATTAAATTCTGGTGGGCGTAGTGGACGGCGCCAAAGACAGTACGAAAGAGCTCAAGCCGTTCGCGTATGTCCAGTTTGTTCTCATCGCAATAGACATCGATGGGAACGCCCTCCACATACTCCATGACAAAATACGGTGTGCCGTCATGAAGGCTGCCGCCATCGAGAAGTTTGGCAATATTCGGATGGTTCAACTGGGCAAGCGTGGAGCGTTCGGTGCGAAATCGCTTCAGGGTTTCCTCGTTCCCGAGCCCGCTGCGCACAAGCTTGATCGCCACCCGCTGTTTGAATTCTTCTTCGCGGATTCCCTCGTACACGATTCCCATTCCGCCGCGGCCAATCTCCCGCACAATCTTGTATGGACCGATGCTCGTCCCGATAAGCGATGTGCCATCGGCATTCACGAACGGAGCGATCTCAAACAATGCACTGTCATCAACGGGTAACGAGGATGCGAGCAGCGATTCCACTTCACGCCGCAGCTCGGGGTCGGCAGCGGTTGCCTGCGCCACAAACTTTTCCCGTTCACTTCCTGAAAAAGTTATCGCTGCAGAAAAAAGATTCTTGATTTGTTCCCAGCGTTCGGGAGTCATGGGGTAATGAGGGTTGGACGAGGATGTGAATCAATTTCCGATTTCACGGTGCAGCCATGCACGTGCAACCGACCATTCGCGTTTGATCGTGGAGCCCGAGAGTGCCATTGCTTCGGCAGTCTCTTCGATACTCAGGCCGGTAAAAAACCGCAACTCAATAATGCGGCAAAGACGAGCATCGAATGATTCCAGTTGCACAAGAGCTTCCTCCAGCGCGAGCAGTTTGCCGTCGGTCTGATCGGAAATCATAATTCCTTCTGCAAGCGAGACCCGCGTAAATTCGCTTCCGCGTTTTTCGGCGTTCCGTTTCCTTGCCTGATCTACAAGAATTTGCCGCATCGAGCGCGCAGCAATGCCAAAGAAGTGCGCACGGTTCTGCCAGGAAATATCCGCGCCCGCGAGCCGCAGATACGCTTCGTGAACGAGGTCGGTGGTTTGAATGGTGCGCTGCTGATATTCCTGATGCAAATATTTGGAGGCAAGCTGTCGCAGCTCGTCATAGACAATCGGTAGCAGTTTTTCAAAGGCAGATGTATTTCCGCTTCGAAGATCGAGAAGAAGCCGGGTTATTTCTGCAGGTTGGGAAGGAACCATTGGTGTGTACCTCCAACTCGAATATCGCTCAAATTCCGCCAGGAATCAACAAAGTCTTCTTTTCTTTACGAACTAACTCAACCCTATGAGCCAATACGGCTGACTTTGCCGCATGAGATAATGAAACCGGATCTCTCGTTCTGCCAGAAGAAAACAGATATAACATCTCATCTCACCAACAAAGGAGTCCGTCATGAAAAAAATGCTTATACATGCAATGTTGCTTACCCCCCTCATGGTCAGTCTCTGTCTGGCCCAGGTAACGCAGCAGTGGGCGCAACGATTTACATCCGACAGTACAAGAGACGAAACTGTTAACGATATGTTCGTCGATGCCCAGGGTAACGTATATGTTACGGGCTCGCAAAGGGGTCCCGGTCTCTACAGCACTCAAGCCGTAACAATCAAATACAATTCCCTGGGAGTGCAGCAGTGGGTACAAAACTACGTTCCGCCTGTAAACTATGGCGCCTCTTGCAATGCGATTCATGTTGATGCATTGGGTAACGTCTATGTTACCGGAACGCTTTACATATACGGCGGCGCATGGGAAATGCTTGCCATAAAATACGACCCTTCGGGTACCCAGCTTTGGGCAAACAGATTGTATTATGGCAGTAATAACACACAAGGATTCGATATAATCACGGACAATTCGGGTAACGTCTACGTAACAGGATACGCTGCTGCTGGTGGCACTAGTACTCTCCTCGTGAAGTACGGATCATCCGGAAATCTAATCAATCAAACCGCGCACCATCTTGGACCCGAAGCCGGAATAAAAATCGGATTAGACGGAAGTGGCAAAATCATAATAGGAGGATGGATTAATGGGCCCGATTCATTGTCGTTTATTGCGCTGAAGTATGAACAAAATCTTGACTTTGTGTGGGCAGCAAGGTGGGGCCAAAATGTAGGAAACACTAACCCCATCGACATGGCAATAGACAACAACAGTAACATCATTCTCGTGGGAACATCCTTCCAGAGTTATGCAACAGTAAAAATAAATCCTGCAGGTGTTGTTCAATGGGGTAAACTCTACAACAACCCTACTGCCAATACGGATCACGGCAAAGCTGTTGCTACTGATGGTGTCGGCAATGTTTTCGTCACCGGCCAAATAGAGATTTTTGCTATTCCCCTCTCGTCTGATTTCGCCACAATAAAATATAGTCCAAGCGGAGACGAACAATGGGTTCGAACACTCAAACCGACGCTCCCTCCGGATGGATACTATGCAAATGACATTGCTGTTGACAATTCCGGTAACGCATATGTCACGGGTTCCACGTATAGGGCTTCGGATATACTCACAGCGAAATATGATGCGGCGGGCACGTTTCAATGGGCCAGGAGTTACAATGGACCGAACGCCAGCAATTC
>JBKJJX010000351.1:0-18026 GCA_046597825.1 Bacteroidota bacterium | reverse complement strand
GAAAAACCTGTTGGCGACAATAAAACGGAAGAAGGCAGAGCGATGAATCGCAGGGTTGAGATTGTAAAAAAGTAAAACCGAAACAGCAATTTTGTTCAACAGAGCCTCGACAGTGAGGCTTTGTTGCTTTATAGGATCGTAATCACATGGAAAGAGAAATCTCTGTGCGCCAACTATTGATGTTGGTCACCTCTCGCTCATCAGACCAGAAAATTCTGAATGGTCCCCTTGACATTCGAAATCAATTATTGTACACTCAATCAGAGTGTCAGACCCATTCCTTGTTTTTCCGCCGTACGCACCTCAAAAGAATAGTATTGTAACGACACTTGCTAACTATATTGAATTTGAGAACTCAAAATTTTTTGCTAAACATTTTCCCCGTAACCATTCCACTCATTAAATAAAAAGGTGACCAGATGGATCGCTATGTAAAACCAACAATCGTTACTTACACCGAAGAGCAACTCCTGAAACAACATGAAGTCTGCGCATTCAGCTTTTAAGTTGAACGCCGATGCTTGACTTTGTGATGTGTCACCCCCGACAAAAGGATGGGATGGTTCTGCGTACGCTCGGCGACGATGCAATCTTGTACAACCCTGCAACGAAGAAAGCTCATGTGCTGAACACGACTTCATTGTTGATATGGAACCTTTGTACAGGGAATGCTAACCTTGAGGCGATAGAACAGGAAATAACTTTACGATTCAAGGTTGAAGATTCGAGCAGTGTGAGAAATGATATCCGGGAAGCTCTCACAATGCTGAATGCGGAAGGTCTTGTCGTGTTAGAATAGTGCCGAATAATTAACCGGAGATTGCAATGAACTCCCCAGAATCTTACTGCAGCATCACTGCGAATGGACGAGGGGAGTTTTTCTTTATTGGGTAATCGTTGACACCATTGTCGCTTGAAGATACGGTTCTGGAAGAGCAGGACATCGAAGTCGGGAGCTATCGGTTCTTTGGGGTTCCTTTTAGTGTTGGTTTCGATAGCCCGGCATCGGCACGGACATACCGAAGAACGTACGGGCATTTAAGAAATAATCCGGCGAATGGCGAGATCGAAGAGGCCGTCACTTTCAAGATTTACTCCGGATCCCCGGGAAATGAAACCAAGAGAATTGTTGTTGGCAGCGCCGGGATTGATCATCTCGTCAATGTCTTTCGAAGAGGAAGTAATCGTCATCGATTTCGGATTGAAGAGAGTGAATCCGGAGGGCTCTATCGGGTTGCCGATGCGTTCCTTGGATTCAAGCAGGTGATGTTGGTCGGAGAGCGCACGTGTTACTTCCTTGATCCTGAGCGATCGCAAGCGTATGCCGAATCAGTCATCTTCCACACAGTTCTTTCCCACGTTGCGAATCATGTTGTTTTGCATGCGGGGGTTGTATCTCTCAACGGACGAGCAGTAATTTTGTGCGGTGAGGCGAATAAGGGAAAGACAACTCTTACGCTGGCGTTAGTACGGGAAGGGTTTAAGTTTCTTTCGGATGAAGTTGCATTTATTGATAGGAAGACAGGAATGGTTCAGCCGTTTCCGCGGGCGCTTGGGTTACGGGAGAATACCCTGAGTATGTTTTCCGAGGTGAGCCGGATGAAAAACCGTGAGGCTACTCAATCATTAAGCGGCGACGAGAAATGGCTGATAGATATTGATGATATTTTCCCTGGTCGTCGTGGTGATTCCGCTGCGGTCAGCAGGATATTGTTTCTCGAAGGATTTTCGGAGGAGACGGTGTTAACGCCTATGAGTTCCGCCGACGCACTTTTACAATGTACAAAATTCGCCCACACAGCCGACGACAGCCCTATTCAATCCATGCTTGCAGTCGCTGATGTTGTGCAACAGGCAAAGTGCTTTCATCTACATTCAGGAACCATAGAGGACACCGTAAGAGCTGTTTCAGAGAGTGTGAAGGAGTAAATGGAAATTCAGGCAAGCGCATCTGTAGCAGACGTTCTATTCGATATATGGACTGAAACGGGAAAGGAAAGTACCTTCACAGTTGCGGGCCGCAGCATGTGGCCGCTCATTGAATCAGGAGATACAGTTCAGATAAGTCATTCTCGCACCGGGATCAAGCCGGGAATGATAATTGCTTTCAGGCAGGATGATAGAATTGTGGTGCATCGGGTATTGCGTGTGCACCAGGCGGCCAAGGATGCGACCCTTATTTGCAGGGGGGATCATAACATGCATCTCGATCGCAGGGTTCGTGCATCCCAGATTGTCGGCAAAATCATATCAATCACCCGGAACGAAAGAAAAATTATTAATGTTGCCAACGTATATAGGCGCATGGTCGGGGTTGTGATTGCTTTGAATTTTGAAGTGTTACGATTGTTGCCACGAAAAATTGCTGGCAGTCGTCTTACAAGAGTTTTCAATTTGGTACTTTTGCGGATTGCGTGTTACGTGTAGTAAAATTGTTGGTCTAACCTTATGTTTGTTTCTGCTTAATTAATTTTGTTTTTCCGGTAATCACATGAACGCTGTTCTACTTCTTGTTGGCATAGTTCTTCCATTCCTCCTGTCCTCATCGGTTGCAGAAGGTCAGGTACAGTACGCTCCTTCCTCAAATCACGCCCTTAAACCCTCAACGTCAACAGCAACGAACACCACATGGGAAGAGTTCGATCTCCTCTATGAAGACCGTTATTTTTATATGGAGAACCGCGGACTAACGCGGGTGTTGGTGGAGTTAAACGGGTATCAATTCAAGTTGGCGGCAGATCCCTCGGAAGTTAGCCGTAGTTCCAATACATACCTCATTCCGATTGAAGGAATTATTAATCTCGACATTTTTTCGATGATGCGTCGTGATCAGAATCGGATGAGGATCGCGGCGAGAGGCCCTTCAGGTGCGGATGCCTCTATTATTATAGCAGACCATCTCATCGTGAACAGAGTGGATTACGTAGTTACTGCGCATTCACTACCTGACAATGTCCAATTATCACAGAATTATCCAAATCCTTTTAATCCTTCAACAAATATCGCATACGAAATTCCTCAGAACTTTTCCGATGGCGTCAATGTTCAACTTGTCCTTTTCAATCTCCTTGGACAGAAAGTGCGCACACTTGTAAATGAAAGAAACTATCCGGGTCAATTTCGCGTGAGTTGGAATGGTACAGATGATCGCGGAGTAGGGGTAGCGGCTGGCGTTTATCTCTATCGACTCGTTGTAGGGAATGAAATCCAAACCAGGCGACTAATGTTTTTGAAATAATACTTGTGAATCTTCTAGGCCTTAGTCGATACAATTTTTTAACCAACTATTTATTCACCACATGGAGGGGATGTTGATGAATCTTCTTGCAGAAGGGGGATAAGGCAGCGAAGGTTTTCGTCTCTGCATACTATAACGGTTTAGTGTTGTACCCACTTAATAGGAGGCAATATGAAACAAAAAGGTATCATCTTCGGGCTGTTACTGGCGCTTGCGATGAGCATAGCCGTCATGCCGGTCACCATCTTCTCTCAGTCGAGAGATGTACCGGGCAGTAAACCGGTTGATAAGACTGTGAGAAAATTCAGAAATTCCGTTAACTCGATTACCCCATTCAGCACGGAATCGGGGTTCGTCAGTCTGTCTGTGGACGGCTTGGGCTCCAATGCGGCATCCGGGATTATTCAGGTGCAGAAGCCTGCTGGCGCGACCGTACGCAAGGCGTTTATGGCCGCCGCGAGTGCAGGTTTTAGCGGACGCATTCTCGCAAACGGAGATGTCACAATTAATGGGACTGGTGTTAACTGGAATCTTGTGGCGAGCATTCCCAGCAGTATTAGTTCCAACAATAGTCTTGCAGATGTGACGGCCATTGTGAAGCCGGTTGTCGATGCAGCTCCTACCGGCAGGGTGAACTTCACCATCACAGAAGTCAACACCACAGGTATTGATGGCGAGATTCTGGCAGTTGTGTTTAACGACCCGAACCAGACGGTGAATAACACCATCATTCTCCTGTTCGGTGCGCAGAATATTGCAGGAGATGACTTCAACATCGGTTTGGGTGCACCAATCAATACGGGAGACCCGAATCTGAAACTTGATCTTGGTCTGGGTATCTCATTCAGCTTCCAGGTTCCGCCCGGAAATGTTAATCAGGTAAGTCAGGTTGAAGTACCTACAGGTACGCGTTTGTCATCGGCAGCCGGTGGCCAGGACGATTCCGATGTATACCCCGGCGCCAATGGTACGCTTATGACAGTCGGTGGACTGGATGACACGAACGGCAACCCTGCGCCATTACAGCCCCCGACCACCAACGCCAATATTCCGGACGATGAGTTGTACAATCTGATTCCTTTTGTTACCAATGGGCAGACTCAGATCCAGGTACACTCGCGGAATCCATCCAGCGACGACAATATTTTCTTTGCATCGTTGTTCCTTGGATCGCAAAGTGCCATCGTTGGCGAAGGTATCATCCTTGCGCCGGCTATCGATACGAATCAGGTTGGTACCCAGCACACCGTTACCGCAACAGTGCAGAATGTTAACGGTCAGCCAATCTCGGGACGTTCAGTAAATATTCGTATCAAAGCCGGGCCGAACACCGGTCTGACAGCGACGGGCAACACGAATGCCAGTGGTCAGTTCGCGTTTACGTACACCGGAAATATTGTCGGCACGGATACATTGATTGCCAGAATGACGAACACTGCGGGTCAACCGGATTCGTCCAACCTTGCGAGAAAAATCTGGAGAACAGGTGGTCCTCCGCCGGACACAACACCGCCAAGCTGCAACATTACCGGAACGATCCCGGGTCCTCCCGCGCAAATCCAGGTTACAGTACGCGACTTGCAAAGTGGATTGGGATCAGTTGTGGTCCAGACATCCACGAATGCGACGGTTAATATTCCGACATTCACTGTGGGCACAACGGCGCCGGTTGTCATAACAGCCACGAAGATTAATCAAAGCCTGAGTTCAACGGTTATCCTGCGAGTGGGCGACGTTGCACAGAACTTCACTGTGTGCGATCCGGTCTACACCACGTTATCAGCTCAAGTACCGCAGGACTTTGCTCTCAGCTCGAATTATCCAAATCCGTTCAACCCCAGCACCAAAATCAATTTCAGCATTGCGAAGTCGGAAGGCTCTGTAAGCCTGAAAGTGTTTGATGTGTTGGGCCGGGAAGTTAAAACGCTTATCAGCGAACCAATGCAGCCCGGACAATATTTTGTTGAATGGGATGGAACAAACAATCAGGGTATTGCTGTAACCAGCGGCGTGTATATCTATCGCATGGTTGCAGGGGATTTTGTTGCCACGCGGAGAATGACCTTAATGAAGTAAGCGCGGAAACGTAGTCAATGTGTATCCCGGATGGGCAGAGTTGTATTCTGCCCATCTTTTTTTTACATAGGGGCGTCATTCATTTCAAACCCAAATGGATCAGCGAACACAATTTCACACACTCCTCTTGTTATTACGGAAAAATGCCGGGTCGCTGCCCCCTGTGGCAATGATTTCCACCGGAGACTGGGAGGCTATCTTTGAGTTGAGCCTCCGGCATGGAGTCGCTCCGCTTTTGTTGTTTCGTCTTAAGGAAAAAAATCTCCAGTTCTCAATCCCCCGGGAGATGTTGGACAAACTTACTTCCGTCGCTGTACGCACGGGACTTAGGAATACAAAACTGTACCATGAGCTTGGAAATGTATTGAGCGGATTGCGGAATACATCGATTCCTGCGATCGTTCTTAAGGGTGCGCATCTCGCCGAACTTGTCTATCCAAATATTTCTCTCCGCCCGATGGATGATGTTGACCTGCTTGTGATGAGGAGGGATCTAAAATCAGTTGAGAAGAAATTATTTGAGATGGATTACGTTCATTTGAACAGCGACGCAAGTAGAGTGAAAACCATATCGCCACACCATCTGACACCATTTAGAAAAGACGGAGGCAGTCCTATTGAAGTCCATTGGATATTACCTTCGATGGGATCGGCGGAAGAAGATATTGAATTGATCTGGGCCCGGTCGGAAGAAGCTACCGTAGCCGGAAGTCAGGCCCGCGTGCTCTCGCCTGAAGATCTGCTGTTGCATGTAAGTATCCACGCCTCACTGCATCATCGCTTCGGGCTTGGCCTACGTCCCCTTGCGGATGTTGCGGCAATTGTTGATCGCCACGCGGAACTTGATTGGGCGAAGGTTCGGCGTTATGCGGCTGAATGGAGATCGGTCACTGGAGTCTATCTGACTCTCCATCTGTCAAAAAATATGCTGGGCGCAAATATTCCGGATGATGTCTTGAAGGCAATGCGTCCTGAGGATTTTGACCCCATCTTGATTGAATGGGCAAAGGAACAAATCTTTACGCGCAATGCCGAGCTCGGCGATTCATCTGCGATATCACCCCGACTCGCGGAATTTCTTGGTTCGGGTTCTTTCTACGGCAAACTGCGTGAACTTGTGCGTCTGGCGTTTCCCTCCCGCGAAACAATTGCTGGCGCTGATGGAATCCCCTTGCGATCATGGCGACTGATATTGTTCTACCCGCGTCATTGGAGAGATATCCTCCTTACAAGGGGAGCAATCGTGGGGCGATTCTTTCTTCGCGATAGAGAAACCTTGAAGAGGGCGGCAATCTACCGGAAGTTGTTGGACAAATCGTAACGTTTATCAACCTGAAAGGCGTCCACATCTAATCTTACAAGGAATCTTCTCTCACAAGAAATCTTCCCGCTTCCCGCTTAGTTATCCAAACCGCGAGTAGCTTGATAATTCGCTTTAGTTTGACAATCTTGCTTTCCAATAGCAGTACATCAATTTTATTTCAAAACAAAACAGAGGATGCTATATGAGATTGTTCCTACGGACTAATTCATTGTTTTTCGTACATGGCCTGTTCATGCTGCTGATTGGAATGTTTTTTATTGCGCCGAAGTTGTTTGGCCAGGATCGCGATGAGCAGGAAGGCGAGAGCGGAGATGAAATTATTGCCCGACAAAAATACTTTTACGAACGCCGTGCCGGCGGCCCCGGGAAAATTCTTCAAGAGGACGCGTACGAACAAGCGGTGTATCAAAAGCAGCAGTTAGAGAAAAATCCCGGGCATCTGCAGCATCCTGCGCTTGTCGGATCATGGACATCCGTAAATCCTTCCGGTATGTTTTACGCCCGGACCAATGCAAATTACATTGCGGGCCGCACGAACGTTATCGCATTCCATCCCACAAATCCGGCAATCATGTACGCAGGTGCAGCGGGAGGAGGAGTGTGGAAGACTACTAATGGCGGTGTTCTTTGGCGGCCTCTTACGGACAGTCTGAGCGCTCTAACGTGCGGTGCGGTTGCAATCGATCCGCTCAATCCGAACACTGTGTATGTGGGGACCGGAGAACTGAATTATTCTCTCGATAGCTATTACGGGGACGGAATTTTCAAATCGACGGATGCAGGAATAAGCTGGGCGAAAATTGCGACGACGGTTGTCGGACGGTATTTCTCCCAAATTGCGATCGATCCGACCAACCCGAATGTTGTATATATCGCCGGATCGAACGGCGTGTACAAATCCACCGATGCGGGCACAACCTGGAACACGACGAACAGCGGAACGAATGCAAATTGTGTTCTTCTTGTTCCGACAAATCCGCAAACTCTGTACACGACTACAGGGGGAACCGGAGGGAATGTAACACGAAAGTCCACCGACGGAGGCGCATCGTGGTCATCGCTCGGGAACGGATTGCCGGGCTCCTCTACTGCAGGACGCACGCAAATCGCAATGGCCCCAAGCAATTCAAATATTTTGTATGCGAGCATTTCTAATCGTTCGGGCAACTCATTACTCGGGCTGTATCGTTCGACAGATTCCGGTTCGAGTTGGACGTTTCAGGCTTCATCACCAAATTATCTCGGCGGACAAGGTTGGTACGATAATGCAATTACTGTTCACGCAACCAATCCGGACATAGTTTTCGCGGGCGGGCTGGACGTCTACTCGTCGACGAATGCCGGCGTAACGTTGGTGCAGCGGTCCTCATGGTCGACCACCACATCAACGAATATGTCGCACGCCGATATTCACTTTCTCGGTTACAACAACGGTGTGTTGTTTTGTGGATCGGATGGTGGTGTCTATAAATCCACAAACGATGGTGTGAATTGGAGCGATCTTAATGCGACACTCTCTACATTGCAATTTCAGAGCGCGGATTATGATCCTACAAATCCCATGAGATTGTACGGCGGAACGCAGGACAATAATCTTGAGACATCTACCGATGGCGGAGGATTGTGGATTCAACGAACAACCGGCGACGGTGGATATTCCATTGTTGATCCGGTGACCTCGAATTATGTGTACGGACAATACGTTAACGGCTCTGTGAAGCGATCGAACAACTACGGCGTAAGCTTTACGGATATCGAACCGTCAGGATCTACGGGCGGATTGTTTTACAACCCATACGAGATGGCGCCGACGGATCATAACATAATAGTCTACGCGCAAGCTGATGTCTGGAAAACGACGAACGCCCAAACCGCGACCTCAACAAGCGGCTGGACCCAGATTGCTTCGACTTCGACCATCGGAGGAAATGCCTCGGCTATCGGCATCGCCGGAAATCCGGACAAGATTTTTATCGGCACATCGAACGGAAACATTCATGTTACAGTCAATAACGGCAGCACCTGGATGACGCGCAGTGGCTTTCCATACGTTACCGACCTCTTCGTCGATGATCTGAACGACGATATTTGCTACGCATCGACAGGTGGTACAACTGCGGGTTCACATGTCTTCAAGACAACGAACGGGGGGAATGCGTGGGTAAACATAACCGGCAATCTGCCGAATGTTCCTGTCAATACAATTGTTGTCCGAACAGCAGCGCCGCGTATGATTTTTCTTGGAACTGATATCGGAGTTTTTGTTTCCACAAACGAGGGTTCATCGTGGGCACCATTTGGCTCCGGACTCCCCGCAGTTACTGTCTTCGACCTGAAATACAAACTCGAGAGCAACATTCTTCTGGCTGCAACACATGGCCGCGGATGCTTCAAGTATGTAGACCTGCCGCCTCCTCCCGGTGTGCGTATCGGTTTGTCGCCTTCCAGTTTTGCATTCGGCAATATCGAAGCCGGACGGTCGAGTGATACTGTAACTGTGCGGCTCGATAACCGCGGCTCGGACACTCTTGTGATTTCTTCGATTTCAAATTCTGTTTCATCCTATGTTCTGCTAAATCTTCCCTCGTTACCCGTGCGTGTGCCTGCGCTCGGCAATGTTCAGTTCAAAGTTGTGTGCCGGCCAACTGCCCATGGCGCGTTGGTTGACACGATACGGATTGCGAGCAACGATCCGAATAATGCTACAGTGCGCGTCTCTCTGAGTGCAAAGGGAATCGTTATCGGGCGCGCACGAGCGGGCATCTTGTACGCTGTCTCCGCAACGCAAACTGCCGCCAGTCAATTGTATGCTGTGAATACTTCATCCGGGCTGGCGACAGCCATCGGGCCCACAAGTTTGAGCGAACTCGATGGTCTCACAATTCGTCGCTCAAGCAAGGAATTGTACGGCACGCTCGCCTCTTCTGCGTCCACCACTGTTTATAGAGTAAGCGAACAATTTGGCGACGTGCTCTCCGCTTTGACTGTTGGGATACCGAATCTGCGTGCAATCGCATTCTCGCCGGGCGATACATTGTATGGCGGAACTACAACGGGACAGTTATATCGCATCAATCCCGCAACGGGCGATACTGTTTTGATTGGCACAAGCGGTCTTGCGTATTCGGGGTTTTCATTCAGTCCCGTTACGAGGGAGTTGTGGGCGAGCGTTCGTCCGCCGATTTCAAACAGAGACAAAATTTATAAGGTGAACACAGCAACCGGCGTTGCAACCCTCGTCGGCGGAACGGGAGATAACGCAATCACTCCCTCTCTGGCTTTTGATCCGGACGGAAAACTATTTGGATTGAAAGGATCCTCCACCCAAACCAATACGCTGATCCGCATCGATACGACGAACGGCGCCGGAACAACGGTTGGTTCGCTCGGAATTGCAGGCGCACTGGCGATTGCAATGCGAACGGATACCTCTGCAACTCTTGCGGTACATGAAACAGGAAACCAAATACCGCAAGCGTTTCAACTGCACCAAAATTATCCCAACCCATTCAACCCTACAACGACAATAACGTTTGATCTTCCCGTAACGTCATTTGTCTCGTTGAAGATATTCGATGTTGTTGGGCGTGAAGTGGCGGTGTTGGCGAATGGTATTCAGTCTGCCGGATTTAAATCCGTTTCGTTTGACGCCGACAACTTTGCCTCGGGCATTTATCTGTACCGGCTTGCAGCAGGAGGATATGTTGCGACGAAGAAACTGATCCTGATGAAATAAAGCCAACGGCACATGGTTCGAATCTTCAGAGCCCCACTCGCGTGGGGCTTTGCTGTTTTTCATCCGATTGCATCTCTCTCGTTCATCGGATATATTGACAACACAATCTCTCATCTAACTTCAATCGGCACATTTTGAATTCAGGACTAAAAGTTCACATCACCCGCGTACACGTTTCGACGCGTGACATTCCGCTCCCCAACTATGCAACCGATCATTCTGCCGGCATGGATATTTGCGCTGCTGTCGAAGGCGACTTCGTGCTGAAAGCAGGAGAAACAGCCCTGGTACCAAGTGGTTTTGCGATAGCGCTGCCGGAAGGCTTCGAAGCACAGATCCGTCCCCGCAGCGGTCTCGCCGCCAAGAACCAGATAACAGTTCTCAACTCTCCCGGCACCATCGATGCGGACTACAGAGGCGAAGTGAAAGTTATCCTCACGAATTTGGGGAAGCAGGATTTTGTCATCAAGCGGGGAGACCGGATTGCGCAAATGGTGGTCGGGCCCTACACGCGGGTTCAGTGGGAAGAAAAAGACTCATTGGATGAAACGGAACGTGGCGCCGGCGGATTCGGGCACACCGGCCGGTAGAATGCTTCGACTATGAATTTAACCCAACCTCCAACTACATCTCAATACTTTGCCTTCGGCATTGCCGCCCTGCTGTTAGCTGCGCTGCTGTATACGGTGAATGCAATTCTGTCGCCGTTTGTAGTAACGGGCGCAATTTTGTTTCTGCTGTATCCGTATCGTTCGTCTCCGCTTGCCAGCCGGTTAATGTGGTTGTCCATGATGTTGTTTGCTTGCTGGTTCCTGTATTCGCTTTTGAGTCTTCTCGTTCCGTTCCTGGTCGCGTTTTTGTTTGCGTATCTTCTCAATCCGCTGGTCACGCGCATGGAGAAGAGAAAAATTCCACGCTGGCTCGGCTCGGCAGTGTCCGTGCTTGTTCTCATTCTCGTCGTTGTCATTGGCGGACTCTTCATCGGCCCTGTTGCCTTCGAACAGTTTCAGAGCATTATCGCAGGCGCCGCACATATCGCCGCCGGGACAATGGAGTTCTTCACCAGCGGACGTGCCTATGATATACTCGCCCGGTTCGGCATTCCGATTGAAGGCGCGCAGCAATTCGTGCTGACCCAGGTTTCTCCGCGTCTTGAGTTTATTCTGAAGACTTTGTTTGAAGGCATCTTCGGATTCCTGACGGGTTTTTCTTCGCTGGTAGTTCATCTTCTCGGGGCGATCATTATCCCGTTTTTGATTTTCTATCTGCTGAAGGATTTTCCCGCCATCGGGCATCGTGCTGCGTTGTTTGTTCCTGTTCCCCGAAGGGAAAAATTTCTTGCATCGGTGCGGAGAAGCGACCTGATATTGGGAAAATATTTTCGCGGCGCAATCATCGTGGCGCTGATCCAGGGAACCGTGGCGGGGATCGGCTTGTCGATCATCGGGGTTGAGTATGCCCTTATTCTCGGCATCATGACCGGCATCCTGGATTTCATTCCCTATGTCGGATTGATAACGAGCCTCGTCGTTGCATCGCTCGTTGCGGCGTTCAGCGGCGAACCCGCGATGACCAAAGTAATTTCTGTTATCTTTCTTTTTCTCGCAATGAAATTGATAGAAGGAACCGTGCTCGGCCCGCGTATCATCGGCAGCGGCGTGGGGCTGCATCCCGTTCTGTTGATTTTGTGTTTGATGGTCTTCGGCTACTTTCTCGGCTTCGTCGGACTGCTGATTGCTGTCCCTGCGACCGCCCTAATGGTCGCGGCGTTCAGCGAGTGGGAACGTCGCAGAGATTTTCCTGTGCTGATGGAGAGGGAATAGATGGCAGGCACACTGTACCTCGTCGCCACGCCCATTGGAAACTTCGACGATATCACATTCCGCGCACTTCAGGTTCTCAAGTCCGTGGATGTTGTCATCTACGAAGAGCGGAAGGAAGGCGAGCGGCTGCTTCGTCATTTTCAGATTGAAAGGCCGGTCGAGCAGTTGAATGAACACAACGAAGCCGCAGCATCGCATAACATTCTCGCCCATCTCAAGTCGGGAAAATCCGTGGCGCTTGTCTCGGACAGCGGCACTCCCGTGTTTTCCGATCCCGGACAGCTGCTTGTCCGCAAAGCAATCGATCAAAAAATCAGAATCGTCCCAATCCCGGGCGCATCGTCGCTCATGCCTGCGCTTACCGTCTCAGGTTTTTCCATCGATCAGTTTCTGTTTTACGGCTGGCTTTCGCCGAAGAAGGAGCGGCGACGCGCAGAGTTGAAGCAACTCATGCAGGAACGCCGCACAATTGTTTTGATGGACACTCCGTACAGGCTTATCCCCCTCTTACGAGATCTCGCCGAGACTTTTGCAAACACGCGGCGCATTTGCATCGCATTCAATCTTACAATGCCCGATGAGCAGATGTTTTATGGGAATGCCGTTGAGCTGCATAAACAATTTTCGGCAAAAGAAATCAAAGGCGAATTTGTGATTGTTGTTGAGGGAAGGCCGACGGAGAGAAAGAAGTGATGATTGCAATCCTGTTCTTCCTGCTACCATTCATACAGAATTCTTCTAAGCTTTCTCCGGGAGATTCAGCATTTTTCCGCATCGATTATCCTTCCGCCGTCATCGCCTACGAAGCGCAACTTCAAGCTGAACCAAATGATGGGGACTTTCTGTGGAAGATGGCCCGCGTGTACGTCTGCTCGGGAGAAGTCAAAGATCATCCGGAGTCGGAGGCATTCTTCAAGAAAGCCGAAACATATGCGCGTCGATCGATACTTGCCGACTCAAACAAATCCGAAAGCCATACATGGCTTGCCGCTGCGCTGGGTTATCTTGCGCTGAACGCGGGCGTAAAGGAGCAGGTGCGGCTCACAAACGAGCTCCAGATTGAAATCGACAAGGCGCTTGCGTTGAATCCAAATAACGACGCTGCATATTCAATCCGCGGTTCGTTCTATCGCGCTCTCGCCAAGGTTAGCTGGTTTCAGCGGCAGCTTGCCTTTATTTTTCTGGGCAGTGTGCCTGAAGCCGATCTCGAGGATGGCGAGAAAGCGTTCAAGAAAGCAATTGGCCTTGCACCCGACGTTATGCGGCATCATTATGAACTCGGAGTTCTATATTTGGATTGGGATAAGAAGGCCGAGGCGAAGAAGTCGCTCGAAAGGGCGGCGACTCTTCCACTCCGCGTTGCAATTGACAAGCCGCGTCTGGCGAAAATCAAAGTGCTCCTTTTGTCACTGGAGAATGTTCAATAGAATAGTTTGGTGAGATCGTATGGATTGGCTCTCGAGTCCTGAAGCATGGATTGCTCTTGTTACGCTTACTGTGCTGGAGATTGTTCTCGGCATCGATAATATTATTTTCATCTCGATTCTTTCATCAAAACTTCCGGACGCTCAGCAGGCAAAGGCACGCACGACAGGGCTGGCGCTCGCAACAATCACCCGTGTGCTGCTGCTTCTCTCACTCACGTGGGTCATGCGCCTTACCGCTCCGCTGTTTTCCGTCCTGGGAGCCGAGATTTCTGGCAGGGATATGATTTTGATTCTCGGCGGATTGTTCCTGATCGGAAAAAGCACGCATGAAATTCACGACAAGCTGGAAGGCATTGAAGGTGAAGCGTCTGTAAAGGTGAAACCGAAGTTCTCCAACATTATCATTCAAATACTTTTGCTCGATATTGTCTTCTCTCTTGATTCGGTAATAACAGCCGTTGGCATGGCGAACCAGGTAGGAATTATGATTGCTGCCGTTGTCATTGCCGTTGGCGTGATGATAATTGCCGCCGGTTCCATCAGCAGTTTCGTGGAGCGACATCCAACCATCAAAATGCTGGCATTGAGTTTTTTGTTGTTGATTGGCGTTACGCTGATTGCCGAGGGATTTCATCAGCATATCTCGAAAGGTTATGTCTACTTTGCGATGGCGTTTTCTGTATTTGTTGAGATGTTGAATTTGAAATTCCGGGCAAAACATTCCAATCCGGTGAAGCTGCACACTTCATATGCCGGCGGGAAGAAATAGTATGAAACGCTTGTACCTCGACCATACCGCCACAACACCTCTGGATGAACGAGTGTTCGAAGCAATGCGCCCGTACTTTTCGGGTACGTTCGGCAACGCGTCGTCAATCCATTCGTTCGGCCGTGAAGCAAAGACGGCACTGGAGAAGGCAAGGGAGACGATCGCAAAAGGAATAGGCGCACAAAGCGGGGAAATATTTTTTACAAGCGGCGGCACCGAGTCCGATAACTTTGCTGTTCGCGGTGCAGCACTGGCTGCGCGAAAGAGCGGTAAGAACCATTTCATAACCTCCGCGGTCGAACATCATGCAGTACTGGAACCCTGCGAAGTCTTAAAGGGAGAAGGATTTGAAGTGACAATTCTTCCCGTTGATTCAAACGCACAAGTCACTGCCGCTCAGATACAAGAAGCTATTACTGACAAAACGTGCCTTGTCTCGGTCATGCACGCGAATAACGAAGTCGGAACGATTTTTCCTATCAAGGAAATTGCGGCTGCTGCTCATGCTAACGGTGTGGTTGTTCACACTGATGCCGTGCAAACGCTGGGAAAGATTCCATTCAGCATAAAAGACCTTGACGTGGATTTGATGACGATCTCGGCGCATAAACTCTACGGTCCGAAAGGAATCGGCGCTTTGTTTGTCAGGAAAGGAGTTGAGTTGGAGCCGATGATTCACGGGGGCGGACAAGAACGCGGTAAGCGTCCCGGAACGGAAAATGTTCCGCTCGCCGTCGGCTTTGCCAAAGCAGTCGAGCTTGCGATAATGGAAATGGCAGACGAAGCCAAGCGCCTTGAATCTCTCCGCAATAATCTCGAGGCGAGAATCCGCACTGAATTCCCTGCCGCCATTATCAACGGACACCCGACTGACCGGCTGCCGCACATTCTCAATGTTTCTTTCGACAGCGACAAGATTTCTCTCGAAGGAGAAATGTTGGTGATGAATATGGACTTGCAGGGGATTGCCGTTACGAGTGGCTCGGCATGTACTTCGGGCAGCATGCAACCCTCTCATGTGCTGCTTGCGATGGGCCGGGATGAGAAAACCGCAAAGGCAACACTGCGCTTCGCGTTCGGCAAATCCAATTCCGAAGAAGATGTTGAACATGTTGTTGATGCTCTGAAGGGTATTCTTCAGCGCATGACCTCCCGATAAATTTTTCTATCCTCTCCTCTGATGCTGACAGGAAATTATCTCACACTCTTCAACCGGTTGTCTGAACACATTCCTGCAGACCGGCTGATCCACGATGAGCTTCGCACGCTCGCCTACGGGACTGATGCAAGCTTCTATCGTCTGATTCCGAAACTTATTGTAAAAGTTGAAACCGAAGAAGAAGTCGTGCATGTACTGCGCGAAACGCGGGCTTTAAAACTGCCTCTGACATTCCGCGCTGCGGGAACCAGCCTTTCCGGCCAGGCGATTTCTGATTCCGTTCTTGTGCTGTTGGGTTCCTGGGCAAAATATTCCATCGAAAACGACGGCCTGACCATCCGTTTGCAGCCCGGCGTGATTGGCGCGCATGCGAATGTTTTTCTCGGACCGTACGGCCGGAAGATCGGTCCCGATCCGGCGTCCATCAACTCGGCAAAGATCGGCGGAATCGCTGCCAATAATTCCAGCGGCATGTGTTGCGGAACAGCGCAGAACAGTTATCGCACGCTCGCATCGATGAAAATTATTTTTGCCGATGGAACAACGCTTGATACCGGGGATCAGCAAAGCCGCACCGCATTCTCCCAATCGCATAAGGAATTACTCTCCCGTGTTGCCGACGTTCGCCGCAGGACTTTGGAGAGTACAATATTGGCGGAACGGATTCGCCGCAAATACAAGATGAAGAATACGACAGGCTACAGTTTAAATGCGCTTGTCGATTTCGATGATCCGATTGATATCATCCAACATCTCATGATCGGGTCGGAGGGTACGCTCGGATTTATTGCGGAGATAACATACAACACAGTGCCGGAATATCAGAATAAAGCGAGCGCCCTGATGGTGTTCCCTGATATCGAAACGGCGTGCAATGCTGTGGTGATTCTGAAAACGGAGAATGTTGAGGCGGTTGAGTTGATGGATCGCGCGTCATTGCGATCCGTGGAGTATAAGGACGGGATGCCGCCTTATCTGAAGGAGCTGGGACCTGATGTTGCGTCTCTTCTGGTTGAAACACGCGCGGCGGATGCGAATCAGCTTTCTGAAAATGTCCGGTCAATCCGTAGCGCGCTTGCACAACTGCCGCAGGTGCGAACATTTGAGTTTACCGATGTGCCGGTTGAATTTGCCAAACTGTGGAACATAAGGAAGGGATTGTTCCCCTCCGTCGGAGCTATGAGGAAAACCGGGACGTCCGTTATTATCGAGGATATCGTGTTTCCGCTCGAACGACTCGCCGAGGGAACGACTGAGTTGCAGCAGCTGTTCGTCCGGCACGGTTACCGCGATGCGATTATCTTCGGGCATGCGCTGGAAAGCAATCTGCACTTTGTGTTCAGCCAGGATTTCAATTCTGCGGATGAAGTGAAACGCTACCGGCTGTTCATGGACGACGTTACGACAATGGTTGTGAAGAAATATGACGGCGCATTGAAAGCCGAACACGGGACCGGACGGAACATGGCGCCGTTCGTCGAACTGGAGTGGGGAAGTGAAGCGTACGGACTGATGAAGGAAATCAAACACATCTTCGATCCGTATAATCTTCTCAATCCGGATGTTATCATCAACGCCGACCCTCTCACCCATGTAAAAAACCTCAAGCCACTTCCCGCTGCTGATGCAATCGTGGACAAGTGTATTGAGTGCGGCTTCTGCGAAATACAATGTCCTTCGCGAACAATAACGCTGACACCTCGCCAAAGGATTGTTTCTTACCGGGAAATATCACGGCTGCGTGAAACCGGAGAAGACCCGGAACGTTTGAAAAAGTTTCGTGAATTGTTCGAGTATCTGGGCGATCAGACATGCGCTACCGACGGACTCTGCGCTACCAGTTGTCCCGTAAATATTGATACGGGTAAGCTCATCAAAGAACTGCGCATTGACAAGACATCTCCGTTCGCGAATGCTGTGGCAACGTTTTGCGCGCGCCATTTGTCGCTGACCACGACAGTAATGCGATGGGCATTGAATGCTGCACACTCTGTTCATTCTCTTTTGGGGACAAAGAGAATGTTGAAACTTACAAGCAGCATGCGAAGATTCTCGGGCAACCGCATTCCTCAATGGAATCCGAAAATGCCGAAGGGCGCTGTTCCGCTTACATCAATTTCAAAACGTGTGCATTCAGAATTCCGCGTCGTCTATTTACCCTCATGCATCAGCCGGACGATGGGCGTTGCAGCGGACTACTCCGAGCGTGAGTCATTAACGACCGTCACGCATAGCCTTCCCACAAAAGCAGGCTTCGAAATAAGTTATCCGGATCAGATTTCGAATCTTTGCTGTGGTTTGGCTTTTTCCAGTAAAGGATTCAGGAAGCAGGGAGATGAAAAGTCGGCGGAATTGGAGGTGGCACTGCTGAAGGCGTCGAATGACGGGGCAATACCAATTCTTGCAGATACGAGTCCGTGTTTGTTGCGGATGAAGGAGACGCTCGATGAACGTCTGAGATTGTTTGAGCCGGT
>JBKJJX010000171.1:0-31438 GCA_046597825.1 Bacteroidota bacterium | reverse complement strand
CATCACGACAGCATATTGGACACTCTATCAAACAATCGAGACGAAGAAGTTTGTTGAGGAGAATGTCACCCGCCTGACGACAAGTGAAAACGATGTAAACAATTTGCTGAAAAGCGGCATGGCAACACGAAACGATTTGTTGAAGATCCGGCTTCAACTCAACAGTGGAAAACTTGCGCAGATTGATGCAGCCAACGACGTTCAACTGGCAATGATGAATCTGAACAATCTCATGGGCCAACCTCTCGAGACACAGTTGCAACCGGGGTCGCAACCAATCATTCCTTCCAATGAAGCGGATCTGAAGAACGGAAATCCTGCGAGCGCTATCAGCGTACGTCCGGATCTCCAGGCGATGCAGGCGCGTGTCGAAGCGTCGAGAGCGGGTGTGAAGGCGGCACAGGGCGGTTGGTTTCCACAGCTGTTTCTCACCGGGGGCTATACGTATGCGCGGCCGAATCAACGATACCAGCCAACGCTGGATCAATTCAAGGGGACATGGGATGTTGGTGTGCAGTTGCAGTTTGATATCTGGAATTGGGGAGCGACTGCTCATCAGACAGAGCAAGCAAAATCGCAAATGATGCAGAACGAGTTCGCATTTGAACAAATGAAAGAGAACGCAACGCTTGATGTGAAACGCCAATGGCTTGCTGTTAACCGCGCTAATGAAAAGGTCCGGTTGGCGAAACTTTCCATCGAACAGTCGGAGGAAAACCAACGGACAACCAACGATAAGTTTAAGCAGGGACTCGCGACCTCAACCGATTTGCTTGACGCGAATGTTGCATTGCTGCAGGCGAAAACGAGCTACTCAGGCGCGTTGGTGGAGCATGAACTCGCACAGGCAAGGCTAGGAAAAGCCAGAGGCTCCGGGAATTGACGATTTCATTATTGCGTCATTTAGCTATTTGTGTTTTTGCAACTAATGTTTAGATGGTCGAACAGGTATGTCAGATTACGCAATTGAAGTAAAGGACTTAACAAAACGCTTCGGCAAGTTCACCGCCGTTGATAGTGTGAACTTCACTGTGAAGCGCGGAGAGATCTTCGGCTTTCTCGGCGCAAATGGCGCGGGGAAATCTACAACTATCCGCATGTTAATTGGATTGCTGCAACCAACTTCGGGCACAGCAACAGTCGGCGGATTCGATATCGTCAAACAATCGGAACAAGTGAAACTGAACATCGGCTACATGTCGCAGCGGTTTTCGCTGTACGATGATTTGACGGTTGAGCAGAACATCCGCTTCTACGGCGGCGTCTATGGTTTGAAGAATTCTCGTCTTGATGAGAGAATGGAATGGGTCTTGAAAATGGCGGACCTGAAGGGAAGAGAAGACAGTCTTACGAAGACTCTTTCGGGCGGATGGAAACAAAGGCTTGCGTTGGGTTGTGCGATTCTCCACGAGCCGAAAATAGTTTTTCTCGATGAGCCAACCGGCGGTGTTGATCCAATCTCTCGCAGGAATTTCTGGGAGCTCATCAGCCAACTCTCTTCCGAAGGCATCACCGTGTTGGTAACGACGCATTTTCTTGACGAAGCAGAATACTGCAACGACATCATCCTGATCAATACGGGAAAGTTGATTGCAAGCGGGAGTCCGGTGGAACTGAAGACGAACTACATCAAGAACCCGATACTCGAAGTCGCGGGACTTGAGAATAATGTCGTTGAAGCGCTCGAAACTATTCGCGAGCAGCCGTGGGCGCTCGAAACTTCGGTGTTTGGCACATCGCTTCACGTGATGGTGAAGGCTGAAGCAGAAGGAACAAAGCTGATACAATCTTCTCTTGCGGAAAAAAATGTTGCAGCGGGGAGCATTCAACGAATCGTCCCCTCCTTGGAGGATGTGTTTCTGTATCTCCTGGACAAAACTAATTAGAAAAGACCTGGTAGAATGTTCAAAGCCCTCAAACCAATCATGGTTAAAGAATTCCGCCAGATCCGACGCGACCCGACGACACTTGGAATGTTGCTCGTGCTGCCAATTGCGCTGATTGTTTTGATCGGCTACGCACTCAACTTCGACGTCAAACACATTCCGCTTGCGGTGTTTGATCAAAGTAAAACGGCAGCAAGCCGCGATTTTCTTCGTCAGTTTCAGCACACGGAATATTTCAATTATCAATTCGACGTCCAAACGTATGGTGAGATAGAAGATCTTTTTCTGAACAACAGGGCAACGGCGGCGCTCGTTATTCCGACTGATTTTGCTTCGCAATTGCTCTCCGGCCGGCCAGCGAAAGTTCAAATCATACTGGATGGAGCAGATGCAAACAGTGCGGGTCAGGCGCTTGGCTACGCCGTGCGTATGACGGTTGAATATTCCGGCAAGCTGACCGCGGAATTTCTGCAGCGTCGTGGCCGCAGCCAATACGTGCCGATCGACTTTCAGCCGCGCATTTGGTACAATCCCGATCTCCAGTCGACGAAGTTCCTGATTCCGGGCCTTATCGGATTCATTATTGTTCTGACGGCGGTAATTTCCACAGCGCTGACGGTTGTGCGGGAAAAGGAACGCGGCACAATGGAACAGCTGATGGTTTCTCCCTTGCACCCGCTACAAGTAATTTTGGGAAAAGTGATTCCCTATCTTCTCATCAGCCTGGTTATTGCAACAGGGGTATTGTTCGTCGGGTATTTATTGTTTGATGTCGAAGTCAAGGGGAGTTTGCTTCTCCTCTACGCGGCAATATTCATGATGATTCTGGGCGGGCTTGGTCAGGGACTTCTTGTTTCGAGCATCACCGACTCGCAACAGGCGGCATTCATGATTGCTGTTTTCAGCTCGCTGCTGCCGACCTTCTTGCTCTCCGGTTTTATTTTTCCGATTACGAGCATGCCGGTGGTACTGCAAATTGTTTCCAACATCTCTGTGAACAAATTTTTCCTGATCGTAGTACGAGGTGTAATGTTGAAGGGCGCCGGATTTGGTGCAGTGTGGGAGCAATTCGTCTTTATGTTTCTGTTCGCAGCCATCACGCTTGGAATCAGTGCCAAGAGGCTTCGGAAGAGTACTCTGTAGAGTGTTAGTTACATCGAACTTGAGAAAGATTATTTTTTAACAGCTTCTAAATTGTGGAACATATGCGTCAGTCATTTCTGGTTATTCTTGAGATTATCAAAAAAGAGTTCTATCAGATCCGTCGGGATAAACGGATGCTGGCGATCTCTGTGTTGGCACCGGTGCTGCAGGTGTTGCTGCTTGGTTATGCTGCAACAACGGATATTAAGGACAGCACAATGGTTGTCTGCGATATGGATAGAACGGCAGAGAGCAGGGCGTTTGTGGAGAGTTTCACTACGTCGAATTACTTCATCCCAAAATACTCGGTGAACCGGCCGGAAGAAGTAAATGCGTATGTGGAACGGGCGAAAGTCAGCATAGCTCTTATTATTCCGAAGGGCTTTGCACGCAACATATTTGCACATGAAACATCGCAGATTCAGGTGATACTCGATGGTGCCGACGCGAACACGGCAAATATTCTGTTGACGTACGCTACTCAAATTGTCGCCTCGTATTCAAGAAACATTATTGCACAATACTCGAGCGCCGTAAGCGGCATGAGTCTTCCGCAAGTTATACCAGAGCCCCGCATGTGGTTCAATCCCGATTTGAAAAGCCAGAACTACATGGTGCCCGGCGTTGTTGCGCTTGTGCTGTTGATTATCACCATGACGTTGACTTCTGTAAGTGTGGTGAAGGAGAAAGAAATTGGAACGCTGGAGCAGCTTATGGTAACACCGATTAAGCCGTACCAGCTTATTCTCGGTAAGCTCATTCCCTTTACGATTATCGGCTTCGTTGATACGATTATTGTCCTTGCAATCGCACGATTTTGGTTTGGAGTGCCTCTGGCGGGAAGCGTTGTTCTGCTGTTCGGATTGAGCGGACTGTTTATTCTGTCGACGTTGGGTTTAGGCTTGTTCATCTCCACAATCGCGAAATCGCAGGGACAGGCAATGATGATCGCGCAGTTTTTCTTCTTCATGCCGTTCATGTTTCTTTCCGGCTTCTCGTTCCCGATAGCAAACATGCCGCAATGGATCCAATACCTCACCTACCTTATTCCTCTCCGGTATTTTCTCGAAATTGTTCGCGGCATTTTCCTCAAAGGATCGGACATTACCCACCTCTGGCCGCAGGCCACCGCGCTTGCGGCGTTTGGTATCATCATTCTTACAATCAGTGTCAGTCGGTTCCGCAAGACGCTTGAATAGTGGAGAGTGTGTGCTGAGTTTTGTACATTCAAGCAAGCACTTTTTCTACGGGTCATATTTTCTACTATAGCGTGAGGCGAGCATGAAAAACGTGGAACTGAATGTTGATGGCAACATACTCACTATCAAAGTCGATCTCACGAAGGACTTCGGTCCGTCATCTTCGGGCAAAACAATCATCATTGCCTCAACCGAAGGAAACGTTAGCATTCCCGGTGCTGAAGACAAAAAGATTGGATTGAACGTCTACAAGAAGAAATGAGAAAACTCATGATACGTTCGATTTGTTGGATCTTCGCCGCTGCGTTCATTACCATCCATTCTCATGCCGGCGAGCTCCCGCTTAATAAGATCAAACTCCCTACCGGTTTTCACATCTCAGTGTATGCCGAAGTTCCGAATGCACGGTCGCTGACTCTCAGTCCCAACGGGACACTTTTCGTCGGAACCAGAGGCGACAATGTGTATGCGGTAACGGATAAAAATAAAGATGGGAAGGGAGATCGTGTATACACGATTGCATCGGGATTGGAAACTCCCAATGGTGTCGCATTTCGTTCGGGTGCGCTCTACGTTGCCGAAATCGACAGGATCTTGCGCTTCGATGATATTGAAAATCATTTGACTGATCCGCCCAAACCCATTGTTGTAACAGATACATATCCGAAGGACGGACATCACGGCTGGAAGTTTATCGCGTTCGGTCCGGATGGAAAATTGTATGTCCCTGTTGGCGCTCCTTGTAATGTATGTGAACGCGATAATCCGGTGTACGCTTCGATCACACGCATCAATCCGGACGGCAGCGACATGGAAATATTCGCACGAGGTGTCCGCAATACAGTTGGATTGGATTGGCATCCGCAGACAAAGGAATTGTGGTTCACCGATAACGGGCGGGACATGATGGGAGATAATATGCCGGCGGATGAATTGAACTATGCGCCGAAAGCAGGCTTGCACTTTGGCTTTCCCTACGTGCATCAAGGCGATGTTCTTGATCCTGATTTCGGAAAGGATAAAAAAATCGATGACTATGTGAAGCCTGTACAGAAGTTGGGGCCGCATGTCGCCTCCCTCGGTATGCGTTTTTATACCGGCAACATGTTTCCTTCAACGTACAAGAATCAGATTTTTATCGCCGAGCATGGATCCTGGAATCGAAGTACCGCAATCGGATATCGGGTGACGCTCGTGAAGTTGGATGGAAACAAATCCGTCAGCTACGAACCGTTTGCGGAAGGATGGCTGGATGGCAAGAGAGCCTGGGGCAGGCCCGTCGATGTACTCGTGATGCCCGACGGATCGCTTCTCGTTTCCGATGACATGAACGGCGTTGTGTATCGGATTACATACAAAAAGTAATTCTTCTACTCATCAAACATTCTTACCTGATTTTATTCCCTTACTTGATGAATCGATCCGGCATTGTCGCTGCATGTTTCGCCCTTGCACTCACAGGATGTTCGTCCACTTCGGGGGTTGGGGGATTGAACAGAACCGTGATTGTCGACTCCGGATTACAAAATTCTTCGCGACATGACTCTCTTACAATCATCGCCGGCCCTGAATACAAGGCAGGGGGCTTTCACGAGTTTCTCTTTGGTAAACATTACCGCGACTTGTGGACCACTCCGACAAAGGTCGGCGTGCTGGACATGCATACATTCGGCGGCGGACTCATCCCGATCCAACAGGATAGTGGTTTCCAAAGCAAATCACTGAAACTCAGGGGAGAAGATGGGAAGGTCTACCTTTTCCGTTCGGTCAACAAAGACACGAAACCATTTTTGTCACCTGAAATGCAGAATACAGTTGCAGCGGATATTGTTCAGGATCAGATCAGTTCCTCCAATCCTGCGGGCGCATTGATTGTCGATGTGTTGGCAGATGCACTCCATATTCTTCATCCAAAACCCCTGCTGGTCATGCTGCCGGAAGATGAACGCCTTGGACAATTCAAAGATTCATTTGCGGGGATGCTCGGCATTATTGAAGAATATCCGACGACGGAGGAGAATGTCTCGAATGGTTTCGCGGGATCGGATAGCATTCTGACTACGATAAAGTTGTTTGACACGCTCGGGGACGATAACAGAAATGTCATTGACGCGTATGCATTCCTGACTGCCCGCCTGCTTGATGTGTTTGTGGGAGATTGGGATCGGGATTTTGACCGGTGGCGATGGGCACGGTTTAAGAAAACGACTAACGATGTCTGGTTTCCAATCCCTATGGATCGCGATGAAGCATTCTCACGATTCGACGGACTGTTTCCGAAGATTGGCTCACCTGCAGCCTCGCAATTTGAGACCTTCGACGATCGCTTTCATCATATATCGAATCTCATCTTCGGCGGACGGTTCATCGATCGACGCCTGCTCGTCTCACTCGACAAACATGCCTGGGATAGCGTCGCGACATCTGTGATTGCAGCGCTCACCGACGAAGTAATCGAACAAGCCGTGAAAAGTATGCCGCCTGAATTCTACAACCTGCGCGGAGAATGGCTGACTCGCGCCTTGAAATCCAGACGAAACAATTTCAAGAAGGCAGCGGATGAGTATTACGCCATTCTCGCTGAGTATGTTGACGTACATCTGAGCGACTTGCCGGAGTTGGTAGAAGTAAAGCGGTTGGATGACGAGCGCGTTGAAGTTGTTGCACATCAGAAAAAGACAAACGGAACGCCCGGCGCCGGTGTATTCAGCAGAATCTTTCGGGCAGATGAGACTAAGGAGATACGGATCTACCTGGGTGGTGGTGATGACAAATGCGTTGTGAGCGGAGACGTTGAAACGAGCATTGTGGTCCGGGTGGTTGGAGGTGACGGCAATGATGAACTTGTTGATGAGTCGGTTGTGCATGGAATGTTATGGGGAATTGTTCCGTTCATCCCCCAGTCTGAGCACTCCACTTTTTTTTATGATGATGAAGGGAGAAACACATTCGTTGAGGGGCCAAGTTCTTCCGTCGATACTACTGTCTATATTCCCACGCCAACCGGGCTGAGACAGTACTGATTTCAATTACTTCTTATTGAGATGTTGATGAAACATTTTCTTTTTGCAGTTCTCGCCCTGATTGTGACAAGTTGTTCGCATCAGGAAAATATTCAGCGGGTGGAATCTTCTGCCGGGCTTACGGTTCTTGCCATCGGCGATGCCGGCGAAACTGGCAGCGCGCTACGAGGTACAGCAAAATATGTCAATGAGATGTACTCCGAACAGCACGATGGAGGTAAACCTGATGCAATTATTTTTCTGGGTGATAATTTTTATCCGATCGGATTGAATGGCCCTGCCGATGAAGTCGGCGGAAAAGTAAAATCTGTTCTCGGTCCTTACCGGCAAACGTTTGAAAGCATTGGCCGTTCGAATGTTCACGCTGTTTCCGGCAACCACGACTACTACGCAAGAAACGCATTTGAGAAATCGCTGTTCTTCGGCCTTGTCAATATTGAATTTGGTCCGATCGGACTCTCCGAGAGAGGAAACGAACGTGAACGTGCAATAGAATGGTGGACGTACTATTATAAGATGCCCGCCGATGTTGTGTATCCGGTACGTGCCGGTTCAAAGGATAGCGTGCAACTTATTTTCTACGATTCTGCGTTACCGTTGCGAACAGATCCATCGACGTGGCATCCGGCTTTAGATAGTCTGAGGAGATTGCTCACACATTCCGCGAACCAGCCCGGAATTGCGTGGCGCATTCTTGCGCAACATCACCCATGGTATTCCGTCGGTGAGCGTGGCGGCTATTCCGTTTGGGATGATGAGGCGAAGACGGTGAATTATCTACCGAACTGCGACAAGGATTCGAACGTTATTGAATGGTTCGTCAATACGCTTGACCCGCAGGATTTGTGTGCACCAAAATATCAGGCTGAAATTGACTCGCTTAAAACGATCATTCATGCCGGCGGTGCAAAGATTCATCTGATGCTTGCCGGACACGAACACAATTTGGAACTGCTTTCGTATCCGGAGAGAAATAGCGACTGTCCTGAATGTCCGACGGTCTTTGTCATTTCGGGAGCGGGAAGCAAATCCAACAAGGTCAAACTCCCATCCCCGCCAAATGAATTCACTGCTTCGCAGCTTTCAAAGAACGGAGAGTCGCTTTCTGGTTTTGCTCAATTGAAATTTGAAGACGGAAAGCTCCGTGTTGTGTTCTTTAATTCTGCCAACGGTGAACTGATAGATATGGGTGAAACGAAAAAAGAGTTCTGGTTGGACAGAAACGGTTTGTTAATCCATTGAATTCACCGGCAATCATGTTCAAATCAAAAAAGATCGCGCTCCTCTTGTTACTGTGCCTCATCATTACCGCTCCGCGCGCTCTCGATGCGCAGATCGAGGTGGACGAGAAGCAAGAGGCGAAGTACGAGCCGTACAGAGACTATGGTGAAGACTGGCGCCTTGCTTCACTCCTCGGGCTCTCATCTGAAGATGGAATTCTTGTCGGAACGGGCGCAATACTGTATAAATTCGGATTTCGTATTTTTCCGTACGTCTATCGGATGGAGTTGGTCGGCGGCCTGACCTTGAAGACCGCCCGATGGAAGTTCAAGTATACCGCTTCTTTTCCGTCGGCCGGAAAAAATCTTGCGGTCAACCTTCTCGCGTACGCATCCGAACTTGAGGTCCGTAATTTTTATGGAATCGGCAATAACACAATGCGGGATGAAAACTTGGAGAAGGTGGATTTCTACAGAGTCGCCTCGCGGCAATATTTTGTTTCGCCTTCAATCAAACTCAAATTGAATTCGAAACTCACTGTCGGTGCGGGTATTTCCTACAAATATTTCGAAGTGCGGCAAAAGCCAAACAGGTTCCTGAGCAACGCAGCGTTTGATAGTTTGGGGAATGATCGTTCGGTAACGGGCGCCGGCGTAGTACTAAATGTAGATTTTGGTGAGATTCGAATTCCGCAGCGGACGGGGCTGACGATGTCGCTCTCCGCGTGGAATTATCCCGGCCTATTTCACAAACTGAAACCGTTTCAGCGGTACTCAGGGGATGTTCGCGGTTATATCAGCTCGGGCCCCGTTACTCTTGCTCTTCGGGCAGCCGGAGAAAAAATAAGCGGCCCGTTTCCATTCTTTGAGGCTTCCTTCCTGAATCTGCGTGGATACAACCTCAACAGATTTTCCGGCGATGCCTCGCTGCTTGGAACGGCGGAACTACGCTTCTCTCTTTTTCAAACGAAATTTCTTGTCCCGACAAAAGTAGGCGTGTTCATTTTTGGAGATGCCGGCCGTGTCTATGTTGGTGGCAATTCCCCAAACGGTTGGCATGCCGATGCTGGAGCGGGAATTTCCGCTGCCCCGCTTTCGCCCGATTATACGCTTTCAGTCTCCATTGCTTCTTCGCCGGAAGGAATATTTCTCAACGGAGGATTTGGTTTTGCGTTCTAAAAATCAGGCAACGTACATTTGCCGGATGCTTTTGTCTCCCTGTCTCTCTATCTTTTTCCATCTTCAACTAACTCCGGTCTATTATGATTGGCAAATCGATTCAACCCGAGATCCGTGCGTTGATTGATGCACGCGACTTTGCAACGCTCAAGGAACTGTTCGTTGATTGGTATCCCGCGGATCTCGCAGAGCTTATCGACGATCTTCCCGCCGAAGACGAAGCTATTATTTTCCGTTTACTTCCGCGCAAACTTGCAACCGAGACGTATGAATATCTTGATGTTGAGAAGCAAAAGGCTTTGCTGAAGGCGATGGGGCGGGAAGAGGTCGCAGGCATTCTGAATGCCATGGCTCCCGATGATCGGACAGCTTTGTTCGAAGAACTGCCAAGTGCAGCAGTGCAGCAGCTTATCTCTCTCCTCACGCCGGAAGAACGGGCAACCGCACAATCGCTGCTGAATTATCCCGAAGACAGCATCGGCCGGTTGATGACGCCGGACTATATTGCGATTCGAAAAGACTGGACCGTGCAGGATGTGTTGAACTTTGTACGCGCAAACGGGTCGGATAAGGAAACGCTCAACGTTGTCTATGTCATCGACGACAAAGGAAAGCTGATTGACGATATTCGCATGCGGGAGTTTCTTCTGGCTCCGCTCACCAAACTCGTGAGCGAGATGATGGATGAGAACTTTGTCTCCCTCCGGGTCAATGCCGATAAAGAATCCGCGGTAGATTTGTTCAGGAAATATAACCGGACTGCGCTGCCGGTTGTTGATTCCGACGATCATCTGGTCGGGATCGTTACGGTTGACGACGTCTTAACGGTAGCGGAAGAAGAGACGACAGAAGACATTCAGAAAATCGGTGGTATGGAGGCGCTGGAGGAGCCGTACCTGGAGATTTCGCTTCTGAGGATGGTAAAGAAACGTGCGGGCTGGCTCGTCATTCTGTTCGTTGGAGAGATGCTGACTGCGACCGCGATGGGATTTTTTGAGAAGGAGATTGCTAAAGCGGTGGTGCTTGCGTTGTTCGTGCCTCTTATTATTTCGAGCGGAGGGAATTCCGGTTCACAGGCGTCGACGCTTATCATTCGTGCGATGGCGTTGGGTGAAGTCACGTTGGGATTGTGGTGGAAGGTTATGAGACGTGAAATTATTGCGGGGTTGCTGTTGGGTTGTATTCTGGGCTCGATAGGTTTCCTTCGCATCGCTGGATGGTCTGTCTTCTCGGACATGTACGGAGTGCATTGGCTGCTCGTTGCGATGACGGTGTCGTTCAGCCTTGTGGGAGTTGTGTTGTGGGGCTCGCTTGCCGGTTCGATGATGCCGTTCATACTCAAGAGGTTTGGGGCCGATCCTGCCACTTCATCTGCGCCATTCGTTGCAACGCTCGTAGACGTGACCGGATTGGTGATTTACTTCAGCGTGGCGTATATGATTATGAAGGGAACGTTGCTGTGAGTTTAAACCCTGAGCGCTTTTCCGCGAAGGGTTGTGCTTCGTGGTTAGTCTTTTTCCTCCAAAACCTTAAACGGCAACTCACTCAGCTCCACCTTCTCATTCTTATCCAGAAAATAATTCAGCGCCCAATCGCCGGGGAAGAGAATTGCCCGTTGGCCGTGTGAATCCTCCGCCAGCGCGGCCCCGCTCGGTATTACCAACTGTTTCACCTGATCGTCCGAAATTTCCGGCGACAGCCACCGCAGGAATTTCCATTCCGTTTGCTCCATGCGGGACGGAGCGCCGTACTCATTCTCCAGTCTGTACTGAACCACCTCAAACTGCAGGGGACCAACCGCCGCAACAATCGGGACTTTTGAGCCCGAATGCACCCGGTAAAAAACCTGTACCACGCCTTCCTGCGTCAATTGGTCAACGCCGTCGCGGAATTTTTTGTAGTTCGCCGGACTCGGATTATGCAGCATAACGAAATGCTCGGGCGGAAACCGTGGTATCTCATCGTATACAATCGATGGATCCTCCGTCAGCGTATCGCCGATATGAAACTCCGATTGCCCGATGAACCCAACGATGTCGCCGGCATACGCTTCGTCGACCGTTTCCCGTGACTGCCCGAACATCTTCTGTGAATTCGCCAGCCGGACTTTCTTTCCTGTGCGCGGGTGCGTCACGTACATGTCCCGCACAAACTTGCCCGAACACACTCTCATGAATGCAATCCGGTCGCGGTGCCGGGGATCCATGTTCGCCTGAATTTTGAATATGAAGCCGGAGAACGATTCATTGTCCGGTGCGATGAACTGCTCGCCCGAAACATGAGGTGCTGGAGGCGCTGCATGGGCGAGGAAGCCATCGAGCAGCAACTGCACGCCGAAATTATTTCTCGCGCTGCCGAAGAAGACAGGCGTGATTTTGCCGTTCAATACTGCATTCGCATCATAGGTCGAACCGGCGATATCCAGCATCTCGATCGACTCAAGCATCGTTGCGTGCGTAGTCTCGCTGAGTTTGTCCTTCACACTCGGATCCTGAAGCGATGCAATCGCTTCGGGTGCGCGGTACATTCCGCCAACAGTCCGCTCAAAGAAATGGACTTCCTTCGTTTGTCTGTCAAAGACGCCGCGGAATTCATTGCCGGTGCCGAGAGGATAATTCATTGCGAACGCCTTCAACCCCAGCACCTCTTCCAGCTCATCGATCAGCGCGAGCGGGTCAATCGTCGGGCGGTCGCATTTGTTCATGAAGGTGAAGATCGGAATATGCCGTCGGCGGCAGACTTCAAACAATTTCTTCGTCTGGCTTTCGATACCTTTACCTGCGTCGATCACCATCACCACTCCATCCACAGCCGTGAGCACGCGGTATGTGTCTTCCGAAAAATCCTGATGTCCCGGCGTATCGAGCAAATTGATTTTGTATCCGCTGTAATCAAACTGCAACACAGTCGAGCTGATGGAGATGCCGCGCTTGCGCTCGAGTTCCATCCAGTCGCTTGTTGTCTGTCGCTGCTGCTTCTTTGCAGTGACCGAACCGGCAAGCTGCACAGCTCCGCCGTAGAGCAGGAACTTCTCTGTCAGTGTTGTCTTTCCCGCGTCAGGATGAGAGATGATTGCGAATGTTCGACGCTTTAGAATTTCTTCTTTGATGCCCATTGAGATCTTGTAATGTCCAAGAAAAAGATTTGCCACGCAGACACGAAGGGGTAACATGTGCCCCGGTGACTTTGTGGCGAAAAAAGATACGGAAAAAGGGAAGGGCTAACAAATAAACGGTTGATCCTTTAGCCTCCTCAATTTCTTGCACACTCCAGCACATTCAGTTATATTCATTCAGACAAACAAAGTCGGAACAAGGAATTATCCGAAAGGCACAGTATGAAGGATTTGGAATTTATGATCGTCCTGGAACGAGAGGACGACGGATGTTATACTGCAATCTGCCCGAGTCTTCCGGGCTGCTATTCCCAAGGTGATACGGCAGACGAGGCGCGTGAGATGATCAAAGATGCTATTCGCCTCAACGTCGAAGAACGTATTGCCAACAATGAACCTGTCCCGACAAAAGTTGAAATCGACAGTGTTCGCATAGCTATGTGAGCCTCACACCGGAAGACCTTCTTAATCGCTAATCGCACTGGACCCAATGCTCAACATCCCCCAACTTCTCTCGCAAGAACTCAAACTCAATCTCCCAAACGTCCAAAATGCTTTGGCGCTTCAGGCAGAGGGAGGAACAATTCCTTTCATTGCCCGCTACCGCAAGGAACGAACGGGGGAGATGGACGAAACAAACCTCCGCAATTTGTTTGAACGCTTTGAATATCTGACTCAATTGGAAGATCGAAAATCTACTGTGCTGAAATCCATTGCCGAGCAGGGAAAACTTACGGATGAGTTGAAGGCAAAGATTGAAGCGACGCTCGAGAAGACAGAACTCGAAGATTTGTATCTGCCCTACAAACCAAAAAAGAGAACTCGTGCGACTGTCGCGAGAGAACGGGGTCTTGAGCCGCTTGCGGATTTTATCAGATCACTCAATGTCACTGAATCTCCGGCAGCTTCGCTGGAAGATGAAGCGACGAAGTTCATTTCTTCAGAGAAAGGTGTGATGACAGTTGAGGAAGCATTGGCGGGGGCATCGGATATTCTTGCTGAAGAAGTTTCGGAGAAGGCAGAACTGCGTGCACATTTGCGCGAATACTTTTTGAAAGAAGGGATGTTTGTTTCAACGATAAAGGATTCATTTGCGCCCGGTACCACAAAATTTGAGATGTACCGTGAATACAAATCGAAGGTGAAAGACATTCAGCCGCACAACATACTTGCGTTGAGGCGTGGCGAGAATGATGGCGTGCTTTCATTCGGGTTGCAGTTCGATGAGGATGTTGTCCTGAATTATCTGGAAGAGAAAGAAATTCAGACGAAAGCGTCGAACGTCGCCGGGTTTTACAAAACAATGCTGAAGGATGCATTCGAACGGCTTATGCGATTCTCGCTTGAGACGGATGTTCGTGTCGAAAAGAAAATGCAGGCGGATCACGAATCCATAAAAACATTTGAAGAGAATCTCCGACAGCTTTTGCTTTCGAGTCCGGCAGGCATGAAACCGACAATGGGCGTTGACCCCGGTTTTCGAACCGGATGTAAAGTGTGTGTCATTGATGAGACGGGGAAGTTTCTTCACTACGAAGCAGTCTTTCCTCATCAGGCAGAAGCTCAACGTGCAAAGGCGGCACAAACGGTTCTCGATTTGATCAAGAAGCATGGAATACAACTGATTGCAATTGGTAACGGGACTGCCGGACGAGAGACAGATGAGTTTATAGCCGATGCGATAAAGGATTTGGATAAGCCGCCCGTAAAAGTTATTGTCAATGAGTCCGGCGCGTCAGTGTATTCGGCGAGCAAGGTTGCGGTCGAAGAGTTTCCTGATCTTGATGTCACTGTCCGCGGTGCAATCAGTATTGGGCGCCGCTTGCAGGATCCGCTGGCTGAACTTGTCAAAATCGATCCGAAGTCGATTGGTGTCGGGCAATATCAGCATGATGTCGATCAGAAATTACTGAAGAAGAAATTAGAGGAGACGGTGCAGAGTTGCGTGAATTATGTTGGTGTGGATTTGAATACTGCATCCGCAGAGCTTCTCAGTTATGTTTCAGGATTGAACAGCACGGTTTCCAAAAACATCATGAAATATCGCGAAGACCATGGCGCATTTCGTAATAGAAAGGAACTGCTCGAAGTGCCGAAGTTCGGTCCAAAAGCGTTTGAACAATCCGCAGGTTTTCTCCGCATACGCCACGGAGAGAACCCGCTGGATAATTCTGCGGTTCATCCCGAAAGCTATCAGGTTGCGGAGCAAATCCTGAATGATGTGGGTGTTACAGTGGACAGAGTCCCCGATGTAGCAGAAAAGCTCAAATCACTCGACATAAAGAAATACATAACGGAAAACGTCGGTGAGCCAACAATCCGGGACATCATCAGCGAACTGCAGAAACCCGGACGCGACCCGCGTGCGGAATTCAAATATGCAACGTTCCAGGAAGGTGTGAAGGAGTTGAAAGACTTACGGCCTGGTATGCAATTGGAGGGAGTCGTTACCAATGTTGCAAACTTCGGAGCGTTTGTCGATATCGGCGTGCATCAGGATGGACTGGTGCATGTCTCGCAGCTTGCGGATCGCTACGTTGAAGATCCCCAAAAGATTGTGAAGGTCGGGCAGATTGTGAAGGTGAGAGTCCTTGAGGTGAACGAGTCGCTGAAGAGAATCAGCCTATCGATGAAATCATCTGAAGCTGTCGCGGCGAAGCGCGACGACAAGAAGAAGTCAGATGTCAGAAGTCTGAAGCCGGAAGTAAAAAATCGAAAGACGGAAAACAGAAGTCAGCGATCAGACATCAGAGGTCAGAAGGAGAGAAAATCCGAACCCAAAAAAGAAGAGCATCATTTTTCCGTTGATGACCTGAAGGCAAAATTCAATAGGGGATAATATATGCCTGCCGCAACTCCTCTCGACGAAGAATTCTACCCGCCATTCGACGGCTTTCCCAAAGCCGGAATTGATTTTCTCAGGAAACTGAAAAAGAACAATAACCGCGAGTGGTTTCAGAAACACAAGGAGGAATACGAAGAGAATGTGAAGTTCCCGATGCAATGTTTGATTGCTGCTCTACGGGAACAACTCCGTGATGATATTCCTGAAATCGAATTCAATCCCCGCCGCTCGATCTTCCGCATTTACCGCGACGTTCGCTTCAGTAAAAACAAAGCGCCATACAAGACAAACATAGCCGCCGGTTTTGAGTTGCGGGGGAAACAGAAATCCACTGAATTTCCCGGTTTGTACCTGGGCATCGAGCCCGGCTCCGTGTTTGTCGGCGGCGGATTGTACATGCCGTCGGGAGATCAGATCAAGGCAATCCGTGCATCCATCGTCAGCAAGCCCGACGAATTTCTGGAAGTCGTCGATGACAAGCGGTTCAAGAAAGTGTTCGGTTCGCTCATGGGAGAAAAACTTCAGCGGGCTCCTCTTGGTGTGGCGAAAGATCATCCCTTGCTCGATCATCTGCGGCACAAACAATTCTTTGTCGGAAAGGAATGGGACGACGAAACGTTGATACACTCGAAACGCTTTGCAGCCACAGCCGCCTCATACCTTCGTGATACAATGCCGCTTCTTCGTTGGCTGTTGCGGGCGATTGCGTGATGGAGTACGCTGTCGTTTCGATCGTGGCGCTGCTTGCTTCCGGACTTACACTATTTTCCGGGTGCGGGCTCGGCACGCTGCTGCTTCCGGCGTTTCTTCTTTTCTTCCCGACCGAACTGGCCATTGCGATGACGGCAATCGTCCACTTTCTGAATAACATATTCAAACTCACACTTCTGGGGAAGCACGCCAACCTTTCAGTCGTGCTTCGGTTTGGGATACCCGCAGTGATTGCCGCGTTCGCCGGCGCAGCGCTCTTATTTCTTCTTACCGATCAGCAACCGTTAGCGTCGTATGTTTTGAATGGACGAACGTTTTTCATCACGCCAATCAAATTGATAATGGGAATGTTGATTGCCGCCTTTTCCGTTTTTGAAGCCCTGCCGGCATTACGGCAAGTAGAATTTGACAGAAAGTTTCTTCCAGTTGGTGGACTCTTGAGCGGATTTTTTGGGGGAGTCTCCGGTCATCAGGGCGCTTTGCGTAGTGCGTTTCTTGTACGTGCCGGACTTTCAAAGGAGAGCTTTATTGCAACCGGCGTCGTTATTGCATGTCTTATCGATGTAACCAGGATGAGCGTCTATGCCAATCACCTTTCTGTTACAGGACTGAAAGAAAATGTGTCCCTTCTGGCCATTGCAGTCGTATCTGCTTTTGCCGGCGTTTTCTTCGGCAGCAGGGTTCTGGCAAAAGTAACGATGAACAAGCTCCAGATGGTCGTGACGATAATGTTGTTCGTGATTGCTCTTTTGCTCGGCTTGGGATTAGTATAGAACCATAGACTGAAAAGCTCAAATGCTCAACCACCGAGAACACAGAGATTCTGGAGGTCACTGACATAACTTCTTTTTGAGGAACTACTCTCTGTCACTCCCGGAAACTCCGCGGTCTCTGTGGTTATAAATCTTCCATCATACGAGGTACCATATGTTCACTCTCGAATGTCTTTCGTATAGAGATAAAGAACTGATTCCCACGCGGTTTGCACACACGTCTGTTGTTGGAGGAAAAAATATTTCTCCCGGCTTTCAATGGAATGATCCGCCCATCAACACAAAATCATTTGCGCTCTCGATTGTCGATCCGCATCCGGTTGCAAAAAACTGGGTGCATTGGTTCGTCATAAATATTCCATTCAACACGAGGAAGCTTGTCGAGGGAGCCTCGCGCAGCAACAGTTTGCCGGCGGGAGCGAAAGAGCTAATCAATAGTTTCAGAGAGATGGGATACGGCGGACCCGCGCCACCGAAAGGCTCCGGGCAACATCCATACGTCGCCACGATTTATTCACTGAATATCGATTCACTGAAACCGGGAGTGAGTGTTTCGCTGAATCAGTTCATGAATGCGATTGAAGGGAAGGTAATTGCTGAGGCAGAGGTAACGGGATTTTACGAGCGGAATTAGTTTGTCAAGAGATGGAGAACATATCGTGCAATCGCCGCAGACGAAGTCAATCCCGGCGATTCAATCCCAATCAGATTTATCAACCCACTCAACCCGCGATCTGCTTCGTCCATGATGATAAAGTCGCGGACGGGTTCTCCCTTCCCCTGCAGCTTTGCACGGATTCCGCTCATATCGGCAGTCAAATCTTCGTCGTTGATTGAAGGAAGTATTCTTCTCACCGATTCAGCGAAGGCGTGGCGCTTCGACTCATCCACCGAATAATTGTACGTTCGCGCAGGCATGTACTCCACGTCCGGCCCGAACTTCAGCCTTCCCCCCAAATCCACCAGCGCATGAACACCCAACGATTCTTTCGGTGGGACGGGATAGACAAGGCGGGAGACGAGTTTGCGTTTCGAATTGGTAACCGCAAAATAACTTCCCTTGCAATGATGAAGCCTGTAGCCCGCCGCATCGATATCGATTCCGGCGAGGGCAGCAATTGTGTCGCTTTCTAATCCCGCCGCGTTGATGACGATTTCAGACGTGAATGATGACCGCGTACCGCCCTCTTCAATCGTAACTTCGAAATGAGAGTTCTGTTTTTGCAATCCAACCACATTACAATGTGTTTGAACTTCAGCTCCGTTGTTTTTTGCCGAGTGATAGAAATAATCCATCAATCCATGAGCGCTGATGATTCCGGTTGTTGGCGAGAGCATTCCTCCGACTGAAGCAATGTGCGGCTCAAGTGCATGCACCTGATCGGCACTCAGCATCTGTAACTCAACCCCGTTTGCCTTTCCGTGTTCAAAGAGTGCTTCGAGTTGAGGAATTTCATCCGTTGCCACAGCGGTGATAATCTTCGTAATCCTTCGATAAGGAATATCATGCTTCTCGCACAACTCATACAATAATGTCCGCCCCTCAACGCAAAGTTTTGCTTTGAGCGAGCCGTGCGGATAATACAATCCGGCATGGATGACTTCGCTGTTGCGGCTGGATGTTTCAGTTCCGTATTGAGAACGCCGTTCGAGGAGAAAGAGAGGGGAGTAGTGCTTCGACAATTCCGCAGCGATCGCGAGTCCCACTGCACCGCCGCCGATTACTGTAACCGCTGCATCGGCCATGTTTATTCCAGCAGAGTAGGATTTTCAAACACTGCCCATGAAGCATCGGGCGTTATTTGCGCATTTTTGAAGAACGAATACGAGGATTCCATGCGCGAGTTGACGAACACTTTCAAACCGATTGAGTAGTCGAACATCGGGAGGTCGAATATCGAGTCGCTGACAAAGATGATCGGAGAATCGGGAATGAGTTGTTGCAGCGCCTGAACTTTTCCCTCAAGAACGGGAACGGGGGTCAGCACTTTTGTGCCCAGCATGTTGCTTACTGATTGCAGTTCAATGCCGATGATATGATCTTTCGGGATACCTAACGATTCAAAGACAGCTTCGACACTCCATCGGTTGCTGCCGGAGACTATCCATATATCGAAATTCCGTTCCTGCAGTTGCTTCAGCAGTTCTACTGTTTCACGAATATAACGGATCCCGCTGGGGACTTCATGCTTGCCGATTTTGCGGGTGGAAACCGGAGCATCAAGCGCTTCTTTCAGTGTCGACACTGCTATTCGGTGAACTTCGTCGTCGGAGAATTTTGTCAGCAGTTTAACGATGTCGCTGCAGGCTTTTTCCACTTTTCCTTCAACGAGCTGATCGAAATACCATTCAAGCATTGTTTCCGCGAACGAGATGAAACGCCTGTCGTGTTTCCGCTTTTCATCGGGAAGGCTGGCGAGTGTCGTGTAAAGATTATCAAGTTCCTCGCGCTTCGGGTGATCAACCCAAATATTCGCGGGTGATTCGCGCAGCTGGAAATGTTCTACCTGATGATAAAACATTGCCTCACCGATATCGCCCTTGATAATGGTGCCGTCGCAATCAAACACAGCAACCGGACGTTTCGGAAGTGCTCGGTTCGCTCCGAATTTTTCTAAGAATTGTTCTATTGCAGATGGAAAGATGGGCGGCATGTCTTTGAAAATCTTTTTGAAATCAAGATAAGTAGACACTTTGTGAGGAGCAAGATAATGTTGCGTACAGTAGTGTCTAAGTATGAGAAAGGTGGTGTCATTCCGTTCACTTCGAAACTGAAACGCTGCCTTGCACTCTCTGCTTGAATTTCATCGAAAACGTTTCTACGTTCGTGTGTGAATTCTCTTCGCTTTGCCTCAAAAATTTTCCTCGGTAGTCTGCTTTTGTCGGGATTCATCGTTCCCGTGAAAGGGCAGCCCGCCGACTTGAAGCTTGACCACATTTCTCCCGAACAGGGGTTGTCGCAATCAACTATCTACGCAATTGTTCAGGACTCGCAGGGGTTCATGTGGTTCGGCACGCAGGATGGACTGAATCGCTTCGACGGATATTCCATCTCCGTCTTCAAGCACGATGCTTCCGATTCAAATTCCATTGCGGACAATAGTATTTGGAGTCTGCTGAATGACCGTGATGGCAACTTATGGATCGGCACTATGAGGGGCGGGTTGGAACGATACGACCTCGCACAAAACAAATTCTTTCATTATCCGCACAGAGATGGAGATCAGACAAGTGTAAGTGAGAACAATGTTATCTCTCTGTTTCAGGATTCGAATGGGGAAATGTGGCTTGGCACACTCAACAAAGGATTGAACCGCTACAACAAATCAACGGGAACGTTTTCACGATATTCGTTTGAAGAGTTGAATCCATATAGCCTCAGCAATAACACTATCTGGTCGATAACCGAAGACCGAAACAAAAATCTCTGGGTGGCTACCTGGTCGGGACTTTGCAGGTTGCAGTTGCCGCCGAATGGCGAAGAATTGAAAAGCCCTCACTTCATCAGTTATCATCACAACCCGACTATTGCGGGAAGTTTAAGCAACGAGAATATTCAAACGTTGTATATGGATCGATATGGAACTCTCTGGGTCGGGACGTGGGGCGGGGGCCTAGATCGCTACAACGAAACCACAAACTCGTTTTCGCATTTTGTTCATGACGCGAAGAACCCAAAATCACTTTCCAGTAATCTCATACTTTCCATCCACGAAGATTCAAAGGGAATGTTGTGGATTGGAACCGGAGACGCCGGACTGAATGCATTCAATCGGATAACAAATACGTTCACCCGCTACAAAAGTGTTCCCCAGAACCCGAACAGCCTCAACAATGATATCATTAGTAAATTGTATGAAGACGATTCAGGAATTCTCTGGATTGGAACAGGCGCAGGCGGGGTGAACATATATGATTGGAGGAAGAACCGCTTCACGCATTACTACGACGATCTCAACAACCCGAACGATATGAACGGGAATGACGTCTGGGCGATTCTTGAAGACAAAGATGGTGAATTATGGGTCGGCACGTACGGCAACGGGTTGAACCACTTCAGCCGAAGCCGGAAAGAAATCCGGACATACGCACACAACCCGCGTGATAATCACAGCCTGAGTAACAACAACGTGCTCGCGTTGTGCGAAGCTTTTGACGGTAGTATTTGGATGGGGACGGAAGGGGGAGGACTTGATCGGTTTGACAAATCTTCAAAGGCATTCGTGAGTTTCCGCCATGATCCCAATATTCCGAACAGCCTTTCGTTCGATGAGATCACTGCGTTGTGCGAGGATCGCAATGGTGATATGTGGATCGGGAACAAGGGCGGAGGCATTGATCGCTTGCGGAAGCGAACCAGCACATTTATTCATTACCGCGCTGATGAAAAGGATCCGGCGGCGCTGGCGGGCACGTCTGTCATGGTGATTTATGAAGATCGGCGTGGCATAATCTGGATCGGATCCCTGGGCGGGGGAGTACATCGATATATCCCCGGGACGAATTCCTTTAAGCGATACGAAGCCTCCACGCGGCAATCATCAACCCTGAACAATAACACGGTTCTTTCAATCTATGAAGATACCTCCGGCATTCTCTGGATGGGAACCTATGGTGGCGGACTGAACAGGTTCGACCCGACGACGGAATCGTTCACTCACTTCACGGAACAGGATGGTTTGTCGAACAATGTTGTGTACGGCATCCTGCCTGATAAAGCGGGAAATCTCTGGCTCAGCACGAACAAAGGCATTTCACGATTTAATCCCGCCAACAATCAGTTCAGGAATTATGATTTGAAGGATGGACTGCAAGGGAACGAGTTCAATCAGGGTTCCTATTGTGCGAGCCGGAACGGAGAATTGTTTTTCGGCGGCATCAACGGCATTAATGCATTCTTTCCGGACAGTATCGGGGAAAATAACTTCATTCCGCCGGTTCATCTTACAAATTTTAAAGTGTTCGATAAAGTAGTTCCCATCTCACATATGCTTGCGACAGCGAAGCAGATTGAATTGTCATATGCGGAGAATTTCTTTTCGTTTGAGTTCGTTGCACTGAACTACACATCGCCTGAGAAGAACCGCTACGCATATATGCTTGAAGGACTGGATAGAAGTTGGAACTCAGCCCCATCCCGTCGCCGCTATGCCAGCTATACAAATCTGGATCCGGGACATTACGTGCTGCGTGTGAGAGGCTCCAACAACGACGGCATATGGAATGAGCAAGGCATGTCAGTCGGGATTACAATCACGCCGCCGTACTGGAAGACGTGGTGGTTCCGTGTACTTGCGACGGTTGTAATTGCAGCAATTCTTTTTCTTTTGTACCGCTATCGTGTTAACAAGTTATTGGAGATCGAGCGCATCAGATCATCAATTGCAGTTGACTTGCACGACGACATCGGGTCAACATTGACAGAGATCGCTCTGTTCAGCGATGTCGGTTTGCGTGAGCTTCATGCGAAAACAAACGGCCGTCCGGAAAAAGCAAATATCCCGAAGATCGAATCGCTGTTACAGGAAATCGGAACAACATCCCGTGGCCTCGTTGATGCAATGAACGATATCGTCTGGGCAGTAGATCCGAAGAATGATTCGTTCGAATTTCTTCTCCTGCGGATGAAGACCCATGCCGGCCGTATGCTCGAAGCCAAAGGAATCAACTACGAAATTGATATCCCCGAAGAACTTTCGGAGTTGCATCTGCCGTTAAGTTTCCGGCGGCGGTTTTATCTGATATTCAAAGAAGCGATCAATAATGTTATACGCCATGCGCAGTCAACGAAAGTGCTGCTGACAATACGCCGTGAGGGACAATCACTAATCATGACAATTGTTGATGATGGAAAAGGATTTAACGCTGACCTTGCGAGAGATGGAAATGGATTGGGCAACATGAAGAAACGTGCCGGCACATTGGATGGGGATTTGACGATTATGTCGCAGCAGGGAAAAGGAACGACAGTGCAATTAACGGCAGCAATTCCCTAATTGGAAAATCAATCATGACAACGCGGGATATAAAACAGGAACCATCCGGTGTAATCAGGGTCGCAGTGGTCGAAGACCGCGCCCGCATCCGGGAAACAATTGTTGACCTCATCAACGGTACAGCCGGAATGACGTGTACGGGCGCATACAATTCCGCCGAGGCAGCGCTGAAGGATCTTGACCGGAACGTGCCGGATGTCGTGCTTATGGATATCGGCCTTCCCGGCATGAGTGGGATTGAAGGAGTGAAAATTGTAAAAACACGATTTCCTTCGGTTGACGTTCTGATGCACACGGTGTACGACGATGATGACAAGATTTTCCAGTCGATATGCGCGGGAGCTTCGGGCTACGTATTGAAGAATGCCGAGTCGACGGAACTTCTTCGTGCGATCAAAGAAATAAGTGTCGGCGCGCCAATGAGTGCCTCGATTGCCCGCCGTTTGCTTACGATGGTACGCGGCAAGGAGCAAGCCCCAGCAGACACGATGAATCTTACGCCACGCGAGCTCGACATCCTTCAATGGCTTGTTGAAGGTTACAGCTACAAGCGCATCGCCGAAAAATTATTTATCAGTCCGCTCACGGTTCAATCCCACATCAAACGCGTGTACGAAAAACTTCAGGTTCACTCCAAGTCCGCAGCTGTGTCAAAAGCCCTTAAGTACAGGCTCTTTCGATAGCTTTACTCCGGAGATCAGATTTCAAATTACCATATTCATGGTATTGCCGATTGAATATAGTTACCGGTATATTGTATCAGATTCTTAATCCAAATCCCAAATTTTCAGGAGGTTTCAATGTCTCGCATATTGTCACTATTGCTTGTGATTTTTATTTTTATCAGCGGCGTGTATGCGCAGACTCCGCCTACACCGACGGAACTTCACGTTACTTTGCCTCCTAACAGTACAGGGACGAGCGCATATCTTACATGGCACGCCTCGGAAGGCAGCTGGCAATTCAGAGTATATCGTTCTGCCAACGATACTTCACACTTTGCCCCGCTTGGAACAACAGGAATGAGATCGTTTGTTGATCCTACGATCGTACGGGGAACGCGTTATTATTATTTCGTCAAATCATTTGTTGGGACGACGGAGAGCGGCCGTAGCAATGTTGCAAGTTTCATGCTCGAACCACTGCCGCCGTTACCGACTCCCTCCAACCTGATTGCGAGGCTTGTTCCTGCGCCACACGACAATATGTTCTCCGTCCGAATGAATTGGAATGGCGGCCGCGGTCCCTGGAGATACAGAGTGTATCGCTCAGTCAACGACACGCTGCATTATCGTACATTCTCGAGCACGTCGGATACGACGTTCACCGATTTTTCAGTGCGGGCGGATAGCACCTATTACTATTTTGTCCGTGCGTCGCAGAACGATACTATACTCAGCCCGTCCAGCAACACGGCAAGCGTTCACGTGGTTGCGCCGTACCATGCGCGGGGAATTATCCGCGGGACGGTGGTTGATGACTTATCATCTGCACCGCTACGCAACGTAATGATCTCCTTCTTCAGGAATAGCAGCATTTGTAACATGCCCGGAGTCCGCACGGATTCTCTCGGTCGCTACTCGGCGGTTCTTGACAGCGGACGCTATATTGTACGTGCAGCACTCGAGTCCCACAGTGTTCATGACAGTATCCGTTACCGTTCTGAATATTTTGATAATTGTCCCGAACCGGCATGCGCGACAGTGATTGTGGTTAGGGATAGCACAACATTCACCGCGAACTTTGGATTAGCGCGTGTTGCTCCACCAGTCTACGTATACATCCGCGGAGTTGTCAGCGATACCGCGAATGTTCCTTTGCGCAATGCGACGGTTTCCATAATTCGGACGGTGCAGGAAATGAATTTCCTCGCATCGCTGGGTTTAACTCCCGGTATTGGCGCCGAAGCAATGGGACTTGACGGTGTTGGCCATGCACGGGGAGTGAGATGGACCGGAAGAACAGATTCTCTCGGCCGTTACGCAGCACGTGTTGTTGGGAACACGAACTACATTGCCCTTGCATCAAGAGAAGGGTTCTTACCGGAATACTACAATAATAAGACAACGGTCGAGACCGCCGACATCATAATCCTTGGTACACGCGACACAAGCGGCATTAACTTTTCGCTTGCTGTACGTCCGGTTCCAAACAATAGCGTAAGCGGAGTTGTACGCGATTCATTGGGCACGCTGGTTCCTTCACGCATTGCGCTCATTCCTGTTCGGAATAGCGGCGGTCGCGAACGTTACATCCACACAGATTCGCTTGGCGCATACAGCATAACAGGTGTTGTAGCAGGTAAATACTTTGTGTTGGCAAGCCCGTTCAGCGGCTTCGGTCATGCATTCTATAAAGCTGGTGCGTATGGAATTATTCGCATCCAGGATGCAGACACGGTGAATGTAATCGGTAATGTCACCGGAATCAATGTTGGCGTTCGTGCAATTACCAGCAGCGGTTTGACGCAGGTGAATGGTACTATTCGGAATGGTGCAGCGCCTATTTCAGGTGTTCGTGTTGCAGCAATGGATGCCACCGGAGAATTATTGAGCGAGGGTATAACCGATCGCTTCGGTTCGTATACGCTGGACGCAGTTGCTTCCGGCGTGGTAACTGTTCTTGTAGATCGTAACGGCTATAATTCGAATCAAACATCGTTCGTTGTGGGCGAGAATGTTTATACGATAAACAATGTTAATCTCACCATGTCGCCGAACGGTGTAACATCCGAGAGTGGCACTTCGATTCTGCCGGGAACGTTTGCACTCAATCAAAATTATCCGAATCCGTTTAACCCGACCACAACCATCAGTTTCCAATTGCCAACGGCAAGCAGAGTAAGTTTAAAAGTGTTCAATGTCCTGGGTCAGGAAATCGCAACGATTATGAATGATGAAATTGCAGCAGGGAATCATGAGCTCTTATGGTCAGGCAAAGATAATGGGGGACACGCCGTCGCAAGCGGCATTTATTTCTACCGGATGTCTGCCTCGGCTAGTGTGGGCGGGAAGGAATTCTCCTCAATACGCAAGATGCTTCTGTTGAAGTAAAATTGAAATGAAAGAACCAAAGCCCGGTGACATGAGTGTTAAAACCTCATTCATCGGGCAATGGTATTTTGAAGATGTGAATGTGGCAAAGAATTTTTCCGGACAGGAATTTCTGGAAGTAAGGGGAGTATGAAAAAATCCATCTTGTTGTTTCAGCTTTTGTTGTTCGCCGGGCTGGCGTACGCACAGCCAACTCCTCCCGTTCCTACAAACGTTACCGCTCAATCTTTCCCTGGCGACAATCATATTGTTGTCTCATGGCAGGCATCGCCCGGTCCGTGGTACTTTAATGCATACCGCTCGATGGGCGATAGCTCGCACTTCACTCGCATTAATCAATCCGACCACAGGTCTTTCGATGATCATGGAGTTATCAGCGGACGGACTTATTACTACTATATTAGATCGATTGGATCCAACGATTCGGGTGTTGTAGAAAGCGGCCGCAGCGTAATTGTTTGGGCAACAGCGGGAGCTGTTGCACGTTTGCGGGGAACAATACGCGGCACCATCACCGACGATTCAACAGGCGTTCCTCTTCGCTCTGTCCGGGTTCGCTTCAGTCGCCAGGCGAACATGTGGTCTGAAGTGTATGGCGTGACAGATTCGTTGGGACACTACGAGGCGCAACTTGATACAGGACGCTATCTGATTCGGGCGGAGCCGCAGTCCGAACCCAATTCAACGCAAAACTACCGCGGTGAGTGGTTCGATAATGTACCCGAACCCTCAAGTGCAACGACGGTAGTTGTTGGAAACGGAACAAATTTCACAGCAAACTTCGGACTGCGTCGGATAGTCGAGTTACACTTTTCCTCCATCAACGGAACGGTGCTGAATGAACAAGGGCAGCCGATCATGAACGCAACGGTTGCCGTTATGCGATCAATCCAACAGATGAATTATCTTGCAGCGACAACAGGCCAAACGCCCGGCCTCGGAGTAGAAGCGCGTACACTTTCCGGAATCGGTTACTCCCGCGGCGTGATATGGAATGGGTTGACTGATAATCAGGGACGGTTCCACGCAGAGGTACCTCAGAACGGATCGTACATCGTGGCAGCAGGCAAACCCGGTTTCCTTATTCAATATTTCGACCGCACGACCGATCCAACACAGGCGAAAATTATTACAGTACTGAACGATACCTCAGGTGTCAACTTCTCTTTGAAGGTGCGGATTGGTTCGCCTAATGGGATTCAGGGAGTCGTTGTTGATTCAACGATAACGCCGGTACCGTCGCGCGTTATTCTCTTTCCCCGCCCCCCCAACGGCTTCCCGCCGACCCAGGTTGTTCATTCGAACGGCGACGGCTCCTATGCTTTCACGGACGTGCCGGTGGGAACATATACAATTCTTGCAATTCCCTTCAGCAGCTATTCATTCGGATTTTACAAACAGGGGCAATTTGGGATTTCACGCTGGCAGATTGCCGACAGCGTCGTCGCCGGTGGCCAAATCACCGGAGCGAGTGTGGGAGTTGTTCGGATTCAGAGCAATGGACTTGTTCGCTTGAGCGGAACTTCGAGTACATCCCTGGGTCAGCCTCTTCCGGGTGGACGGATTATCGCGAAGAATTCACTCGGCGAGATTGTTGGAGCGGGCGTCAGCACCGGAACCGGCGCGTACAGTGTTGAAGCTCTGCCGTCGGGGCAAGTGACGCTGGCGGTTGATCGCGAACCATATGATTGGCAACAGGTGGTTGTGAATATTCCACCCAACACATTTTACATCTCAAATATCAACGTTGTCATGACCAATGCCTTGACCTCGGTCGGGAGCGATGAGAATATCGCGCACGAGTTTGCTCTCTCACAGAACTATCCCAACCCGTTCAATCCAGTTACAACAATTCTTTATTCGCTGCCATTTGACGGACATGTTACACTGCAAGTGTTCGATGTGTTAGGCCGGGAGGTCGCAACGCTTGTGAATGAAGATCGAAAAGGAGGCAGGCAATCAGTCCAATTCGATGCTCAGAAGTCTTCTTCTGGAATTTATTATTACAGGCTAAGGGCAGGCGGTTTCGTTGCTGTAAGAAAGATGCTTTTGCTTAAATGACGAAGTACCATGTGATGAATAAAAAGCCATCGTTGAGATGGCTTTTTTTTTGTGTAAATTCAAACACCATCGCATTGCAAATCGTTCGCCAAACGAGTATATTGGTAGAGATTTTTTCGATGTCTGAGTCAAGTCCGTCCCGTCCCGACAGAGTCGAGGTGGCCCGGACTTTTTCTTTATTCAGGAAGCAGGAGAATACGCTGTTCCGATGAACGAAATCCGAAATTTCTGCATAATTGCCCACATTGACCACGGCAAATCAACAATTGCCGACCGTTTACTCGAACGTACCGGCACCATAACCGCGAGGGAAATGAAATTCAACCAGGTTCTCGATGACATGGACCTGGAACAGGAGCGCGGCATTACGATCAAGCTCCATGCGATCCGCATGCTCTACAAGGCGAACGATGGAGTCGAATACACGCTTAACCTGATTGACACTCCCGGCCATGTGGATTTTTCGTACGAAGTTTCCCGCTCGCTTGCCGCATGCGAAGGGGCGCTGCTTGTGGTGGATGCTTCGCAGGGCGTTGAGGCACAAACAATCAGCAATTTGTATCTGGCGATCGATGCCGGACTGGAAATTATTCCTGTCATCAACAAGATTGATTTGCCGAGCGCGATGGTCGATACCGTGAAACAGCAGATCAAAGACCTTATCGGATGCAAAGACGAGGAGATCATTCTCGCCAGCGCAAAAGCGGATCTCGGGATTGATACGATACTTGAAGCGGTAGTAAAACGTATCGCCTCTCCGAAAGGCGATCCAGCTGCCCGGTTGCGTGCCCTTATCTTTGATTCTGTGTTTGATATTTATCGGGGCTCTATTGTTTATCTGCGGGTGTTCGAAGGCACGTTGAGGGAGGGAGAGAATGTCATGTTCTTTCACAACGGCAAATCGTACGATGCTGAAGAGGTCGGCTTCCTTGGACTCAAGAAGGTGCGCACCGGTGAACTCAGCGCAGGCAGCGTCGGATATCTGATTGCCGGAATCCGCGACGTCCATGATACCAAAGTCGGGGATACGATCACTTCTGCTGCAAATCCTGCCGATGGGCCGCTTCCGGGTTACAAGGATGTGAAGCCGATGGTCTTTAGCGGAGTATATCCGACGAATGCGGAAGACTATGAAGACCTCCGTACTGCGATCGGCAAACTGCAGCTGAACGATTCGGCATTGATCTTCGAACCTGAAACATCAACTGCATTGGGCTTCGGATTCCGTTGCGGGTTTCTCGGTTTGCTCCATATGGAAATTGTACAAGAGCGACTCGAGCGCGAGTACAATCAAAACATCATCAACACAGTTCCCAACGTTGAGTACCGCGTAACAAAAACAGACGGAGCGGTAATCCTTGTAGACAATCCATCGTACATGCCCCCGATCGGTGAGATCGAAAAAGTTGAAGAACCGTTTATCAAAGCACAAATTATTGTTCCGACCGAATACGTCGGGAACATCATGAAACTTTGCATGGACCGGCGTGGCGTCTACAGGAATACAACATACCTCGACCCCACGCGGGCGGATATCCAATACGAAATGCCTCTTTCGGAGATCATCTTTGATTTTTACGACAAGCTGAAATCCACCAGCCGTGGTTACGCATCGCTCGACTATGATGTCCTCGACTTCCGCGAATCGGATTTGGTGAAGCTCGATATCCTTCTCAATGCTGAATCTGTCGATGCGTTTTCGACGATTGTTCATCGCGACAAGGCGCATGAATGGGGAAAGAAACTCTGCGTCAAACTTCGCAAGCTCATTCCGCGTCAAATGTTTGAGGTCGTTATTCAGGGGGCGATTGGAAGCAAGGTCGTTGCACGGGAAACCATATCCGCCATGCGCAAGAACGTGCTGGCAAAATGCTACGGCGGCGACATAAGCAGAAAGAGGAAATTGCTGGAGAAACAGAAAGAGGGTAAGAAGCGTATGAAACAGGTGGGGCGTGTCGAAATCCCGCAGGAAGCGTTTCTTGCCGTGCTTTCGATGGAAGACGAATAAAGGGATTCAGCGACGCAACAACCAATAAGGATCGCGTATGGTAAAGGAAGCTGCAGTAAAGGGCAAGCAGAAAAGTCAAACACCGAAGGAAGTCTTTAAGGATATTGTGTTCGTTCTTGGGGCATTCCTTATTCTCAACAGCATGGTCCTGGCTGCGTTTGAGGTCCCGACCGGCTCGATGGAGAATGAAATCATGGCGGGCGATTTTCTTTTTGTGAACAAATTTATCTACGGAGGCAGCACTCCCCGCACAATCCCTCTTACCAACATCCGCATTCCATGGTTTCGGGTAACGGATGTGATTCCGTTTCTGAAATGGAGAGATGTACGGCAGGGCGATGTTATTGTGTTTGAATTCCCCGGTCAGCGCGACGAGGTGGTCTCACCGGAATTCATGTTCTATCTGAAACGTTGCATTGCCATGAGTGGAGATACGATTCTTATTCAGAACCGATATGTATATCTCAACGGGAAAAAGCTGGACTTTCCCCGCAATGTAAAATTCAACAGCCCGCGCATCATGCCCGAAGGCCTCGGCGATCCGCGCATTTTCCCGAAGGGTGAGCCGTTTAACGAAGACAATTGGGGGCCGGTTGTTGTGCCGACGAAGGGTGATATAATTCCCCTTTCCGTAACGAATGTTGAAAAATGGAAAACTTTTATCGAGCGTGAAGGCCACCAGGTTCGTTTGGATGGATCAGCCAACATCATGGTGGATGGAAAACCAACCCAACGCTACACGGTGCAACGTGATTATGTGTTCGGTATGGGTGATAATCGCGACAATTCGCTTGACGGAAGATTCTGGGGATTCATACCCAAGGAGAGTGTTGTCGGCACGCCGGTCATTGTCTACTGGTCGTGGGATCCGGACATTTCTCTTTTCTCCGAACCGGTCGCAAAGCTTGCCTCGATCCGCTTTAACCGGATAGGAAATCTGATCAGATAAATGAACGAGTTGAATGCAACACGCAATGTCTCACTCTGGCAGATGGAACAATCATCGCTCCGCGTCCGCGATTATCTGCAGATTGTGCTGGCGACTATATTGGTTGCTTTCTTTCTGAAGACCTTCGTTTTTGAAGCCTACCGTATACCGAGTGCCTCGATGGAACATACGCTTGAGGTGGGAGATTTTCTGCTTGCGAACAGATTTATCTATGGAGCGCAAACTCCGCAGTACGTTCCATTCACTAACTATCGGCTGCCGTCGTTTCGATTGCCTT
>JBKJJX010000205.1:0-20040 GCA_046597825.1 Bacteroidota bacterium | reverse complement strand
ACTTTGAACCGTCACGCGAAAGCGAAAGCTGGTAGACACCGCTCAGGGAGTTTGTAATGGGGCGTGTCGCATGCGTCTCGAGGTTGAGCTCGTAAATATTGTTGATGCCGTTCTTGTCTGACACAAAGAGAATCTTTTTCCCGTCAGGAGAAGCAACAACCGAACCCTCATCGCTATGCACCCAATCCAGCAAACGCTCCATGGATCCGGTTTCGATGTTTACTCTATAGAGATCCCGTTGTGAATAATCGTAGTGGAGCATGTCCGCCGTTTTGCCGCGGAGATTTGCACCGCGGTCAGAAGCAAAAAACACCGTGTTTCCATCCTGCGACCACGAGGGATCCGAGTCGCTAAAGATGTCGTCCGTCAGATTTGTTAATTTTTTACTGACCATGTCGTACACATAAATATCCGACTGTTCGAGCTTATTTCCTACGAAGGCCAGCTTATCGCCTTTGGGCGACCAGTCAACGGAGTAAATGGCGTTCAGATCAAACGTAAGTTTTTCACGGCCGCCACTTTCCATATCGATAATCAGAATGGCATCCTGCTCACCGGCTTTAGCTGCGAGTGCAATCTTCTTTCCGTCCGGCGACCAGGTTAGCCGCGGCGTCAGCAGTTTCAACTCCTCAAAGTCACTTGTCGTCTGTCCGTCGACAATCTTGTCCTCAATCTTCCCATCTATTGTACTCATCGTAAAGACGTCGAGATAATCGCTCCGATCGGAAATAAACGCTAGCCTGTCTCCCTGCGGAGATAATGCGGGACTTGTGTTATAGAAATTGCCGTCTTTTTTATGGTCGGTCAATTTGCGCGCATAATCCGCCGGCTCTTCCCGCTTTGCGATGTCGGGCCAGTAAAGTACTTTCATTTCTTTTTGCCATCGGTCGTTTAATTCCTCAAACCCGAGACCGAGCGCGCCGCGAAACCCTGCTTCAACATTCCGCGTACTCTTAATCCGGTTAAGAATGTCCCCGATTTTTTGCTGTCCGTATTTCGTAGCAATGTACCACCACAATGACTGTCCGCCACGGTAAGCAAAATAGCCGTTCAATCTGTTAATCGATGGAAGGTATTCGTGCACCGTCGCATCCCGGAGAAACATGTCGGAGTCGGTTTCCCACTTCTGGGCTTCATATTCCGCAATGCCTTCATTGAACCACAACGGAAGTTGCAGTGTAATATTGTTGGCGATGATAGATTGGATTGATCCGCCGTAAAACATATCGTTCACAACGGCATGGACCAATTCATGGTGGATGACGTGGCGGAACATCTTGTAGTTGCCTTCGAACGGAACCAGCACGCGATTCTTGAATAACTCCGTTACGCCCCCGATTCCTTCATCAAGATATTCGTTCACGACGTTACTTTGCTGGAAATCATTATGCGAGTTGGCAACGATGATCGGGACACGGTTGACAAGCTGATAACGGAAGGATTTGCTGATCGACGCGTACGACGTCTCCGCAACGGCAGCAGTAAACTCAGCCAATTGCTCGCCACCATCGGAAAAATAAATATCGAAGTGGTCAGTCTGGATGTAGAACCAATTGAACTTGGTGTACTGGACTTTATTTTTGCCAAAGTTGGCATCCTGGGAAAACAAAAAAGCCGGCATCAAGCCCGCCAGCAGAACCAGACCCAGTAAGAGCCGTCTCGCCGTCATACTTTCCTCACTCGTGAAAAGAACGTGGTTGTGTCTCATAAAATACTAACAAAGTCGGATAGAAATGCAACGAAGGATTGGCATGCATAGGTGCGTCCGTGATAAGAGACAGCAAACCAATTGCCACAATTCATTGTATGATTTTGAAATCGATTTCCCGGTTCTCGGGATTGACAGAGACCACTTGAACGCGCACCTTGTCGCCAAGTCTATACACTTTTCCACGCGAGCGGCCTTTGAGTTCGTACCGCTTCTCATCGAAGAGATAGTAATCGTCGGCAAGGTCCCGAATGCGGATCAAGCCTTCCACCAGCAGGTCATTTATCTCCACAAACATTCCGAAATTTGTCACTCCCGCAATTACGCCGTCCATTTCATCCCCAACATGGCGCTTCATGTATTCGACTTGCATGACCTTGATCGACTCGCGCTCAGCCTCGGTCGCAATCTTTTCCCTGTCAGATGAATGACTGGCGATCTCCGGCATCCTTCGGATAAGCTCTGCCCGCCGCTGCGCGGATATTTCATGCTCATATTCATGCAGCAGCCGGTGGACGATGAGATCGGGGTATCGCCGGATGGGAGATGTAAAATGGGTGTAATATTTGAAAGCAAGGCCGAAGTGCCCGATGTTCTTTTCAGAGTACACAGCTTTTGCCATCGAGCGTAATGCAACCTGGTTAATGACAAACTCCACTTCAGAGCCTTTCACTTTGTCCAGCAATTTCTGCAACTCAATTGATGAAACGCCGCTCTTCGCGTCAAACGAATAGCCGAACTGCTTCACAAAATTGGCCAGATCCTGAAGGCGCGACGGATCGGGCGCATCATGTACGCGATAGATAAACGGCTTTGCGTGACTTTCACTCTTCATCTTGCCGATATGTTGCGCCACCATTTTGTTGGCAAGCAGCATACACTCTTCCACGAGACGGTGTGAATCCAAACGGACTTTATTTATGATGGCAGATGGAAATCCCTCCGCGTCAAAAGTAAATTTGGCTTCACCGGTATCAAAATCGATGCTGCCCTTCTTCCGGCGTTGCTTTGTAAGAACTTGCGTAAACTTGTGAAGAGGCAGCAGCAGGTCAGCCAGATCGCCTTTGCCGTCTTCAATTATTTTCTGCACCTCTTCGTATGTAAACCGCCGTGCACTGTGAATGACACTCTTACGGATTGTGTAGTCAAGCACTTTCCCGTCGGCGGAGACTTCCATCATCACGCTGTACGTGAGCCGGTCAACATCGGGACGAAGGCTGCAGAGATTGTTGGAGAGACGTTCCGGCAACATGGGAATTACTTCGTTCACCATGTACACGCTCGTTCCGCGCTCGAATGCTTCTTTATCCAGTGCGCTGCCTTCCCGAACAAAGTGGCTTACATCGGCAATGTGCACACCCAACCGGAAATTTCCATTCCCCATCGGTTCGAATGAAACGGCGTCGTCAAAGTCTTTCGCATCAAAAGGATCGATCGTCACGCAGGTCGTCGTTCGCAAATCCAAACGCGTGTGCAATTCCTCCGGCGATATTGTTTCGCTGAACGACTCCGATTCTTTCTCAACATTCGCCGGGAAACTCATCGGCAAACCGAAGCTCCGCGCAACACCCATCACCGACACGCGCACATCCGATGCCGCGCCAAGAACTTCCACGATTATCCCCTCGGGATTCTTCGCGGGATTTTCCCACGGCAGCAATTTCACCACCACTTTATCTCCGTTCTTCGCCTGCTTTGCATCTTCTTTGGAGACGTAGATGTCTCGTGAGAACCGCTGATCGTCCGACACCACGAAATAAAAATTCCGGCTCTCTTCCAGTCTGCCGACTACTGTTGTCGTCTTCCGCTCAATGATTTCGGTGATTTCTCCTTCGAGTTTGCCATCCTCTTTTCTTCCCTTGCGGACCGGACGTGCGAACAATTCTATTGCAACGGTGTCGCCGTGCAACGCGGTGCCCATGAATTTTTCGGGAATGAAAACATCTTCTTCAAATCCCTCTACTTTCACAAATCCAAAACCACGGCGGTTTACGGTCAGCGTGCCGATAATTTTGTTCGGTAGGATTTTGCTTTTGCCGGAAGCCGGCTTCAATTCTTTTTGCACGACGTATTGAATACGTCCGCGTCCATCCGAATTAATAATCCCCTTCCGGTCGAGCTCGTCGATCAGAGAGCGGAGATCGTTGTATTCTTCCTTCCCTTTGATTTTGAGATGTTTGGAGAGTTCTTTGAGCCCGAACGATTTGGCGGGATCGGCTGAGAGAAAGCCGAGAAGTCTCTTTTTGAGATGTTTGATAAAATACCTTTGGTGTTAAAGACTGATTCTGTTTCCGGTTCTTTTAAAATGAAAATCTATAAAAGAACCGTGCGGAGTTAACATCTTTCCGCGTTTCCGTCTGATAGAACGTCGAAGTAGTGACCTTTCGTTCATATTCGAACATAAAATTACGCAAAAGCGGCTGATCGAAGATATCACCGAACGAATACAGGATACTGAAATTCGCATTACTGAATGGGTCTTCCAGAATTTTTCCTCCATAGCGCCAGTAACCCTTGAATGCGGTGCCGCTCAGGCGTATATCGGCCCTTTGGCCGAAGCTTTTCACGTTCGTTGTCGAGCCGGTCTCATATCCCAATTCTATAGAGTTGATGAACCCCGTTCTGCTCCTGAGAAATTCGGAAAATGTACTTGTCAGCAAAGAAGTTGCCCCACCAACAACCGTCGATTTCACAGTAGAAGATAAGCCTTCGCCCAGATCATTCGCCTCGCTCCTGGAGATCGGAAACGTACCGGTAATAACAAACGTCAGCGCGTCAGATTGGACATCCCCTGATTTGAGTCCGCTGTACGCATTGTAATCGACGTCGTTTATCTTCATTGACATATCTGCTTTCGGCGCGAAGCGGGTTCCTGTGATTTTCAGGATAACGAGTATGCGTTCCTCGGGGTCCTTCTCACTTACTTTACGCGTTCCATTAAATCGGGCTGTGATGTTCAGTTCGGGATTGAGAAAATCTCCGGTGTAGGTAATACTGCCTTCGGCGTCGAACCTTTTGCCGTAAAAGTTGTACGACGCGCGGGTAACATCCAGCGTTCCAACCCAGGTTTTTCCGTCTTCGGTAATAGTAAACTTCCCGTCAATGTTGGCAATAAGTTCTTCGCCTGTTGCAGCGTTAAAGACCATACGGATTTCCGTATTGCCGCCCGCGCTTTCGATCCCCAGGTCGTACCGTACGCCCTCGATAAAAGACCGCCCATGTCTCTCTTGTTCTGTTATGACTTTTGTTTGGCCTGTTTCCGCCATAGTAAAGTACCGGGAAAGAACGGGTTTGGTTGAATCCTCAACAACCTTCAGCGTATCATTGATGATCGAAAAAGGAACCGAGAATTCCTCATCACCCCTGGGCGTTGGACTCGTCGGCGGGAAAATGAGGCTTGAGTTGCGTACAAGTACCGGCCCTTCCAATAGTGAACGCTCGATGTTTCCTGTGTAGCGCAAACCCGGAGAAAGAATTTCCATAAATAAATCGCCATACACAGAAAGATCCGATGTGCGCGTGTTCTGATTGACAACCAGAAGCTGTCCGTTGATCAGGAAATTAAAATCGGACGGAATAAGATCGCGCAGCAAAAAATCCCCCGATATATTGAGCGCACCTGTACGCCCTGGCCGGCTATCAGCCGGAATATTCTTTACCGAAGCCGAGATAACTTTTATGCGCTCTCCACTAGCTTCAAGCTGCGCCCTCATTCCATCGTAATGCATGTTGTTGGGGACAAACAGAAACGCGCAGTTCTCTATGCTGATTGCTCCGGAATACTCCGGGTGCTTCGGCGTGCCACCCACTTTCAGGTTTGTTTTCAATGTTCCTGAAAGCTCGTTGAACGTAGCAAGCAACGGATCGAGAAGGCTCATCTGCAAGCCATCGGAATACACAGTGAAATCCATCGGTTTGTCAGTGAGCCGCTGATCAACATTTTTCAATCCAAGATCGATGGGCAGAGTTCCCTGAACTGTCAGATCGGGTTTTTCAGCTTTCGATATTGCCCGGTTATCGATGAGAAGTGTTGCTGCCAGAAGCTTGTCCTTGTAATTCAAATCCCCTTGAATGATGCCGAATGGAAAGCCTCGAAAGAATACATTCCGCGCCCTCAGCTTCGCGGCATACACCGGCGCTTCCAGCGTACCGCCGGCATGAATCTCGCAATCCGCAAATCCTTCAAAGCCCCGTTGGTCGGTTTGGCGTTCCTCCTGTGTCAGTACGTATTTCAGATTTTCGAGATGCAATGTGTTCGCGACAATATTTGCATCGATCCTGCCACCCGTAAGCAATGCTCCATTTACGGTCACACTTTGAGAATCGCGACGCAAGACAAGATTCTGAACTCTCATTCCATTCTGATTGATTGAAATAATCGCACCATCATCTGCCGCCCAGAGAAAGTCCTTGTACATGCTTTCCAGGCGACTCATCGTAAATAATACGCCATTGTCGCTGACTCCGATTTGTCCGTTTGTGCGCAGATGATAATCCTTGTCATAATCAGCCTGGACAGTGAAGCCTGCATACTCCTTCTCGTAAAAAATTCCGAAGTTGAGCGTATCGAGCTTGGTCCGGTTCACGTGCATCTTACCTGCGTCAACCTTCACACGCAACGTTAGATCGGCAAGCGGTGTGGTTGGTTTAAGGTCGCTGAATTTTAAAGAGATAACGCCGTCCTGTATCAGCATCCCTGAATCGGCGTTGCCGTAGAAAAATTCCTGCAACCGCATAAGCGCACCGCCGTCAAGACTCTGATAATCGCCATTCAGATTTCCCTTGATTGTTCCGATGGCATCGAATGTCCTGTCACCGGCGAGTAATGATAATGGCTGAAGATTTTTGAACGTCAGTTCATAATCCGTATCCAGCTTTTTTTTCTGCGCGGCAAGTTTGCTGCCCCGATTTGCAAGCGCCTTCACATCCAGCGATGACGCCAGCGTGGAGTCAAGGGACTTGAATCGTTGGCCAATCGCGAGATTCATGCTTTCAACCTCATACCGTATCAAATCAACCATATAATCCAGATCGAACTGGCCGTTGATAGAAAAATCGGCAATACTCGAATTCACAACCAGCTTACTGTGCAGCGGGTCGCGCTGGTCAATCGTCATGTTCACGAGACTCGAATCAATCCGGTATTGTTTGTAGGTGGATGAAGAAAAATCCAGCGCCGCGAAACAACTGAGATTATCCAATCTCAAACCTCTGCCGTCGGCTTTAACGTTGAATGTCAGATTGCTCGTCCGGGATTTATCCGAAAGAAAATCAGCCAAGTTCAGTGACGAAACTTTCCCGTCGATGTTAAATGAAGGAAGTTGCTTGTTGCTGCCATCGAGCTCAGCCTTCAGATCTGCATGCATTGAACCGACAACAAGCTGAATGGTACTGAAGAACTTTTTCTGCGCCGCGTTGACGACAATATGCGAAACGCCAACACTATTCCCGGCAAGAGTGGATGGTTCAAGAGCAGCATCGACAGTAACATTGATTTTGTCCGGTGCAACACCCGATCCATTAATTTTCACTACACTGTTCAATGAACTCTGCCATTGCTTGTCGTGCAGGATGGCAGAGAGATCGATGCCCTCCGTTTGGAATTGCCCGTTATAGCGCAAGATCTCCGGGCCTCCGATTTTCAGTGTTGCCCCCTTTGTGGAAATCGACCCTGCATCCGTGCGAACGGAAAAATTGGTTCGGAAATTCCGCGGCTCGCCTTCGAAATCAAAATCCAGCTCTGCTGTGCCGAATGAGCGATAATCCGGCAAGTCGATGTTCGGCAGCAGCGACATAACATCGGCATAGCGTATTTTTGATTCACGGCATTTCGCTCTGATGTACAGTGTCGATGGTTGGTCCAGATGATAAAGCCCTCCGATTAAATGCAGATCGGAGTTGTAGGTTTTGAGGTCAAGCTGCCGCACAGTTATGTCTCCGAACTCGCCATCGGCAATCAAATCGGCTTTTATTTTTCCTTCCAGATCGACCTGATGGATAAACCGTTTCAGCTCGCTCAAATCCAGATCGTGTGTGTGGAGTTCCAGGGTGACAGGTTTTGTTTGCAAGTCAACGAGGACCAGCCGGTGAAAAAGGTCAACGTTTTTCATCGACGCATCAAGCCGGATCGTAGAGCGCGACGTTTGCAAAAATAAATCCTTCACCGTCGCTTCTTTTCGAGTTACACGAAGGGCGGCAGAAAATCTTTTCAGCTGAATATCAGGCTTATCGGACGTGAACGAGAGAGAATCGATTGATCCCCGTTTTTCATCGCGGGTAACGAGGACGGAGCTTATGCGCATGTTGAGATCACTAACTGCAAAGTCATGGTACTCGACGAAGAACGGATTGGGATCGCGGTGCCCGGGTTGCGAGATACGTGTCGAATCAACAAGCCGGAACGTTCCGTTTTGAATTTGAAACCGTTGAACGGCAATCGGCCAGTCAAAAGGATTCTTCGTTGAATCATCAGGCCGGACGATCATTCTCTGAAAATTCCAAAGACTATCGACGCCGCGCACCATAACTATTTGCGGACGGATAAGAGTAAAGGAGCTTACGCTGATTTTTTTAGATGGGAGTTGAAAAAGATCGTAGCGAATATCAATGCGATCCGTCCGCACAAAATATTGATCGCGGACTTTTATCGAAACAGAATCGATGGAAAAACCGGTCACGAGGTTTCCGTGAATCTCACCGAGATGAACTTCGGCAATCAGGAGAGTGTCAAGACGGTCGAGAGCAAACGAGCGAAGCCCGTCGCGGAAGAATTGAGTCTGCGTGAGAAACGCAAGTCCGCCCAGCAGGACGGTAACAACTACAGCCGAATATGCCAACCATTTGAAAAGCTTCTTCACGCGTTCCTTCCCGCAACGCCGGTATCATCGTGCGAAGACAATATGCAGATCATGCCCGTCACTCCCGATACGCATCAAGCACCCGCTGAATTACGTTTGTCGTTGAACGTCCCGGCGTAAGGGAAATCGTTTTTACAACTCCGCCATTCTTTTCAACAACATCCTTCCCGACAATTGAATCCACTTTCCAATCAGCACCCTTCACCAGCACGTCCGGAATGACAGCAGCAATGAGTTTTCCCGGCGTGTCTTCAGAAAAAAAACAGATGTAGTCGACCGATGCAAGCCCGGCAAGCACAGCAGCACGATCCGGTCCCGGGTTCACCGGACGCCGGGGGCCCTTAATCCGTCTGATGGATGCATCGGAATTGAGTCCCACAACCAGCGCGTCTCCGAGCTTCCTTGCGTTGGCGAGATACTCGACGTGGCCTCTATGCAGAATGTCGAACGTGCCGTTGGTAAAAACAACTTTCTTCCCCTGACGACGAAGTGTCCGGCGGATTTTGACAAGCGCGGCAAGCGAAAGAACTTTCCCCATTACAACTTTCCGTTCGGTGAATAGCGCAGCGCAGCTTCAATCAGCTGTTTGGGTTGGATTGCAACAATGCCGACTTCGGCGACAACAATTCCGGCCGCGCAATTGGAAAGTGTTGCCGCTTCACGAATCGACGCTCCGGCTGCCAACGCCATCGTCAGTGTCGAGATGACCGTATCGCCTGCGCCCGAAACATCCTGCACGTTTGTTGCAATAGTACTGTCGTGCGTAATTTCCCCGTTTGATTCGAACAGCGACATGCCTTCCTCGCTGCGCGTAATCAACACATTCTCCGCATTCAGCTCCGCGAGCAATTGCTTCCCTGCTTTTTCGACATCCGGATTCGTCTTCAGTCGGCCGCCGATAACATCTTCCACCTCTCGCCGGTTTGGTTTGAAGACGGTAACGTTCTTGTATTCAAGAAAATTATTGAACTTCGGATCAACAGTAATAATCTTATTGTATTTTGTTGCGACTGCAATGAGCTCGCGGATAACTTCCTTCGTTACGACGCCTTTGTTGTAGTCTTCAATAATGATTGCATCCAGCTCGTGGATATTGTATTTCACCGCGTCGACGATAAGATGCTTTATATGCTCGGGACATTCTATTTTTGATTCATTATCGATACGCACGACGTGTTGTGAATTTGCGATCACGCGAGTCTTGATAGTCGTAGGACGCGATGCATCCGTAACGATCCCTTTCGAAAGCAGATTTCGTTCTTTCAGAATATCAAGAAAGACCTGACCGGGATGATCGTTTCCGACGAGGCCGACAAGCATCGGCTCGCCGCCGAGGGTCTGAATATTGTTTGCGACATTGGCCGCTCCGCCAAGGCGGACCTGCTCTTGCACTACTTCAACAACCGGGACAGGCGCCTCGGGAGAAATACGACTGACGTTTCCCCAGTAATACCGGTCTACCATAAGGTCGCCAACAACGGCAACTTTCTTGCCCTTGAAATTTCCCAGCAATTCATTCAGTCTTTGTTCAGTAAAGGATACCACTACAGCTCCGCTTCGGTTGATGGAACGTGACGTTGTAAAAAATCCCACAAAGTAATGAGCCTTCTTTGTGAGACTTGATACGAAATCCGCTTTCTTTCCTCAAAAATATAGCTATTAACTCATGGAGATGCAACGAATTGGGGGGGCTATCAATGGGGGGATAGTTCTGGCAAACGTTTAGGAGAATGGCTACGGTCTCACCATGAAATCAACATTCCTTCTCCGGTTTTGGGTCTTCGGTTGTGTTAAGTTTGCCATCGCGTGCCTCTGACGCCTCTGTTGCGAAGAGAGTTTTGAAAACCTCCGACAGCTTGTTCGTCGCGTCATCAGTGAACAGCCCGACCATTGCGCTGAATGCCACAATACCGAAGACATTCACATTCTGCAACGTCGTTGAGCTGGCGAAAAATCCTGCGCGGATGCAGACGTAAAAAATTTCCGCAATCATTCCGGCGACAATCGGTTGGGCAAAATACCAGAGAGTCCAGGAAGTAAAAAGCCTGCGGTTACCCCGGAAATCAAGTAGTGACGAAAGCCCGCCGGCTGACCCGCCGAGAATCCCTGCAAGTAATGCAAGCAATAAGAATCTCTGTTCGGCACTCAACACCCCCGGCTCCTCATGCACAATTGCCGGAGCCGTATTATGGACTGTGGTTCCCTGTGCCGCCCTTATGGAATCTGTTGCGGTCGAGTCCTGCACCGGAGCGGACAGTCGTTGAACCAACAGCGCCAGTGAATCGAGTCGCCGGTCCAACGGCGTCTGCATATCGTTCCCAGAAGGCCACAGCGTAATGATGAGGATGATAGAACCGAACCCCAGAAGAATAAACCACCCTGCAAGTGACCGGTGGATAATCTGCTTCATCGCCGAAAGGTCCTCGGTAACGAATTTGGAATCATCGCTTTCCTTCCATCGGAGAGTCGAAGGCGGGGCCGCTGATTTTTGGTACAGGCGCTCGATGACTTTCCAGAATTCCTCATCTTTGGAAAGTGTCCGCAACTGATCGCGATCTGCATCCGTCAGTTCTCCGGTTAGAACAAGGATTTTTTTTTCAGGATCGTACTTCAGTTTCTCCTGGAGAGCAGGCGGGATGGATGTTATCCCTTGGGGTAGACGTTCGAGAGATTCGGAGAATTCAAGTGGCGCCGGCATATGCATACCTCGACAGTTGATGAGACCCCGGACGTGCACGCCCGATGCGAACCGGGCATGTTTGAGGGGTGGAATGTTGGCGTGAGTTTAGCCGTTTTGAGCTTCAATGTCAAGCCCAATCTTCTCTGCGAAGTAGGGCGTTGGTTTTGGCTGCGGCGTCTAATTGAATGTTATTTCTTCAGCATGCCGGAAAGTTTTTTCACAATATCGTCAACCGTTTTGCCGACCTTTCTTTGATCTGTGTCTATAGTAATGTGCGCCTGTGAATAGATGGGAACTCGGGCAGCGTACAACGTGAGTATGCGTTCACGCAGTTCGGGCAAGTCCAACCGGTCGCCATCACTGTTAGAAAGGACGGGGCGGTCGGTTTTGTTTTGCAGTCGTTGCAGCAGATGTTCGGGCGAGGAGTACAGGTACACAATGATTCCGGAGTTCTTCACAAAATCAAAATTCCGCTGTTCCATCATGGCACCACCACCCAGGGAGATTACGCGGTTATTGCAACTACTGACCTCTTCAATGACCTTCCATTCGAGTATCCGGAAATACGCCTCTCCCTGATCCTGAAAAATTTGTTTTACACTCTTCCCTTCACGCTCTTCGATGAGCTTATCCACATCAACAAAATCGAATCCGAGCGTGTTTGCGAGAATCGGGCCGATCGTGCTTTTCCCGCTTCCCATAAAGCCGGCGAGGTAAATCAAATTCTTTTTGTCGTTGTTCATACCTTTTTCCCGGAACGAATTTCGACCCGGCGGACGCCGGTAGTTTTTCCATCCAACTCAACAGAACATTGCTTTATCGAGAGATCAAACTCAGCTTCATGCAACAACTTGAAAAATTGATCTCCGATTGTCCGCCCCGGCTCGGTGAAAATGGCGGTACCCGTCGGCGCCAAAAGGCGTTGAAGCACATCCATCAACGGGAAAAAATTTCGCCGCTCATACACAACATCCGCTGCAATTATCATATCAAACTTTTGATGTCGAGGCAAGAACTCATCTATAGCGCGCCAGTCAAGTATGCTGAACCCAACCCCGGAATTGATTGTTTCCGGGGGCAGATTTCTGTTTGCATTGCAGCGGGCAAAATCAAGCGCGTCCTCTTCGTAATCAGAAAACATTACATGGGCACCCGCCTTTGCAGCCGCAATCCCCGCGAGCCCGAGTCCGCAGCCAAGCTCCAGCACACGCTTGCCATGCAGATCGGCATCGGTCAGGCAGAAGCGTGCGAGCTCAATCGCCGATGTCCAAATATCTGCCCAGTACGGAAGACGCTCATCGACAGAGAATGATGTCGGGTCGATTGAATCGACGAGCATATTGGTATCGCGGACTTTCAGAATCGAAAAAGGAATTTGTGCGATGAGCATCTCCTTCTCAACAACATCAAACCGCGATGAAATACGTTCGTATATCGATTGAGGTTGTCCGATGTCTGGTTGTTTCGATGGAGGAGGCTTGGAGGGTTCGGGAACTGAAGAGGGGCTCACGATGAAGCTAAAAATCTAAGACAGCACCGAACTGGAAGATCATTCCGTCGGTATGCACTCTCGATTCGAAAGGCTGGGTGGGCACTTGCACTGTGAAATTTCCGTAGACAATAGGCGATGAGGAAAACTGATTGGTCGAATTAAACTGGAGATCACGGAATTTCATTTCGGCGTTGAGGGAGAAAAAATCGTTAAACCTCCAGCTGATACCGCTCAGCACGTGTATACCAAATCCGTTTCCCGCGTCGATGGTTTGCGCTTCTGTGTTTCCGATGACATAGATGCGCCGCCCGAAGTACGCACCGGCACCACCGCCCATGTACACGCCAATGGTTTCTCCGGAAATCGGAATAATAAAATAGCCCGTCACTTCAACAGGAATAACGCGATACCCATCCGTTACGGGAACCTGTTTTCCGTTTTGCCCGATGATGGGGCGTTGCGCTTCAGTTGTGCGAAGATAATCTGCTGAGATGCCGAGGGCGAGGTCTGTTTCAGGAAAACGGTACCGTACTTCAGCACCGTAGGCCCATATATTTTTCAAAGAGAAAAACTCGGCACGCTGGAATGCGCTTGTGGAGTTGGGGTTGGGGAAAAGCTGGGAGCCGGTAGTAAGGCTCCCCTTCAGAGCAACAGAAAAATTCTTTTCCCCTGCAGTAAGTGACGCGGAAAATATCAGACTGACAAAGGCCGCAACAATGAGAAGACGTACAAGCGCCATATCTCAACCTGCAAAAAAAATTAGCGGTAAAAATTATCCCGGTTATCTTCGATCGAGGCTGATTCTTTCAATTTCGTCAGCCACTCACCCATGTAACGATTGCGCTTTTCCTGCAGCATCTGACTTCGCAGCGTCTCTTCCTGAGACTTGTACGCGGTGGAGTCGAACGACGTTTTGCCAACGAGTTGAACAAGGTAGACGCCGCGCTGACTTCCGACAGGAGCAGAAATCTGTCCAACATTCAATGCCTCAACAGCGCCGAGGAAATTCATATCGCGGCCCACGCCGGGCACGCCGCCCATCATATTGAAATCATTTGCATGCTGTACCTGAATCCGCGAATCGATTGAACCGATTTTTGAGAGACTGTCTCCCTGGGCAAGTTTCGCCTTGAGCGATGCCGCTATCTCTTTGGCCTTCTCAATTTTTTTCTCCCGCAGAACCTGGGGCTTGAGCGATTCCTTGAGTTCGGCAAATGGGCGAACACCGGCATCTTTCGCCTCAACGATTGTGAAGATCGCTGAACCGTTTGGCACAGTGAATGGCTCGCTTACAGAACCGACTTTATTATTGAACGCCCACTTGGTAACAGCTTCATTCACGCCAAGGCCGGGAATAACGCCACCCTTCTCCTGGATCTCCGCTTCCCGCGGCTCAACGCTGATAGCTTTCGCTTCCTTTGTAAACTCTGAACTCTTCGCGTTCAAAGAAAAGTCCTTTGCGCGCTCGGCGATGTCACTGCGGGTTTGCGAACTGGGGACAACTTTCGAGATAATCGTGGCCACCTTGAGCTCACGGGAATCGCGTCCAGTTACTTTGATGATATGCAATCCGAATGGTGTGCGCACCGGTCCGACAACTTCGCCGACTCTGGCTTTGAAGCAAGCGGTCTCAAACTGGGGAACCATGCGGCCTTTGCCAAACCAGCCGAGGTCGCCGCCCTTCTGCGCGTTGCTGGGATCCTTGGAATATTTTGCAGCCAGTGCTGAAAAATCTTGTCCCGATTTTGCGAGACGTGCAACTTCAGCGGCAGTTGCCTTCGCCTGAACGGAATCGGCAGAAGCGGGAATCGAAATCAGAATATGGCTTGCTTTGACAAATTCCGCCGAACCTTTTCGCTCGTCGAGAATTTTTAGCAGATGATAACCATCGAATTCCGAAATGGGTCCAATAACACTACCGACCTTTGAAGTAAACAGAGTTCCCTCAACTGCGGGGCCGAGCTCTCCGTGTTTATACCAGGCACCACTGTCCGGCTTATCCGAACGGTTCGCCACAAGCGTAAGGAAATCCGTTCCGCTCATTGCACTCTTGTAATCATCCTGAATGGACTTCAGCGCATCCGCTGAATCCTGCGCTGCCGGGTTTTCATTGAAGACGACGAATTTTATTTTGCGCGATGCTTCAAATTTGTACTGGTCAAGATTTTTCTCGTAGAATTCTTTCACATCTGCATCGGTAACCGTTACGTCGGCATCTTTCACAAACACATTCGGATCAACGAAAGCGTACGCCGCACTATACTTGATATTTTGATCTGTAAACCGGCGCAGTACTTCGCCTTCACCCACCCGAAGGGAATTGGTGAGCAGACTTTGAAGTTTTTCACTCAGCCGGCGCTGTCGTAATCCTTTTTCGTAATCTGCCAGCCACTTGGAACCGTAGTTCGGGTCTTGCTCATTACGTATGAATTGATTTGGATTGGAGAGGAACTGCTCGTACATATCGCGGCGGAATTGTCCCGTCGAATCGATGAAGTTGCGTTTCAGATCTTCGGGAGGATTATCGCCCCGAACCCAATCTACAATTTCCTGGTCCGAAACACGGAGGCCGAGTTTCGCAATTTCTTTTTCAACCAGCTGCTGCGTTACAAGCTGATCCCACACTTGCTGGCGGGTTTGCTTGAGCGCATTCTCGTCGGGCTCGGTCCCGGTTTGACTCTTTTGGTTTTCACTTGCCTGTTTTACGAGTTCGCTGAATTCCTGATACGAGATTTTCTTTCCCTCTATTTCACCCACATAGTTCGACTGACCGCCCCGCATACCGAGGTAGTCCATTCCCCATTCAAAAATAATCGTGATAAGAAATGCAATAAGAAGTCCGAAAAGAATAACAGGCATGCTGTCACGCATGCGGCTCATGATTGGCATAAAACGAACAAACCTTTAGATAGAAAGATGGAAGGAATCAGAATTATAAAGTGTTTTCAATATAACGGAATGAGCCGCTAAATGCAACGCTTGATTGACTTTCTCACACCATTGCTGTACATTTGAGAGCTTAATTTTTAGAATTTTTCCCTGCCACACTCATTTCCTGATTTCAGAATCCCGGAGGTTTGTAGTGCGAAAGTATATTTTCAGAATTACTATCATTGCTGCAGCATTGCTCATCGGCGTCTACTACCTGTGGCCGACATACAAGGATTATCAATTCCGGCAAACGATCAGCGGTCTCTCCGGCGCCGATAGCGCACAGTACGTTGAAGAACACGAGCTTGACATCCGCGACGCACGCACGCGGCGGATAAAGCTGGGCCTTGACCTTCAGGGCGGCATGCGCGTGGTTCTTGAAGTCAACACGCTGAAGCTGATTGAGGACCTTGCAAAAAACAAGGACGACCAGTTCACGCAGATTCTCAAAGAGGTGAGCGATGAAGCGCGGACTTCGGAAGAGTCTCCCGTCTCTCTCCTTCGGAAAAAATTTGAGGAGAAAGGAATCCGTCTCAGCAAGTACTACCGCAATCTCCGCGACACTAACGACGATATAGCGAAGTTTCTTGACGACGAATCCACCAAAGCTATTGACAGGGCAATGGAAATTGTCCGGAACCGCGTTGATCAGTATGGCGTTTCAGAGCCTTCGATTCAGAAACTTGGGGGCTCCAGGATTATCGTTGAGCTGCCGGGCGTTTCAAACGAAACCGAGGTGCGCAAACTTTTGCAGGGCACGGCGCTTCTTGAATTCAAGTTGTTGAAAGAACCGGAAGTTGCAATTCGTGTCCTCAACGACCTCGATAAAGCTCTCGCAGGAACATCTGCCGTAGATTCGGCAAGAGCCGATTCGAATAAGACGCGTTCGCCTCTTGTCAGTTCTCTCGATTCGACCAAAACAGCAGCCGACTCCGCAAAAGCACATCCGCTTTTGTCGGCGTTCTTTGGTGTAGACCAGCGTTCCGGCGAAGCATACGTGTATGAAGAGAACAAGGACAAAGTAAGACGATTATTGGAAAAGGCTGAAACCAATCATCTCATTCCTTCCGACTTTCAACTGTTGTGGAGCGCAAAATCAGAACGGGCACGCGATGCGAGTGGAAAAAATTTCTTTGTCCTCTACCCCGTGAAGCGACAACCTGAACTCACTGGCCGCGTTGTAACAAACGCCCACGCAAGTATCGACCCTTCAACAAGCAGCCACGTTGTTGATATGGAAATGAACAACGAAGGCTCAAAGGAATGGGCTCGCATCACCGGCGCCAACGTGAAAAAGCGCATCGCCATCGTGATGGATAACGGAGTTTTTTCCGCCCCTGTTGTTCAGCAAAAAATTATCGGCGGCCGCTCGCAAATCAGCGGCATGGCAAATCTTGAAGAAGCGCGGCTTATTGAAATCGTGCTGAAAGCTGGCGCGTTGCCAGCTCCGGTGGATATTGTAGAGCAGCGTTCCGTCGGACCCTCCTTAGGTGAAGACTCCATTCACAGCGGACTTTTCTCCGTTGCACTGGCAACACTCCTGACCATTTTGTTTATGGTTATGTATTACCACATCGGCGGATTGGTGGCGGATATTGCGGTTATCTTCTGTTTGATCTTGTTACTTGCTGTGCTTGCCGCATTCCAGGGCACGCTTACATTACCGGGCATCGCGGGAGTCATCCTGACGTTGGCAGTTGCAGTTGATGCAAACGTTCTTATCTACGAGCGCATCCGTGAAGAACTTGCTACCGGAAAAACACTTCGATCTGCAATCGATGCGGGATATGGAAAAGCGTTCACGGCAATTTTCGATTCGAACCTTACAACATTCATCACCGGCGTTATTCTGTTCCAGTTTGGAACCGGACCGGTTCAGGGGTTTGCGCTGACACTCATGATCGGAATTGTTGTGAGTATGTTCTGCGCAATTTTTGTTACACGGGTTATCTTCAACATCTTAACGGATAAATCAACCACGACTGTCAACTTCGGCTAAGCTTTTTTTCGGGAGAATTATTTTCATGCGGCTTTTCAAAAAGACAAATATAGATTTCATGGCCAAGCGGAGAGTGTGGTATACACTCACCGCCGCCCTCACCTTAATCGGCATGATTACCTTCTTCGTAAAAGGAGTGGATTACGGTATCGACTTTCTCGGCGGCACCGAACTGATCGTCCGGTTTGAGAAGGCTCCTCAGATAAGCGAGGTCCGCACAGCACTCGTTAAAGGCGGCATGGACAAGGCCGAGGTAAAATCATACGGTACTGATTACGATTTTGTTCTGCGCACGCTGGAGCAAGGCACCGGAACAATAGTCGGCGATAACATGCGTTCCGCCCTGAAACAGGGAATGCCCGGCAACAACTTTACCGTCTTGAAAGAAGATAAGATCGGCCCGAAGATCGGTGCGGAGCTTCGGCAAAAAGCTTTCTGGGCGGTTTTCTGGTCTATCATCGCCATCACGGTTTACGTGGCGTTTCGATTCAAATGGATTTACGGCGTGGGCGTGGTTGTTGCAACACTGCATGACGTGCTTTTCACACTCGGACTTGTCTCAATTTTCGACGGTATCACGCCTAATTTTCACCTCGAAATTACTCAGGACATGATCGCGGCGTTTCTTACTCTTGTCGGACTTTCCGTAAACGACACGGTCGTTATCTTCGATCGTATCCGCGAGAATCAGAAACTTTATCGCAGCATGAGTCTTACCGAAGTAATCAATAAAAGCTTGAACGAAACTTTAAGCCGGACTGTTATTACATCAGGCTTGATCTTTCTTGTTCTTGTAGTCATGTTAATTTTTGGGGGCGAGGTATTCCGTGGGTTTGCGTTTACACTCACGGTCGGTATTGTGATTGGAACATATTCTTCGATCTATATCGCAAGCGCAATTGTTGTTGAATGGTCGATTCGGATGAAGAAAAAAGCCCAGCTCATTGACTAGTCCTTCGGGATTCATTCGTTGAATTTCTTCACGAGGTTCATATGAAATTCAAGACGTCTCAGCAAGCAGGTGTTCCCGTTGTTGCCATCGAAGGGAATCTCATGGGCGGCCCCGATGCATCAACACTCAACGATAAGCTCGTTGAATTCGCTGATGCAGAGAAAAAACATGTCATCGTGGATCTGGGCGGAGTGAACATCATCAACAGCTCGGGTCTCGGCATGCTGATCAAGGGCGCTTCAACGATGAAAAGTGCCGGCGGCGGACTGAAGATCGCCTGCGCATCCGAAAAGATTCTTGAACTCATCAAGATCACCAAGCTCACCGGCGTACTTCAAACGTACAACACTGTTGCCGAAGCCGCTGCAAGTTTCAAAAAGTAATTGATTCTGAAAGCGTAATGTCCGACCTTTCTTCAGTGAAAGGCCGGATTTTTTTTGTTCAAGAGTGAAACAAACTCTCACCACCAAGTCCCTCCACCGCCTTCGTCGTCACAAAAGGCTGGCAGGCAAGATGCCAAGTTCTCTATGATCGTTCCTGGATTTTTTCCTGGTGTCTTCGTGCTTGGTCGTTTTCATTGAAAAGGATATTATGCCCGTTCAAATTATAGTCGGCGCCCAATGGGGCGATGAAGGAAAAGGAAAAGTTGTCGACATGCTTTCGGAAAACGTCGACATTGTTGCGCGTTACCAGGGCGGAGCCAATGCTGGACATACCGTATGCATAGGCGACAAAACATATGTGCTGCATCTGATTCCTTCCGGAATTTTTCACAAACATATCACATGCGTTATCGGGAATGGAGTTGTCATCGACCCGACGGCATTGATGGACGAGATCGATCAGTTGCAGGCGGCGGGCATTGATATCAAAGGCCGGCTTCTTATCAGCCATAATGCGCACCTGATAATGCCCTATCACAAGCTGCTTGATACAATCCGCGAGCAGGCGCCGAACAAAATCGGTACAACAGGACGCGGCATCGGTCCGGCATACATCGACAAGTTCATGCGGGTCGGAATCCGCATTGTCGATTTGCTTGACCGCGCTGTGTTCGCGCAGAAACTGAAAACGAACATCGAAGAGAAAAATCAAATCCTGACGAAAGTGTACGGCAAGACTACCATCGACGTTGATGCGCTTGTTGCGGAGTACCAGGAGTTTGACAACCGGATCGATGAGTACATTACCGACACGGCGTTGTATCTGACAACAGCAATCAGGGACGGCAAGAAGATTATAGCTGAGGGCGCGCAGGGAGCGTTGCTGGATGTTGATCACGGAACATACCCGTTCGTCACGTCATCCAACCCGACCTCGGGCGGAGCGTGCACGGGATTGGGAATTCCGCCGACAGCTGTCAATTCGATTGTCGGAATTGTGAAAGCATATTGCACACGGGTTGGTAACGGCCCATTCCC
>JBKJJX010000182.1:0-9702 GCA_046597825.1 Bacteroidota bacterium | reverse complement strand
CATCCTGCGATATCACCAGGTACGTCAGATGCTGACAATTTCCACGACATCATTCTTATTGTCCCCACCAAGCGTAGGATCCGTCACCTTTCACGCGAAGTCCTTGCCCAAAGGAATGGTGCGACCTCTTCGCTACCGTTCTTCACGCTTGAGCTCATTGCTCTTGAATTGATTGAGATAATTTTTCCGAATCTGCGCCAGGTGGATGAACCCGTCGTTTCTTTGCTCTTTAATCAGGCAATCCGCTCTGTTGAGAATGAACTGAAGTATTTCAGTCCGCGCGGGCATGGGCCGATTCTTCCCCATGGGACATTCCAAAAGATAATTCATGTCATTCAGAAACTAAAGGAGACTGGAATTTATCCGGAGGCCTTAGTTGATGAAGTCGCGGAGAGTGAGGAAGACGAGCAGGCAAAGCTCTACGATACTGCAAAAATTTATTTATCGTATGAACAACTGCTCTCGTCGCTCGGAGGCTTCGATGTGCAGGGCGCGTTCAAAGCTCTTCATCACGATTGTTCCCTCCAAAAATTTGACGAGGCATTTCGGGTAGTGTTCCCGACTGCAAACCAAGTTCTTATTGCCGGATTCGATGAATTTACAGATTCAGAAATCGGCTTCATCGAAAAACTTCAATCCATTGGGCTGGGAGTTTCGTTACTCTTTGATTTTCAATTGGGGAACCCGGCACTGTTCGGACATCTGGAAAAAAACTACAAACGATTTAAGGAGCTTGGGTTCGTTCATCAACCGGAAAAACATTCTGCCAGCGTCCTCTCTCGCAGTTTTTTCCCGAAGGAAGAACTACCATCCCGCTCACACATCATTGAGCACATAGCGGAAGGCCTTTTCAAACGAGACAAGAGCCCCGCAAAGATTGCGTCGGATTCAATCACGATCGCAAGAGCTAAGGACAGAATTAGAGAGATCGAAGTAATCTGCAAGCTCATCAAGCAGCTCGCGTTGGATAAGCCGGGCCGCGATCTTAGTCGTATTTGTGTGGCTCTATACAAACCGCAACTCTATACTCCGATCATACGCGAACAGTTCCGGAAATTCGGCATTCCCGTTAACGTAACGGATCGCTTTGAGCTTTCGCAGGCTCCGCCCGTGATCGCTGTTATTGGACTGCTGGAAATTGCTACGAAAGGATTTCGCCGGGACGATGTATTGCGCACGACAGGTTCATGCTATTTTGAGTTCAACAACGGGAAACCGCTCAACCGGGCAAATCTGGCAACCATATCACTCGATCTGCGTATTCCCGGCGGTGTCCGGACGTGGGAGAAAAAGATTAATCGTCAACTCGAGCGCCTGCAAAATGAAGTGCTGACCTCTACCGACGATGAAGAAAACACACGTCACGCCCGCGACATCTCCCGCTTAGAAAAAGCAAAGAGTGACATACAGTGGCTTGATGCAATCTTGCGCAATATTTCCTCTGACTTGACACCCGCCGCATTCGAGCGGGAGTTGTGCCGGCTTCTCGATAAGCTTGAACTTGGGCGCAGAATTGTTCTCTCTCCATCAAGGCAACTCATAGAAAAAGATGCGCAGGCATACGCCAAGTTTCTTGATGTGGTTTCCCAGATGGTAAGCCTTGTCGAATATCAGGAAGGGAAGGAGAAGGTCCATTCACTGAAGTTTTACGTCGAGCAGTTAAAGATTGCTCTGCTCGAAGAACGCTATAACATCCGCGAGCAATTCGGGGCCGGTGTTCTCGTAACATCGATCGAAGAAACACGTGGCCTGCCTGTGGAAGTCATGATGGTTGCAGGCCTGGTCGATGGCGAGTTTCCTTCCGTCTATCAATCCGAAATATTTTTTAGCACCAAACGGATGAAAGAGAGGGAGCAACATCATAACTGGGAAAACCGCTATCTCTTTTATCAGTCAATAACGAACTGGTCGGAACATTTGTATTTGACATATCCCGAACAGGATGCTGAGCTCGATCTTGTGCCTTCGAGTTTTGTGGATGCATTAAAAAATATTGTCGATGTGGAGGAATGGAACTACCCCGGGCAATCTCCTTTTGAGACGACGATTTATTCGCCTGAAGACTTTTTGAAAGAATACGGAAGATCATTCGGCACAGACAGTAACGTAGCAATTCCCTCCGCACTTCAATCGCAAGCGGCGGGCGTTCGATTGGCAATTGAAGTTGAACGAAGCAGAGTCGGATTAAGTAATCTCCCCCACTATGCGGGAAACATATACGGCGCACTTTCAACGGAGGCCCGGGAACACCTGGAACAGCTTCGGCATCGCGTGTATTCCGTCAGCCAGCTCGAAAGTTACGGCAAGTGTCCCTATCAATTCTTCGTCAAGCGCCTGCTGCGTGTGAATCTTCTTGATGAATGGGATGATGAATTCTCAGCACTCGAAAAGGGATCGGTGCTGCATGAAGTCCTTTTTGAATTCTATACAGAACGCCGCGACAACCGGATGCCGTCCTTGATCGGCTGCGCGGATGCCGAATTTGCAGAAGCTCATCGCCAACTGATTGCCATTGCGGAAAAGAAGCTTGCAGAAATTGATATCCTCGATGCGTTCTGGGACTTGGAAAAAGAATTGATTTTAGGAGATGGGCAGACCGGGGACGGAGTTCTGAAGGAGTTTCTCCAGTACGAACGAAGACGCCGTACATCGTTACGTCCCGATTCTTTTGAGGTGGGATTTGGAACTGAATTGGGACGCAAGACGAGGATTGACAAATCGTTTTCCTCCGATCAACCGGTCGTTGCCGGAGCGGTACATCTTAAAGGCAAGGTTGATCGCGTCGAAATTGGCGACGAGGCATTCGCAATCGTTGATTATAAGACGGGGAAAAACTTGCCGGCAATGGACGATATTCGTGCCGGTATCAGCCTTCAGCTTCCCCTCTATTTATATTCGATGGAAACATTGCTTGCCGAACAACGGGGACTGCATGTGACTCCTGCCGGCGGAATGTACTACCAGGTTCGGCATCCGGTTGCTTTGAAAGTCGGAGTAGGAAGTGCAAGCCATAAGGATGATATTGCGGAGACAAATTCGAACGCAAATCTCCTTGGCTCGGATGGTGAGCTTCGAACACTCATCAATGAAACGATTACCCGGGTCAATACATTTGTCGATGATATGACGAAAGGAAAATTTCCCCTCACAACGCCGGATAAGGTGGAGAAGGTGTGCGTGTATTGTGACTACAAAACCATTTGCCGCATTCAAACGTTGAGAAGTGTACGACAATCTCCTCAGGAGGGTTCATGACTCATGTAGAGCAAGGAAAAATTATTGCAGAACTCCGCGACTACGAGCGCAACATGAACCGGGCGGAGCAGGAAGAATTCCATATGTTTGTGCAGCGGAATAAAGATGATGAAGATCTTGATGACATTGCAAAGAATAAATTGCTTCTTCTTCACGAAAGGCTGATCGTGAACCGGCCGAGAAAAATTGTCAAGTCTCCCTTCGGCGACATTTCGGAACAATAGCAGGGAAGAATCATGAAGGCTGCTTTCGTAACAAAATATGGCGGACCGGAAGTTCTGGAAATTCGGGACACTGAAATTCCGAAACCTGCGGCAGGACAAATACTCGTAAAAGTGCGCGCTATTGGAATTAACTTTGCAGATGTGATGGGGCGTTTCGGCGTCTATCCGGGAACTCCGAAACCCCCGTTCATTCTTGGCCTCGAATTTTCCGGCGATGTTGTCGAAGCCGGAGCGGGCGTGACCATATTCAAAGGCGGAGAGCGTGTGATGGGCTACAGCCGGCACGGGAGCCATGCCGAATACGTGTGCATCTCCGAGAATCTCGCCACGGAACTTCCGGCGAATATGAGTTACGAAGAGGGCGCGTCGTTCCTGGTGGTTTTCCTGACTGCCTATCACGGCATTGTGCGGCTTGCAAACATCCGGAAAGGTGAAAAGCTTTTGGTGCATGCCGCAGCCGGGGGTGCCGGACTTGCAACGCTGCAGCTCGCCAAACATCTTGGCGCCGAAATTTTCGGAACAGTAGGATCCGAAGAAAAGAAAGAGCTGGCGAAAAACAATGGCGCCAACCATGTTATCAATTACAATACAACAGATTTCGCCGTGGAGATAAAACAGATTACTAAAAACTATGGTGTGGATGTGGTGATGGATGCCGTTGGCGGACTCGTGTACGACAAAAGCTGGAACCTGCTTGCCGGTATGGGCAGATATATTCTGTATGGACTCGCGGCAATAACCGGCAAGGGCGCACTGAACAAATTAAAAGCTGCAGCGGTCGTTTCGGTGATGAAACCGATTTTCCCCGTCCAACTGATGAGCGTGAACAAATCAATTTTCGGTTTTAATCTCGGCACGCTGAAAGGCAAGGAAGGTTATTTCAAAGAGGCAACGCTGGAGTTATTGAAGCTCTATAATATCAATGTCCTCAAACCGTTCATCGGAAGAATTTTTGATTTCAGTGAGATTGTTGAAGCGCATCGTGTATTGCAAACGCGGCAGACAGTCGGCAAAGTCGTTGTTATGGTCGGGGCATGATGGATAAACCTGAAGAGAGCAGGAATTTGCAGCCTGAGTTTTGGAATGAACTCTATCGATCGGACCGGGCAGGATGGGACCTGGGTTCACCGACCCCGGCATTTCTCGATCTGCTGGAAACAAAACGCCTCGTTCCCGGAAAAATGCTGGTGCTTGGTTCGGGCAAGGGATACGACGCGATATTGTTTGCACAACATGGATTCGATGTCACGGCAATCGATTCTTCGGAGGAAGCGAACAAATTCGCACGACAACTTGCAACCGAACAATCTATGTCGATAGAATTCGTTCAGGAAGACATGTTCGACTATTCCTTGGGAATAGCGGAAGAGTTCGATTACGTCCTTGAGTATGTCACCTTCTGCGCAATCGATCCTTCTCTCCGTCCGGAATTTGCTGCGATGATTCCTTCTCTCATGAAAGATGCGGGAAGATTTATTGCCTTGTTTTTTCCGCTTGATGATCGGCCCGGCGGCCCGCCATTTGCCGTTTCGATGGATGAGGTAAGCAGGCTCTTCGGCAAGAAAATGGTATTGATTTCCCTTGAAGCTCCGCAACACTCCGTGACGCCGCGAAAGGGCAAAGAGCTTTTGACGATATGGAGAAAACAATAATCTGCCATGTCCAATAATCCTGACCGATCCGAGAAAACACTCGACCCCGATTTTTTGCTCGTCGCCTATTGTAATGGTTATTTCCCTATGGCGGCGTCGAAGACAGGTCAGATAGAATGGTTCTCTCCTGACCCTCGCGCTATTATTCCACTCGACACGTTTACAATCTCACGCAGTCTGCGCCATACACTACGGCAAAACATTTTCGATCTTCGGATTGACACGGCGTTTGAAGATGTTATGCGCGCTTGCGCCGGACGTGAGGAAACCTGGATTTCGGAGGAAATCATCAATACATATATGACTCTGCACAAGCGGGGGTGGGCTCATAGCGTGGAAACATGGCACGAAGGGCGTCTGATGGGCGGACTGTACGGTGTGGCATTGGGTGGCGCGTTCTTTGGCGAATCCATGTTTTCCCGGATGAACGATGCATCAAAAGTGGCGCTTGTTCATCTCGTTCAGCGAATGAACCATAACGGTTTCACTCTTCTTGATATACAATTCATGACCGATCATCTTCGCATGTTCGGGGCGGAGGAAATACCGCGGGCGTCGTATCTTCGTCGTCTGGCGCACGCGCTGCAAATCGACACATCATTCCTGCCTTCGTCAGTATAAGATGATGAGTGGAACAGTGCGCTGGCTAACGAGGAAATCGGCTGAAACTCTTTATATTGCCGCATGCGTTTGGAAAGCATTTTGGAGCTTACGAATCAATACCGGGATTTTTCAGACCGTTTCCGATGTGTTGACAGGGGCAGGATTTGTCGCTATATTGGATCGCACTTGATCTCCAAGATCAAAGATTGTCGTGCCCACCTAACTTTTATTTGCTACTGAGGGAGATGTATTGAATGATTCATTCACGCGCTGTGCAAAAATTTGAACGCATTACCATTACACTGGTGCCAACAGCCGACGAGCGCAGCTTCAAACATGTTCCTTCAACATTCAGCAAAACGAACCGGACTTATAGCTGGCGGCATCATGAACAGATGGACTATATGATTGTGCCCAAAAAAATCTCGAGCAACGAAATCAAAATCGATATTTTTGTCGATCCGCAAACCAAGAAACGTATGGCGCCCGGCGATATTCAAAAAGCGGTAATGGGTCTTGTTAAAGGTAAGATCCATTCCGAATGGGCCGGATTAAAACTGGGCAGCGTAAGCCGTTCCAGTGTGGCTGCTCCGCCCGATCAAGCCTTTCATCGTGGCACCATTGAGGAAATTCTCGGATCCACTCTCGAGGGTTAAAGGAATTTTTTGTTGATGAATATGCACCGATGGTTGTTTTCATCGGTGCATTTTTGTTTTTTAGATGTGAAATCAAAATCCGTTCATCACAAGCCTGATGGTGATTTATGAATTCCCCCGTTATTACCCAAACCTCATCCGAAACATTCAAACCAACGAAGCAAGGCAAAGTCCGCGACCTGTATGATCTCGGCGACTCGCTGCTGATTGTTGCAACCGATCGCTTATCGGCCTTCGATGTGATTCTTCCTGACGGAATTCCGAACAAAGGGAAGGTACTCACACAGTTGTCAGCGTTCTGGTTCGACAAGCTCAAACACATTGTTCCCAATCATCTTAAAACTCTCAATGTTGGAGAATTTCCCGAGCCGTTCCGTTCGGTGCCGAATATTTTTGCGGGACGCAGCATGCTTGTCCAAAAAACAAAACCGATTGAAGTGGAATGTGTTGTACGGGGTTATATTTCCGGTTCGGGATGGAACGAATACAAGAAGTCGAAATCCATTTGCGGAATTGCTTTGCCGGATGGTTTGAAAGAATCCGACAAACTGCAGGAACCGATTTTTACTCCAACAACAAAAGCTCCCATCGGCACACATGACGAAAATATTTCCTTCGCCCAGGTTGTAGATCTGGTGGGAAGTGAAATGGCAAATAAATTGCGTGATCTTACAATCAGATTGTATTCCGAAGGTGCAGCGTTTGCAGCGACAAAAGGCATCATCATTGCCGATACGAAATTTGAGTTCGGGTTGAATGACAACGGTGAAGTAATATGGATTGATGAGGCGCTTACCCCCGATTCCTCCCGCTTCTGGCCGATGAATGAGTACAAGCCGGGAGGCGCACAACCGAGCTTCGACAAGCAGTTCGTTCGTGATTATCTTCTCTCTATCAATTGGAACAAACAGCCGCCCGCCCCGAAGCTACCGCCGGATATTATTCAAACGACCGGCCGCAAATACGAAGAATCTCTCAAGCTTCTCAGCGGCAGAGACGTTCAGTGAAATCGTTGTCAAGTGAACGCTCGCTGCCTTCACTTACCGTTCAACATGATACTGTACAGTTCTTCCTCCCGGCAGAAATGCTGGCTCTGGTCCGCGAGATGCCGTGGAAGAATCCACTCGAAACCTGGAGTGATCGCCAGGTAAATCTGCTGAATGTGAAGAGCGGATTATCGCGGCATGTGGTGCGATTCGTGGAATCCGACGGGCGCCGGTTCGCCATCAAAGAAACATCACTCGAGAGTGCGCTGCGCGAGCATGAAACATATATTCGCCTCCGCGGTATGGGATTGCCTACGCTTGTGCCGGTTGGCATTGTTGCGCGCAACGACGGGACGGTAATTGTTGAAACAAAAATCGGGGCGCAGCCGCAGGAACGGGTTACCGGATATCTCATCACTGAACTGATGGAGAAAGTGGTTCCCGATTCGTTCCTGTTCAAACGGGGCTTCACAAAAGAAAACAGGAAGCGCATTTGGGATGCAGTGATCCGTTTGTTTGTGGAGATGCACATTCAGGGCGTGTATTGGGGCGATGCATCTCTTGCAAACATGCTGATCAACTTCGGAACCGATGTGATTCCGGCGCTCGGTCATCGTACCAGCCTTCGGGCGGTGCTTGCGGATGTTGAAACCGTTGAGATTCATCGCTCGCTTACCGATTCGTTGCGCTTATCTGACGTGGAGTTCTTCATCGAGTCGATGCAGTGGACTGAAGCGGATTTGAAACAAAGTGGTATCGTGCGTGATGCTGTTATTACGGAGGACGATCAGCGATTTCTTCTCACATCATACAAAGAGCGTTACGAAGTTGAACAGGAAATGCGGTCGTTCGAACTTGTCACACACATCGATGTGGATAAGCTGCTCGGCGACTTCGATGTGAGGGGATATGCAAAGCTTCTGCTGAAACACATCAACGAACATAAATGGTATTTAAGCGAACGCCAAAAGCGTGAAGTGCCGATTGTGGATGCAGCAGAAGATTGGTACCGTGAAGTGTTCCAGCCGGTCTGCAACGTCTTTCTTCAATATGATTTTGTGGATTACTTCCCGGAGAAAACCGCCGCAAGTTTGTACGTAGAAATAATGGAGCATAAATATTTGATGAGCGAACAGGCAAAGAAGGATGTCGGGTTGATTGCAGCCGCGAAGGATTTCGTGAAGCGTCACGCAACACATAAACCTCCCGCTCCCACAATCCGCTCGATGATACGCGAACTGAAAGCCCTGTTCAGGCGGATGCCCGCTTCACTGCAAACTCTGTATACATGAGATGCGCCCAACCAGCATCAAACGAATTCCCTCGGGCGAGTTGCAAATTCTTTGGGATGATGGACACGAGTCTCTTTTTTCCAACGAATACCTGCGGTCGAATTGCCCATGCGCGTTATGTTTGCACGAGAAAGAAGAAAACCATCAGCAGGGTTTGTTCTCGCTGCCCATAGCGAATCAAACCGAGTTGCGCACTCTTGAACTTTCGGGCCATAATGCAATGGTGATAACCTGGGGCGACGGGCATAAGACAGGCATTTATACGTGGGAGTATTTGCGCAGCATCGATCAATGATGAACGGACGTCTGCAACTTTGCGTCCATTGTTCGTATACAGAAGAGGTCGTTTTACGTTTCCTGCTAATCTGAATTCGTCTAATCCGTAAGTGTGTAATTCATATGTTGGCTAATCGTAACCAAGGAGGTTTCATGAACAGATTCACTTTCGTTCTCGCGCTTCTGCCATTTGTTGTGGCAGCAGTCAACGCGGGTCCGCCCGATTCAAAAAAGGATGGGAAAGTTTTTCCGTACCCGATGCAGCAAACAATGCTTGAGAACGGCCTCAACGTTGTTTCAATCCCGTTCGATAGCCCCGGCATTGTTGCCTACTACACCGTGGTGCGAACGGGCTCACGGAACGAGATCGAGCCCGGACATTCAGGGTTCGCGCATTTCTTCGAGCATATGATGTTTCGCGGAACGGACAAGTACAGTGCTGATGCCTTCAACAATGTCCTGCAATCTATCGGTGCAGATAACAACGCGTACACAAACAACGACGCAACCGTCTATCATACGCTTGCAAGTTCCGATGCATTGGAAAAGATTATTGAAATCGAATCCGATCGTTTTATGAACCTCAAGTATTCGGAAGAAGCGTTTAAGACTGAAGCCGGAGCAATTCTGGGTGAGTACAACAAGAATTTCTCCAGCCCGTTCCAGTCGATGTTTGAAAAACTCAACGACGCCGCTTATGACAAGCATACGTACAAGCACACGACCATGGGCTTCATTCAGGACATTCAGGATATGCC
>JBKJJX010000065.1:0-36931 GCA_046597825.1 Bacteroidota bacterium | reverse complement strand
GATGCGGAAGGACATGATTGACTCACAAGGTGACCTAAAGTTCGACGTTGCCTGGACGACGCTCGGCGAATATCTGGAGTACATGGAGAAGAAAGGCATATCAACGAACATCGCATCGTTCGTGGGCGCGACCACAGTGCGCATTCACGAACTTGGATACGCGAACCGTCCCCCTACGACGCAGGAACTCGAAAGAATGCGCTCGCTTGTTCGCCAAGCGATGGAAGAGGGTGCGCTCGGTGTCGGTTCGTCGCTCATCTATGCCCCGGCTTTCTATGCAAAGACGGATGAGTTAATCGAACTGTGCAAAGTTGCTTCGATGTATTCCGGCATGTACATATCACATATGCGAAGTGAAGGCAATCGCTTGCTTGAAGCAACGGATGAGCTGCTGCAGATTGCAAAGGATGCCAACATCCCTGCAGAAATTTATCATATGAAGGCAGCGGGGAAAAGGAATTGGGGAAAACTTGATTCCTTGATCGCGAAGATCGAGAACGCACGTGCAACGGGCCTGCATATCACTGCCGATATGTACACGTATACGGCCGGCGCAACCGGACTTGACGCCGCAATGCCGCCGTGGGTGCAGGAAGGCGGTTTGCAAGACTGGAAAAAGAGGCTGCAAGATCCCGCAATCAGAAAACGGGTTCGAAAAGAAATGATGACGCCGACGGATGAATGGGAAAGCCTCTACCTCGCCGCAGGGTCGCCTTCCAATATTTTGCTGGTTGGATTTAAGCAGGACTCCCTGAAACATCTCACGGGAAAAACGCTTGAGGAAATTTCCACCCTGTACCACCGGACACCGGAAGAGACGGCAATGGATTTGGTGGTGAAGGACGACAGCCGCGTGTCGACCGTGTATTTTTTGATGTCGGAAGAGAACGTCAAAAAGAAAATAGCGCTGCCGTTCATGAGCTTCGGCTCCGATGCAGAGTCGATCACGCCTGAAGGTGTGTTCCTGAAATCGAATCCGCACCCGCGCGCTTATGGGAATGTTGCCCGCTTGCTCGGAAAATATGTGCGGGATGAGAAGATTATCCCGCTTCAGGAAGCAGTCCGCAGACTTACATCGCTTCCGGCATCGAACCTCAAACTCACCAAACGCGGCTCGCTGAAGCGCGGTTTCTACGCCGATGTTGTGGCTTTTGATGCGGGAACGATAGCTGACCATGCGACCTTCGCTCAGCCGCATCAGTACTCAACCGGCATGACGCATGTGTTTGTTAATGGCGTGCAGGTGTTGCAGAACGGCGAGCACACAGGAAAAACTCCCGGAAGAGTTGTCCGCGGACCGGCATGGAAGCGGAAAAAATGAAAAAGTTGCTCGCTGGCCTGTTGTCATTCATCATTGCAATCGCAATCGTTGAATTGCTCTCTCGTGCCGCCTCTGTCTTTGTTCACGATGCTGAGGTTCAGCGGAAGACCGAAGATCCGTGGTATGAGTATTCGCCTGACCTGGGGTGGGAACGAAAGCCTGGATTTGATAATACATTTGGCGGCGTCCAGCGAAGTTTCGATGACGAGGGATTGTTTGCCGGTGACCAAAGCAAATTCAGCAATAGCACAAAGAAGAAAATACTGTTCGTTGGTGATTCCAACACGTTTGGAAATGACAGTCCGGTAGACGCAATCTTTCCTTCGCTGGTAGACAGCCTGTTGCCTGATGCCGTCTCGTTTAACCTTGGCTCTCCGGGTTACTCTTCGTATCAAGGGAAAATCCTTCTTGAAAGAATGTTGACAAAACTTCGTCCCAACGTTGTTGTTATTTCGTTCAACTATAATGATAGAAGATACGTTCTCCATCCATCTGATGCGGATAGCAAAGAAACGTTTCAGCGTAACTACGAGCTGGCCCGGCGGCAGGAACTGATTGCGATGCTCGAACGAAGTTACGCATTCCGTGCAGTCCGGGCGGCAGTAAGGGCGTTCGGCTTGATTTCCGAGGAGAGAATTCTGCCTGTACACGTTGATTCGCTGGTTGCCCGCGTCAGCCCGGAACATTATCGTTCGAATCTCACCGAGATGGTAATTGCGGCTCAACAAAAAGGGATTCCCGTTCTCTTTCTTCTCCTCGGCGATAATCCTGTTCAGACAGAATATTTGCAGAAGGGAGTCCGCCAACTTAAGGCAGCGCAACCGGATTCTGCAATCGAGAATCTTTCGATCGCAATGCATGAGCACAACATGTTTACAACACTCGACCGTATATATCTCGCAAAAGCTCTGCGGATGAAAGGGCGGACGGAAGAAGAGAGAAACATTTCCATTATTGAGCACCCGCTTTGGTCGCTTCACGGAGGCGATCCGATATACCTCGACGGCGAGTATCAGCAGATAATGCGTGAAGTCGGAGAAAAACTACATGCGGAAATAATAGATGGAGCCAACCGGTTGAACAGCCGCCGCTCGGTGTATTACGACTTTTGCCATTTTGATACAACAGGACACCGCATGATTGCCGAACTTCTTACTGCCAGTATAGATCCAAGTCTTCGATTGCAACGTTAATGCATTAGGCCACACGAGCGGACTTTTTCAGCGACCCGTTCAACTGTTTGTTTTGTATTGCCCCTTGGTTCGCCCAACAGCAAGCGGGTGGTTTTTCCGGGCATTTTTCCTACATTAAATCAGCATACACACAACAAACCCTCGCCCGTGATTCTTACCGATAGAAAAATTCTTGAAGAAATGGAGAAAGGCACCATTGTTATTTCTCCGTTTGACAAGAAATTTCTCGGCTCCAATTCATATGACGTGCACCTGGGAAAATTCCTTGCGACGTACAAAAACGATATTCTCGATGCGAAGCTGCACAATGAGATCGATCATTTTGAAATTGCGGACGATGGACTGATTCTTCTTCCGCATCGTTTGTATCTCGGCGTGACGGAAGAGTATACGGAAACACATGCGCACGTTCCTTTTCTTGAAGGGAAAAGCAGTATCGGCAGGCTCGGAATCGATATTCACGCCACTGCGGGCAAAGGCGATATAGGCTTTTGCAATACATGGACGCTGGAAATATCTGTGAAGCAGCCCGTGCGCATTTATCACGGCATGCCGATCGGTCAGCTGATTTATTTTGAAGTTGATGGAGAAGTGCTGACAAGCTACAAGGCAAAAGCTTCGGCAAAATATAATACGCGGACGGACAAACCCGTTGAGTCAATGATGTGGAAAAATTTTTAACATGCAAAGTTCTTTCAATCCTTTCTTCTCAAAGCTCTGCACGTTCTCCGGAGTTTTTGTTTTCTTTTTTCTCTCCCTTATTGCCGGTTGCGCAAACAGGAATCTCCGGGAATCAGAAGACCTCCTTCAGCTTGAGTATCCAAAGGGGCTTGAAGTTATATCACGCGAACAATGGGGGTGGGTGGACGGCGATCGAACCCTTCCATCGCATGAAATTAAGAGAATAACAATTCATCATGGCGGCGAAGATTTCCCTGCCGATAAGGATCCAGTGCAGTACCTCCGCTGGCTACAGTCGTGGAGCCGTTCCGAAAAGCACTGGGTTGATATTCCGTATCATTTTATGATTGATCTTTCGGGAACAATCTACGAAGCCCGTCCCGTCAATCTTCCCGGCGATACGAATACGGATTACGATGTACGGGGCCACGCACTTATCTGTGTTATGGGAAATTACGAGAACCAGATTTTGAGTCAGCGACAATTGCAATCTCTTATCGACCTCACTGCATTTCTTGCCCGAAATTTTCATGTCTCCGTTGATTCAATCAGGGGCCATAAGGATTACACCGAAACTCTCTGTCCCGGAAAAGATCTGTACAAGTATTTGCAAGACGGGACAATCGTGAAGGGAGTAAAAGAAAAACTGCAACAACAATAAAAAAAATCCCACGTGACTTTCCTGAAAATTCTGTTCGTCCTCCTGACATCCCTCCCGCTTTTGTTTGCCCAATCAAAACGCCCGCTTGAACTTGCGGACATGTTCAAGATCCAACGTGTTTCCGACCCCGCAATTTCGCCCGATGGAAAGTGGGTTGCGTACACTCTTGCAACGCCGAATCTTGCAGCGAACAAAATGTCCACGGATATTTGGATTGTGCCGGCCGGGGAGGCAGCACCCGGCAACTCACCAATCATCCTGCGCAGGACAGGCATCCGGCATGGTCACCTGACGGGCAATGGATTGCGTTTGAATCAACACGGTCGGGTGAGACGCAAATCTGGTTAATGCAGCCTGATGGCAGAGATCAACGACAATTCACAAACATTTCAACTGAGACTTCGACACCTGTCTGGTCGCCCGATGGAAAAATGATCGCATTCGTTTCGGATGTGTTTCCTGAATTCTCAACAAAGCTTTTTGCGATCAGCGATTCTCTCAACAACAAAAAATTGGATGATGCCGCGAAGAGCAACGTCAAAGCCAGGGTCATGACCCAGCTGTTTTATAAGAATTGGGATTCATGGATTGACGGAAAACGCCAGCATGTTTTTGTGCAAGGTGTAGAGGGTGGCCATCCTTTCGATGTCACTCCTATTATGCGCGATGGCGTGCCCCGATCCCAAACATTTAATTCCGGAACCGAATTTTCGTTTTCACCGGACAGTAAAGAAATTGCTCACACCGCATCACCAGCTATCACACGCGAAGAAGCATGGACTACCAACTACGACATCTGGCTTGTTCCGCTTGATGGGCGTGCGCCGCGGCAGATTACAACCAACCGCGCAGCCGATGGTTGTCCGCGATACTCTCCCGACGGAAAGTATATTGCATACCGCGCCCAGGCAATACCCGGCTTCGAAGCAGATCGATGGCAACTGTTTCTCTTTGACCTTGCGACGAGTACAACAAAGAGTCTGACGGCAAATTTCGATTCACATGTTGAGGATATCTCATGGTCTCCCGACAGTAAACTGATTTACTTCACCGCGGATGAGAAAGGAAATAAACCAATTTTCTCCGTCTCGCTTGCAGGAAACGATGTGAAGAAAGTCTTTGATGATGCAACGAACGGAAATCTCGATGTAACATCCTCCGCCATCTTCTTTACACATCAAAGTGCCGTGCTGCCGGTGGAAATATATTCTGTTGGGATTGATGGCAAGAACGCGAAACAGATCACTCATACAAATGATGAATTATTTTTAGCGCTGGATATCCCTTCCCCCGAAAATGTCTGGTTCAAGGGTGCTGGTGGAACGCAAGTGCAAGCGTGGATATTCAAACCAGCTAAAATGGTCGATGGCGCAAAGTATCCGCTCGTATATCTGGTCCACGGCGGCCCGCAAAGCGCCTGGATGAATTCATGGTCGTTCCGATGGTGCCCCGCCTTATGGGCGGCGCAGGGTTACATTGTTATGGCGCCGAACCCGCGTGGCAGTACGGGGTTTGGACAAACATTTGTCAATGAGATCACCGGCGATTGGGGCGGCAAGGTATTTGTCGATTTGATGAGAGGATTGGATTACGCTTGTCGCCTGCCGTATGTCGACAGCACGAATAAAGCCGCTGCGGGCGCTTCATTCGGCGGATATATGATGAATTGGTTTCAGGGACATGCAGGCAACAGATTCAAAACGTTGATAACTCATGATGGGGTGTACAACTTCGTCAGCATGTACGGCACCACCGAAGAAGTTTGGTTCGACGAGTGGGATCATTCCGGCACGCCGTGGGAGAAACCGAATGAGTACGCAAAGTTTTCTCCTCACACATACGCGAAGAATTTTCACACACCCAATCTAATCATCCACGGAGAAAAAGATTTTCGCGTACCCGTAACGGAGGCGATGCAACTCTTCACAACATTGCAGCGAAAAGGCATCCCATCAAAATTTCTGTATTTCCCCGATGAAGGACACTGGGTCTTAAAGCCGGCGAACAGCAAGCTTTGGCATGAAACTGTCTTCGGATGGCTGAAGGATTATTTGCATAAAGGGGACGCAACGGACTGATTTCCATCGGTTTCGTCTTTCAGAGAAGTTACGCAGACTAAACAAAGTAAATATTCTTGAAATGTTTAGGGATTCGATGTATCTTTTTCACCCGCTCCGAGCAATACGGCGGAGCTTTGACTCGCTCTTTCACAAAAAACCGGAAGGAATTACATGGTAAATCCCGTCGATATAAAAAATGCCAGACTGAAAACGTGGGTGCAGGAAATTCAACAACTCTGCAAACCTGAATCAGTGTATTGGTGCGACGGCTCCGATGAGGAATACAACGCCATGTGTGACACGCTGGTGAAGTCGGGGACATTCAAAAAATTAAATCCGGCGAAACGTCCCAACAGCTACCTTGCGCTTTCAGATCCGAGTGATGTTGCTCGCGTGGAAGATCGGACGTTCATTTGCAGCACGCGAAAGCAGGATGCGGGTCCCACGAATAATTGGATGAACCCGAAGGAGATGAAGGGAATCCTGACGAAGCTGTTCGAAGGCTGTATGCGCGGACGGGTGATGTATGTCGTTCCGTTCAGCATGGGACCACTCGGCTCTCCCATTTCTCATATTGGCGTTGAGATCACCGATTCGCCCTACGTCGTCGTCAATATGAAGATCATGACGAGGATGGGAAAGAAAGTGCTTGATGTGTTGGGAGAAGGTGAATTTGTTCCGTGTCTTCACTCGGTCGGTATGCCTCTCGCCCCCGGACAAAAAGATGTGCCGTGGCCATGCAATCCAAACCAAAAATACATTGTGCACTTTCCGGAAGAGCGCGCTATCTGGTCGTTCGGCAGTGGATACGGAGGCAACGCGTTGCTCGGGAAAAAATGTTTCGCACTGCGCATTGCATCCGTGATGGCGCGTGATGAAGGATGGCTCGCAGAGCACATGCTCATTCTCGGCGTCGAGGATCCGAAGGGAGAGAAAACATATGTGGCCGCTGCATTTCCCAGCGCGTGCGGGAAAACGAACTTCGCAATGCTTATTCCGCCAAAAGCGTTTGAAGGATACAAGGTCACTACCGTTGGAGATGACATTGCCTGGATCAAGCCCGGCGAAGACGGCCGACTCTATGCAATCAACCCCGAGGCGGGATACTTCGGCGTTGCGCCGGGCACATCTGTGAAGTCGAATCCCAACGCAATGGAAAGCATCAAAGCCAACACCATCTTCACCAACGTCGCCCTCACTCCTGATGGTGATATATGGTGGGAAGGGATGACCGATACGCCGCCCGCGAAACTCACCGATTGGCGGGGACAAGAATGGACGCCCACAAGTGAAAAACCGGCGGCGCATCCCAACGCCCGCTTCACTGCACCGGCAAACCAGAATCCTGTCATCGATCCGGAGTGGGAAAATCCTGCAGGCGTTCCGATCAGCGCGTTTATTTTTGGCGGGCGACGAAGCTCAATTGTCCCGCTGGTGTATCAGGCGGCGAATTGGAATTTCGGCGTGTACCTTGCAGCAACAATGGGCTCGGAGACGACAGCCGCCGCAACCGGAGCCGTTGGCAATGTGCGCCGCGACCCGATGGCGATGCTGCCGTTTACCGGTTATCATATGGCCGACTACTTCAACCACTGGCTGCAGTTCGGACGTGACATCCAAAATCCGCCGCGCATCTTCGGTGTCAACTGGTTCCGGAAAGATGAGGACGGAAAATTTATCTGGCCGGGCTTCGGCGAAAATATGCGCGTGCTGAAATGGATTGTCGACAGGGTGCACGGCCGCGGTTATTCTATTGAGAGTCCGCTGGGATGGATGCCGCGGTACGAAGACATCAAGTGGGACGGGCTCGAAGGAATGACACGTGAAAAATTCGACCGGCTGATGTCCGTGAACAGCGAAGAGTGGAAAAAAGAAATTCTCTCGCACGAAGAATTATTCTTCAAGCTGTATGATAAGCTCCCGCGTGAATTCACGTTCATGCGCGAGTTGATACTCTCCGGCGTGTGGCGCTCGCCTGAACACTGGAAGCTTGCGGGCGAATAAGACGACTTGGTTGCATCACTAAATGGAAAGCCTCCTGTTCACGCAGGAGGCTTTTGTGTTTGGTGCGTCATCGTTATATATCATTCTGTATGAGGTAAAGAATCTACTTTGGAGTGATTGTTTTCGGTTTGGATTCTTGAGTCTGTTTTGATTGAGTTTCCTGCCTGTTTTCTCCGTTGATTCACCGTTCCTCAATCCCTACATTGAATCAACAAACTGTCCATCCGGATTTCTTTCTGAATATTACTTTTCCCTAAACGCATTCATCTTCTCATCATCTACCCTAAGGAGTTTGTATGATTCCTACTCTCCGTCAGTGGAGTGTATATCTCTTTCTCTTCAGTCTTCAAATATGCAACTCGCAAACTACGACACCATCCGAAGGAATCCGGAAGAACACTCCGACTGTGCACGCGCTTACAAATGCGCGCATCATCCAGTCGCCGGGCAAAGTGATTGAGAAGGGAACGCTCGTCATCCGTGATGGAGTAATCGTGGCTGTCGGCGCAAATGCTGCAGTTCCCGCCGATGCCAGAGTATGGGATATGAAAGGGCAAACAATTTATCCGGGATTGATCGATTCATATTCGGATTATGGTTTGTCGAAGGCCCCGAAACCGACTCCGCAAGGCGAAGGAGAACAGCAGCGGCCAAAGAGCGAACCGTCCCGCGGTGCCGATTACTGGAACGAAATGAATGTTGCACAAAACGATGCCGCAGAACTTTTCTCGCCGGATGCAAAGGCTGCGGAAAAGCTTCGCGCTCAGGGATTCACGGTAGCGCTCATCGTTCCGCAACGCGGAATCATCAAGGGAAAAAGCGCTCTGGTGAACCTGGGCGACGGCAAGGCGAATGAACTTATTCTGCGATCAGGCGTAGCGCACCATATGCAGCTTGCTGATGAATGGGGACACGACGGATATCCGGGTTCGCTCATGGGCGTCATCGCGTTCATTCGTCAGGCGCTCTACGATGCGCAGTGGTACGAGAAAGCGCAATCTCAATTCAGCGCAAATCCATCGCTGCCGCGTCCGGAGCGTAACGATGCGCTTGCTGCGTTAGGTGAAGTCTTTAAGAAAATCCCTGTCGTTATTGATGCAAATGATGAGCTTGATGTTTTGCGGGCGGATAAAATCGGCCGTGAGTTTAATCTCAATCTCATAATTATGGGAAGCGGAAAAGAATACCGCCGGCTCGACGCCGTGAAGAAGACGGGGCGCCCGCTCATTCTGCCGGTAAATTTTCCTGAGACACCCGCCGTTCAAACTCCCGAAGAAGAATTGCAGGTTTCACTCGAAGCACTGCGCGATTGGGATGAAGCGCCGGAAAATCCAAAACGCTTACGGGAGTCGGGCGTTCAGTTTACGTTTACATCTGCAACGCTGAAAGATCCCGGATCATTTCTGGCGCAAGCCCGCAAGGCGGTCGAAAGCGGACTTTCGTCCGACGCTGCCCTTGCAGCGCTGACAACAACTCCGGCAAAATTGTTTGGCGCAGAAAAAATGCTCGGCTCACTTGAGGTTGGAAAATTTGCCGACTTCATTGTTACGAGCGGCGATTTGTTTGCGGAGAAAACGGTGATCCGCGAAAGCTGGATCGACGGCAAGTGCTACGAGATCAAGCCGCTACCCGAAATGGATCCACGCGGAAAATGGGATGTGAATATTTCAGGATTGGGAACAGCGGATACTGTTACGTTAACCGTTAAAGGCGAGCCCGATTCATTTCAGGGATCGATCAAAAAGAAAAAGGAAATCAAACTCACTAACGTTGTCATGCTCGCGTCGCGTTTGTCGTTCACTTTTCCCGGCGATTCAATCGGATTGTCCGGTGTTGTTCGCATGACCGGAGTGTTGTCGGAAAAATCAATCACCGGAAGCGGCGAATGGTCGGATGGCTCGTCGTTCACATGGTCTGCCATCCGAACCGGTCCCTTTGTGCCCGAGCCCGACACATCAAAACCAAAACAGCCACATGTCGCTTCGTTTCCCCCTGTGTTTCCTCTCGGAGGATTCGGACGCGCATCGATTCCCGACCAGCCGGCAAGCGTCTTTGTCAAAAACGCAACGGTCTGGACGTGCGGTCCGCAGGGAAAACTTGAAAATGCAGACGTGCTGATTCAAAAAGGGAAAATTGTTAAGGTTGGAACAAACATTGCCGCTCCGGCTGATGCGTTGGTCATCAAAGGAGAGGGGAAGCATGTTACGCCGGGGTTGATTGACGCGCATTCCCACACGGCGGCAAGCGGCGGCGTGAACGAAGCAGGCCAGGCTGTGAGCGCAGAAGTTCGAATCGGCGACGTGATCGACCCCGACGACATGAGCATTTATCGCGAACTGGCCGGCGGATTGACTGTTGCGCATGTACTGCACGGTTCCGCTAATCCGATTGGCGGCCAATCGCAGCTCATCAAACTGCGCTGGGGTGTGTTACCGGAAGAGATGAAGTTTGAAGGCGCGCCGCCGACGATCAAGTTTGCACTCGGGGAAAATGTGAAACAATCGAATTGGGGAGACCGCTACACCACCCGCTATCCGCAGACGCGTATGGGAGTCGAGCAAATTATCCGCGATGAATTCCGGGCGGCGCTGGATTATGAGAAAGCATGGCAGCGATATGAGAATAATAAAAACGTAATTCCGCCCCGACGCGATCTCGAACTCGATGCGATCGTCGAAATTGTGCGCGGCAAGCGGTTCGTGCATTGTCATTCATATGTTCAAAGCGAGATACTGATGCTGATGCGCGTTGCGGAGGATTTCGGTTTCCACATTCAGGTCTTCCAGCATATTCTTGAGGGCTACAAAGTCGCGGATCTGATGGCGAAGCACGGCGCCGGCGGTTCAACGTTCAGTGATTGGTGGGCGTACAAGATGGAGGTGTACGATGCTATTCCGTACAACGGGGCGCTAATGTACGATCAGGGCGTTGTCGTCTCCTTCAATTCCGATAGTGATGAACTCGCCCGCCGCATGAATCTCGAAGCGGCAAAAGCCGTGAAGTACGGCGGCGTTCCCGAAGTGGAAGCGCTGAAGTTTGTCACCATCAATCCGGCAAAGCAGCTGAAGGTCGACAACAGAGTCGGTTCGCTTGAGCCCGGCAAGGATGCTGACTTTGTAATCTGGAACGGCAGCCCCCTTTCCACGTATTCCAAATGCGAGCAGACGTGGATCGATGGCCGGAAGTATTTTGATATTGAGGAAGACGCAAAACTTGCTGATGAGGTGAAGAAGGAACGAGCGGTTCTCATTCAAAAAGTTCTTTCCGAAAAGAAAACCGGCGGCACGGAAACCAAATCCAAGCCTCCGAAAAAAGGTGACGAGTATGATCATCTGAAAGACGGGATTGGAGGGATGCAGTGATGAAAAAGAAAAACGGTTTCGAGTTGCGGCTTCCGGGTTTGAAGGTGGTTGCTCTGTTGTTGTTGTGCCGTTCAATTTCGTTTTCATCCGGACAAATTCCTGCCAAGCCGCAGGAAAAACCAATCGTAATTGTAAACGCGACCATCCACACGGTAAGTGGACCTGTGATTGAAAAAGGGACGATTGTTTTTGATAAGGGAAAAATTACAGCGGTTGGGGCGAATGTTTCCATTCCGCAGAATGCAGAAGTCATCGAGGCAACTGGCAAGCATGTGTACCCCGGCCTCATCAGTTCCGGCACATACATTGGCTTGACGGAAATCAGTGCGGTACGCGCTTCCAACGACCGGGATGAAGTCGGCCGAATTAATCCAAACGTGCGCGCTGAGGCAGCGTTCAATCCGGAGTCCGAGCTGATTCCCGTTGCGCGGGCAAATGGCATCACGACAATTGTCACCGCTCCGACCGGTGGACTTATCTCCGGCACATCTGCCGCCATGATGATGGATGGATGGACGTGGGAAGAGATGACACTGAAAGCACCCGCAGCATTATATGTTCAGTGGCCGGATATGAACATCAGTCGCGGAAGATATGGTATTCGTTCAGAAGATGATCAAAAAAAGGAACGCGAGAAACAGCTGAAGGATCTTTCAAATACTTTTGAAGAAGCCCGCGCATATATGCTTGCGAAGAAGGCAGAAAGTCAGAAAGGAATTCCATACCACGACATGGACACGCGTTGGGAATCGATGATTCCTGTCCTTGAGCGAAAGATTCCTGTCGTCGTGTACGCAACGGACATGCAGCAGATTCAGGCAGCCGTAGCATGGGCCGGGCAGCAGAATGTGAAACTCATAATCGGCGGCGGGTACGACGCGTGGCGTGTTGCTGATTTGTTGAAGAAGAACAATGTGCCGGTCCTTGCCGGAGGAATTTTCAGGATTCCGGGACGACGTTTCGAACGATACGATGAGGCGTATGTGTTGCCGAAGAAACTTTTTGAGTCCGGAATTCAGTTTGCTATTCTCGGTGAGGAAGATGCCGCACACGAACGCAATCTGCCATATCAGGCAGCAATGGCGGCAGCGTATGGACTACCGAAAGATGAAGCACTTAAAGCAATCACACTTTATCCCGCGCAGATATTCGGCATTGCGGACAAAGTCGGCTCGCTCGAAGTTGGCAAGGATGCGACACTTCTTGTTACGTCCGGCGATCCCCTGGAAATTATTTGTTCGGTCGAGATGGAGTTTATTCAGGGCCGCAAGATCGACTTGAGCAGCAAGCACACGATGCTGTACGAGAAGTACAAAGAGAAATACCGGAGAAAAGCGAAGTGACATCTCAAAACAAACTCTCGCTTACGCATCAAGTATTATTGCCGCACGACTCCGGGACTTCCTCGCACCCCGCGATTATGTATCTTCACGGACGCGGAGCGGACGAAGAGGACTTGCTTGGCCTTTCAGGTTCTTTTGATGAACGCTTTTTGTCGATAGCCGTTCGTGCGCCGTTTCATTTTGAATATGGCGGCGGATATACCTGGTACGATATTCTTGAGTTAGGCAAGCCGAAGCATGATATGTTCAAATCAAGTTATGATCTCCTGCTGCAGTTCATCGATGAGGCGCTTGCGAAATATCCCATCGACCCGAAACGTTTGCACTTGTTTGGCTTCAGTATGGGAACCGTTATGGCATACGCGCTTGCCTTGACCCGCCCGGAACTCTTCGCCGGTATTGTGGCAAACAGTGGTTATCTTGCAGAAGATACGCATCTGAAGTACAGATGGAATGAAATAGCGGGGAAAGACATTCTGATAACACACGGCAGACTGGATGATATCATTCCCGTGGCAGCCTCAAAGAGAGCCTTCGAATTATTCGTAAAGGCGGAGGCACGGGCTGCTTACAAAGAATATGAGGTCGCCCATCAGTTAAGCGACCGATGTGCCGCCGATATCGCTGTGTGGTTGAAAGAACGACTGGATTCCTTACCATAGAAGCTCATGCCGAATAACGAACTCCTTCTTTTTATTCTTTTCAATCTGTTCATCCTCGCGCTGCTTGCGCTTGACCTCGGCGTCTTCCACCGGAAGGATACGGCGGTGAGTTTAAAAAGTGCAACGCTCTGGAGCGCTGTGTGGATTCTGCTTGCGTTGCTCTTCAATGCCGGTGTTTGGATATATGCCGGTCGTGCACGGGGACTGGAATTCTTCACCGGCTATCTCATTGAGCGCGCACTGTCCATGGATAACATCTTCGTGTTCGTATTGCTGTTCAATTATTTTGGAGTCCCGGCAAAGTATCAACGGAAGATTTTGTTTTGGGGTGTGCTCGGCGCCTTGATCATGCGGTCCATTTTTATTATTGCGGGGGCGGCGTTAATTTCACAATTCGAATGGATTCTCTACGTCTTCGGCGTGATTCTTATTTATAGCGGATGGAAGATGATGAAGGAAGACAGCATTGAGGTCCACCCGGACAGCAATGTTGTCATTCGCCTTGCAAAAAAAATCTTTCCGGTGGAAACGGGCTTCTCGTCGGCGCATTTCTTCGTGCGCAAGGATGGAAGGCTTGCCATGACGACAATGTTTCTGGTGCTCCTCGCTGTTGAGACAACGGATGTTGTTTTTGCTGTTGATTCGATTCCGGCTGTGTTTGCTGTAACCCGGGACACATTCATCGTGTATTCGTCGAACGTATTTGCGATCCTTGGTTTGCGGGCTATGTACTTTCTGCTTGCCGGCGTCATGAATTCGTTTTATTACCTCAAGCACGGCTTGTCAATAGTATTGATCTTCGTTGGCATAAAAATGCTCGCCGATAAATTTATTCACATTCCAATTGGCGTTTCGCTGGCGTTTATTGGTGTGATTCTCGCAGCCTCGGTTATTCTTTCGTGGATGAGAAAGAAACGGCAGAACGCTTCATAACGAGGAGTGTTGATGAAAAACTTTGCTCGCCTCATCCGATTCTGGCTGAATGGAACCTATCGTGTATTTCCGTGGCGGACACTCTTTGTTTTCATTCTCGTTGCCGCATACGCCGTTAACCCGTTTGACCTTATTCCTGATTTCATTCCTATTATTGGCGTGATAGATGATGCCGCCATGCTTGGGTTCTTGTATCGATCGCTGAAGAAGGATCTGGAAAAGTTTTTGAAGTGGGAACAAGCCCCGGGCAACGCAGTGCTTTTCCATAATTGATTTTGCTGGTTGATTTGCGTAGAATTTTAAAGCGCAAATTTCATAGAACCAACACAGGCAATGTCCCAGACCAAGCAACCCGATAGTCCCTCAACCGCAAAGCACTACAACAGAACCAAACTTATCCTTGGTATCATATCTCCGGCTTCATCGTTTCTTGTCGTTGTGATAATCTTAGCGTCAGGGTATTCCGTTTCTTTGCGTGATTGGGCAATGTCATACACTTCGAATGAATACCTTGTTGTCATTCTGTTCCTGCTTGCCATTACAACGATTGAAACTATTGCAACATTTCCCCTCAGCTTTTATTCAAGCTACATAATTGAACATCGATACAATCTTTCGAATCAGACTGTCGGGGCTTGGTTGTGGGAAAGAGTGAAGGGCCTGTTGATAGGAACGCCTCTTCTTGTCGGAGGGATAGTTCTTCTTTATTATTGTTTGAAGGAATTCGGGGAGGTGTGGTGGTTGCCGGTGAGTATCGTCCTTGCATTGTTTTCGGTTGTTTTTGCACGTGTAGTACCTATCATTATCATGCCGCTCTTTTACAAGTTTACTCCGCTTGAAGATCCTTCTCTCAAAGAAGCAATTGCAAAACTTTGCAGCAATGCCGGCATCCGGTTCGACGGGATATTTTCATTTAACATGAGCAAGAATACAAAGAAAGCAAATGCCGGCTTCACGGGTATTGGCCGGACGAAAAGGATTATTCTCGGAGACACACTGTTGAAGTGTTTCTCGCAGGAAGAAATAGAAACAGTTTTTGCGCACGAGCTCGGACATTATCGCTACCGGCATATCATTGTGGGCATGGCGGTAGGAATACTTCTCACGTTTCTCGGATTGTTCGTTGCCTCCCGATTATACATTTGGTCCCTGTCCTGGTTTGGCTTTACGCTCATGACTGATCCAGCAGCGCTGCCGTTGATCGGCTTGTGGCTCACTGTGTTTGGATTGGTGACGTCGCCGCTGGGCAACATACTTTCGCGCAAACACGAGCGTGAGGCGGATATCTATGCCGTGAGGACGACGCGGAACAAGCCCGCATTTATTTCGGCTCTCCGAAAGCTCGCCGAGACGAACCTTGCCGATCCCGAGCCGCATCCTCTCATTGAATTCCTGTTCTACAGTCATCCGTCTATCGGGCGACGCATTGCAATGGTGGGATCCATCGATTGACAATGAAGAAAATTACGGGCGCACTTCGGTTCTTTGTTGTCGCGATTGTTTCGATGACGTTTGCGAGCATTATTCTTTTTTCCCTCCTCTTTAATAAGAGCGGCCCGCTGTTTCATTGGTTCTGTCGCCATTGGGCAAGTATAGTTCTCAGGGTCTGCGGAACTACAGTCAGCGTGCGGGGTTCTGAACATGTGCAGGCGGGCAAAGGCTACGTGTACGTTTCGAATCATGCGAGCATGTTTGATATACCGGCGGTTATTGCCCGTATCCCGGCTCAAATTCGTCTCGTTTACAAAAAAGAACTGGAAAAAATCCCGATCTTCGGTTGGGGATTGAAGTACGGAAGTTATATTGGAATTGACCGTGGACGCGGGGTTGAAGCGCAGAAAAGCCTTGATGAGGCGGTGAAAAAAATTCAAAACGGAGAATCCGTGTTGCTCTTTGCAGAAGGTACGCGTACGCTGGACGGCAAACTGCAGCCGTTCAAACGCGGTGCATTTCATATCGCTGTGCGTGCGGGAGTGCCGGTTGTTCCCCTGACGATTAACGGGAGTTATGCAATTCTCCCCAAACACTCGATCTCAATAAATCCCGGAACGGTTGAGTTGATTCTTGAAAAGCCAATCTATCTTCATGGAGAAGAGGGAAAAGAAACAGAACTACAACTGATGGAGGAAGTCCATGCGGCTATTGAGAAGCACTATGTCGACCAGTAAGAGCGCACTGGTACTCATTTGCATGAGCTTCCTTTCGTGCAAGCTGGATCCCGCCGACCCGAATGTCCGGCGCATAACGCTCGGCGAGGTAAAAATCATGCTCTCATCCACGCGCGGGAATTCCGCCGATGTTGAATTTCGCGGACGTGTAACCGATTATGATAAAGTCGATTCAGTGTACAAGACATATAAACATTTCATCGAGGTTCGCGATACAATCTCGGGACGCAAAGATACAGTGTACTATACTCTCCCTCTCTCGCCGTATTTGAAAGTCGATACGACTCTGCGCATAGTGATGTTCTACAAAAAAATTGAGAATCGCTTCGCGTTGCTTATAAAAGACAAAAGAGATAGTTTACTTTGTCTTTTTGGTACGCTGTTGCTTCCCGATTTAGAGCAGCTCGAGATAAAAGGAGGGGTGCAGGGCATTCGCATTATTCCAGGGACCGAGGCGCTTGCCACGCGTAACACAACGTGCGGTCGGGAAGGTGACTTCAATACAATTTTCTCCGACAAATTTAATTCCACGAGCGTGCAGCCTGCTCAAACGTCCGTTCTCTTTAGCGGGGAAAAGTCTTACCTGGTTGCAAACATTGCCGACACGTATCTGATAAAAAACCTTCAAGGGTGTAGAGATTCCGTGGGACAGTTCGCGTACGCAATCATCAGGCAATAGAGAAGAAAATATGTCGGTTACGATAAAAGATGTGGAACGGGTTGCGGCGTTGGCGAGACTTTCCTTTTCAGAAAAAGAAAAAGAAAAGCTGACCTCCGAACTGAATGATATTCTGACGTACATGGAGCAGCTCAACAAATTGGATACAGAAAATGTTGAACCTCTCGCGCAGGTAATAGATCTGCATAATGTGTTTCGCTCAGATGAAGAAGGTCCGTGTGTTCTCCGCGAAGACGCTTTGAAAAACGCCCCGGCAGCAACAGAGAAGTTTTTCAAAGTTTCCAAAGTCATCGGCGAACGATGAGGGCTGTAGCCATTATTCCGGCGCGCTACAATGCCCAGCGTCTTCCGGCAAAACCACTTGCGGATATATGCGGCAAGCCGATGATACAGCGCGTGTTCGAGCAGGCATCGAAGGCGCGCCGCATCTCGAAGGTCATCGTTGCAACGGATGATGATCGAATCGCCTCGGTAGTCAAGGCGTTTGGCGGAGAGGTGGTGATGACTTCGCCCGATCTTCAAAGCGGAACCGACAGAGTCGCCGCAGCAGCGAAAACATTGTCTGATGCAGATATCGTCGTCAACGTTCAAGGCGATGAGCCGCTGATTGCGCCGGAGATGATCGATGAGGCTGTGGCAGTTGTCGCTGACGGATCCTCCAAGGTCGGGACGCTCGTAAAGCAAATTGATAACGAAGCGGACTTGTTCAATCCCAATATCGTGAAAGTGGTGATGGGCCGGGAGGGCAATTGTCTTTATTTTTCCCGTGCGGCGATTCCGGTTGGGCGCGATAAAGCGCAGCAGGAATGGCTTGGTTCTCAAGCATATTACAAGCACATTGGGCTGTATGTGTTCCGGCATGAGTTTCTTCTTCTGTTTCCGACATTAGAGCAAACGCCGCTTGAGAAGATGGAAAAACTTGAGCAGCTCCGAATCCTTGAGCATGGCTACTCAATCCGCGCAGCGGTTACCACATACGACAGCACACCGGTCGACACAGCAGCTGATCTGGAACTCGTAAGAAGTTTATACACAAGGAAGCATGAGCGACGTTGAATTGAAAAAAAGTTTATGGGAAGAAGTGCGGACAACATTTTTCCGCGGCTTTGTTGTCATCATCCCCCTCGGACTCACGTACTGGTTTTTCAGTTCGCTCCTGAACGCGGTAGACGGAATTCTTTCTCCCATCCTCGAACGCTGGGTCGGGCAAAGAGTCCCCGGCCTCGGCTTCATCACGATGATGGTGCTTATTCTCATCGTCGGGTTGCTGGCGAGGAACCTGGTTGGGAAATTACTCGTTGCGTGGTTTGAAAATGTCGTAAAGCGGGTTCCTCTCGTTCGCTCGGTGTATGGCGCAATCAAGGATCTTGTTGGAGCCTTTAGCCTCGGCGGAAAAGGAAAAACGTTTCGCGAGGTAGTAATGATCGAGTATCCACGTCCGGGGTTGTTTTCCATCGCGTTCGTTACAAACGAAATGCCGTTCGTTGCCATAAATAACCAGAGGACGAATTTTCTCAATGTGTATATTCCGAATCCGCCGAATCCCACTTCCGGTGTTCTGATTCTTGTTCCAAAAGAACAAGCGATAAAATTGAACCTGACGATTGAACAAGGATTGAAGCTTGTTCTGTCGGGCGGCATCGTCATACCGGACCAATTGGAACAGTTGAAACTTGACCACGAATAGTAAAAGAAAAATGAAGCGCCGCCATCAGGTAAAATATATTTTTGTAACGGGAGGAGTTGTCTCTTCTCTTGGAAAAGGAATTGCATCTGCCTCCATCGGATTGCTGCTGAAGCTGCGCGGATTGCGCGTAACGATTCAGAAGTTCGATCCGTATCTGAATGTCGATCCCGGAACGATGAACCCGTTTCAGCACGGCGAAGTGTATGTAACGGATGATGGGGCAGAAACGGACCTCGATCTCGGACACTACGAACGCTTTCTCGACATTACCACCTCGCGAAAAAACAATTCCACGACCGGACAGATTTATCATGAAGTAATAAGCAAGGAACGTCGCGGTGATTATCTCGGCGCGACGGTCCAGGTCATCCCCCATATTACAGATGAAATAAAACGAAGGTTTGAAGCATTGGGTCAAACGGGGGACTACGACATTATTATCACCGAGGTAGGTGGAACTGTCGGCGATATCGAAAGCCTTCCGTTTCTGGAAGCAATGCGCCAGTTTATGTTCAAAGTCGGACGGAAGAACGCCATCGCGATTCATGTCACGCTGGTGCCGTACATCGAATCTGCGGGCGAAACGAAAACAAAGCCAACCCAGCATAGCGTAAAAGCATTGTTGGAGCTCGGCATTCAGCCGGATATTCTCATCTGCCGCACAGAACGTTTACTCGCGGATGATGTTCGCGAGAAGATCGCCCTCTTTACAAATGTTGAGCCTGATTCAGTCATCGATGGACGGGATGTATCGACTATTTATGAGGTGCCGCTCGGTTACGCTGAGGAAGATGTGGATGAAATTATTCTTGAGAAACTCGACCTTACCTGCCCGAAGCCGAACCTGCGGGAATGGAAAAAATTTGTCGAGCGGGTGAAAGATCCTTCCGGGACGGTTTCAATCGGCCTTTGCGGCAAGTACACAGAACATCAGGACGCGTACAAAAGCATTGCGGAGTCGTTTGTCCACGCCGGCGCCGCAAACAATGTGAATGTAAAGCTCGTGTGGATCCGGGCGGAAGATATCGAACGCGATGGCCCCGAAAAGCACATCAGGAATATTTCGGGATTACTTGTTGCACCGGGTTTTGGTGAACGCGGCATTGAAGGGAAAATTAAAGCCGTGGAATTCGTACGGAAGAATAAAATTCCATTCTTTGGCATTTGCCTTGGCCTTCAATGCGCGGTAATTGAATTTGCGCGGAACGTGTGCGGCATGGAGCGCGCCAACAGTACGGAGTTCAAGCCCACGGATCAAAACGTGATCGATATGATGCTGGAGCAAAAACATGTGAAGGAGTATGGCGGCACCATGCGGTTGGGAGCGTATCCCTGCAAACTCACGAAGGGAACGAAGGCGTATCACGCGTACAAACAGGAAAATATTTCCGAGCGCCATCGTCACCGCTTTGAAGTCAATGATACGTTCAAGGAAAAGCTTGCCGCCAAAGGAATGATCTTCAGCGGCATCTGCCCGGATAACGGCCTCGCCGAAATGATTGAGTTGCCGGAACATCCCTGGTTCGTCGGAGCGCAGTTTCATCCAGAATTGAAATCACGTGCGACAAACCCACATCCGCTGTTCCGGGAATTTGTCAGAGCGGCAACGGAATACAAGGCCACAAAGTAGTTATCAAACAACCAGAGTGACGAACGGATAGAATGGGACGGCCTCTTTGCTTTGCGTTGATGTTCGTCTTCGCTATAACCCTCCGTGCACAGACGTCATCTCCTTCTCTTTCCTCTACTATTTCCAATGATTTTTCCCTTTACGCCAAACTCTCTCTGCATACTATTTCATCGCCTCTTCGGTGGCAGCGCAACGATTGGCTCGTTGCCGGGGGCGTTGTCGGGGGAGCGTTTCTTTCATCCTTTGCAGACGAAGATGTTCTGCTGCTGATGGATCGAAACAGAAACTCACAGAACACTTCGTTACAAAAAATCGCGGTGGAATATGGTTCGGGATTGAATGTGGTTCTTCTTACTGGCACAATGTACGGAGCGGGATTGGCATTTGAGAATGAATGGCTGCGCGAAACATCTGTGCTGCTGGCGAGTGCGCTCTCCGTTTCTGTTGTAACTGAAATGGCGTTGAAGATTTTGGTTGGCAGGGCACGGCCTTACACGGGATTGTCGCACGATCAGTTCAGACCGTTCAGTACACGCGATGAGTTTGTCTCATTCCCTTCCGGCCATACGGTTGTTGCGTTCACACTTTCTGCCGTGTTGGCGGAACGGATTGGAAATCCATGGGCATCGGTTGCATTGTATACCGCCGCAACGCTTTGCGCAACATCTCGCATGTATTCACGCGATCACTGGCTTTCGGATTGCATCTTTTCAGGAGCGCTCTCCGTTTTTACGGGACGTTCTGTTGTGAAATGGTATGAGGGAGGGATGAAAGAGGATGACGCGTCAACAGGCTTGCGTCTGATTCCTGCCGGAAACCGTTTGATTGTGGAGTGGAGATTTTAGAGCTCGACTCCTACCTCGTGACAATGAATTTTCTTGCTGCATTATATCTGCCCGCTTGAAGGCGATAGAAATAGACGCCGGTTGCCAATTCAGCTGCATCAAATGTCACCTCGTATGTTCCCGCACCGAGTGGTTCATCGACGAGAGTTTTCATCTCTCTTCCCAGTACGTCAAAGACTTTCAATGTTACGACACTTTCTTCTCCGTGAGATGGGATTGCGAATCGGATTTTTGTTGTGGGGTTGAAAGGATTCGGATAATTTTGTTCGAGCGCAAATTTTTTCGGCAGAATATTATCGTACGCACGGACTCCTGTCGTGGACGGTGAGCCGAGAGAGACATTCAGATCGCGTGACGAGCCGCTAATTGTAGCTATTGCCGCGACTGAATCTTCTGCGAAGCCGATTGTCAAATGCATCGGAACAGCAGTCAGATACCGGTCGCAGCATTGAAACTGCCGCCCGAATCCAAAGACGGTCATGTTATTTTCGAGCTGCCAGTATTGATCGCCGGCGTTATCATCCTCATGCTTCGAAAGATACAGTACGCGTCGCATTGCTACATCTCCGAAGTACACCCATTCCGGTGCAGGTAATTCTCCCACCCATTGTTCAGACACATCCAGCCGGATTCCAGGAGAACGAACCCAGAAATCTCCCGGCACATTGAGCACTCCGCCCGGTGTCCCCTCATACAAAATCCAATACGTGTCACCGCGACGGTGCAGAGTTAAGCGCGCGTACTCCGGAAAAAAGTCCCATTGCCAGAGCCACGCGTTGTCAACTGTTTGCGAGAGTATTGTTGCCTTGAGCGGACCCTGCGAGATGAGACTGCTCGTTGCATTTACATAACCGGGATGTGCGACGGGCCCCAGGTTCGGAATGCCGCGATACTCTCCGCTGGAACCACCGCCCGGACGGTAGCTTATCCAATCGCGACCCGTGGTATCCATCATGCTCGCGAAACCGCCGCCGAGTTTGTGGTAAAAATATTTTGCAAGCGTGGTTGTAATAATATATGTGGCTTGCCCTTGATACGAGGCAGTATCTGTTATGCTAATCGTTCCGGGGAATGAGGGACGCGTAAACGTTCCGCCGGTCGCATCAAAATAAATATCGAAGTAGCGCGAACTGTTTGCGGATGTTATTCCCTTCAGAAGAAGAACAAGCGTGCCGCGGGCATTTGTCGCTGCGTTGTATGTTGAGTCTTTGTCGAATTGAAAAACGATGAGTGTGTCGAGCGATGTGCCTGTTGACGAGACTTCGACCGGTCGAATCGAATTGCTATCGAGAGTGCGGAGTGAACCTACAGCGGCAAAGAGTGAGGAGAAATTTACTGGGACTTCAACCGGCTTATTCGTTCGATCAAATCCGTTTGCCGAAATAGTTACCGGAACACGGTAATGCCAGCGCTGATTCCACCATGTCTGTGCGATTGCACTTGAGTAGAAGAAATATAATCCAATGAAAAGAAGAACTGTCCGCAGCGACATCATGCCCGACTTATTTTTGTAAAAGGAATTTTTTTGTGGAAACAAATTCACCGGCGCTCAATCTGTAAAAGTAAACTCCACTTGCAAGATCATTTGCCTCGAAGACGACGCTATGTATTCCCGCAGTCAAGGTGCTACTCATCAGTGTTCGAAGCTCCCTCCCCAGCAAGTCAAACACTTTTAGCCCTGCAAATTCCGGCCGTGCCAGCTCAAACCGGATTGTCGTGGATGGATTAAAAGGATTTGGATAATTCTGATAGAGAGATGAGATCGTCGGCCTGCCCGGGTTGTCTTGCACGGTAGTCAGCGTTCTGAATGGTAAGTACGTCACTCTGCCAAACACAGAACTGTCAGGTTTGTGAACAATCCATTGTTCAACTGTTACTGAATCGTTGGAGCCCCAGTAGTTATTCTGTGCAAAAAGATCCTGCGTACCATTGTTGTACAGTTGGTAAATCGTGCCGCCGTTATTGTTGTTATCGAAAACATTTTTGCCGTCATCGCTTGTATCAGCATTGCTCAGATTGCCGATGTTGGGTTTGGGAGAATTTGTAAGCCCGGAAGAAGAGACGCACGTAATTCCCCAATAATTACCCTTGATAATATTACCCGTAATAATCGGGGCATTGGATGGACCGCCCGCCTGCATTGTAATACCGCTCCCGGAAACCAACGGGTCGGGATTAATGCGATTGTTCTCGATGCGATTGTAACGGATGATCGGTTGAATGGTGCCGCCCGGCGTAAAGGCGGTTGTTGCGATCCCGAAGCTGTTGTCATGAAGATAATTGCCTTCGATGAGCGGATTGCACACGTCGCCTGAGCCGAGCGTACTCAGCCCGATTGCGCCCGCCCGAAAATAACCCTGATTGTAAATTTCATTGTTACGGATAATCGGATTGTTGGCGCCCTGCCCGCCAATTGCAATGGCATTGTTCGGCCCGTTGTTGCGCGAGTTGTTCTTCGCGAAGAGATTATTCTCAATCAAGGGAGAAGAATTGCTGTTAGCCGTGATGCATGATTGCCGGTTCTCGATGAAAGAACAATTCCGAATGGTCGAATTTCCTGCGAAACAGCGCACTGCATTTGTGCTGTTGCGAGTGAAAAGACAATTCCTAATCAGCGTGTTGGAATTGAAACAGTAGATTGCATCGACCGCGTTCATAATCCTGCAGTATGAAACGACGCAAAGCGAATCCACGGAAGAATCATCAAACCGGAAGCCGCGGTGCCATCCCGCCGAATCGACAGATCCCTTCACGATGATGGAGTCCGTTATGGTGCCGGTGGCCCGCAGAATGCCAAAGACGGTAAACCCTTTGCCGGTTCCCTGTGTAACTGTGATGACCGACCCGGGACCAATTGTAAGACGGTCATTCGCCGAAATGGTTATCGTGTCCGCCATGGTGTACGCGGGAAATGTTCCGGTCAGTGTTCCACCTGAACGGACGACAAGACTATCGAGCGTCCAGTTCACGCCGGTGTTTGGCGTCGTGTATCCGCCGAAAGCAAAAAAAGTAAAACTAAAGAGAGCAAAAAAATAAATAATCGGGCGCATGAATTCTCCGCAAGAAAATAACTCGAAGTGGATGGTTCTAAAGGTTGAATATCAGCTGTCGAGTAAGAAAATCAACACGCTTATCGGGAGTCGGGTTCCAGTAATATCATTGTCTCAACCGATGGCGTACCCGGGAACATATCAAACGGCATCGCCCGCTTCGCCGTGTAACCGCTTTTCGACCATCGCCGCAATTCTTTTCCTATGATATCGATATCGCAAAAGATATGGACGACTTTCCTTGGCAGTTTGGCTGCTATCGCTTCGATGACCCCTTCCGCTGTGCCCTTGCGTGGCGGATCAACCAGCACTACATCGTTCGGGGATGCCTGCGCGAGAATCCGTTCAGCGGTTTCCTCGTTGATATCGGTTCGGATGAAACGTGCATTCGAAACTTTCTGTCTTTTCGCATTAGCGTTTGCAGATTCTATTGAAGATGAGGAAACTTCTGCGCCGGTAACAAACTGCACCTTGTCGGAGAGACAAAGAGCAAACAATCCATACCCGCAATACAAATCGAACAGCTTGCTTTCTTTTGTAGGGGCAAGCGTCGATTCGGCAGCAGAGATCATTTTCTCCATGATCGACTGGTTAACTTGCGAGAATGAAAGAGGCGAGTAGAGAAAACTCCGCCCCATTGTCCGGTGAAATATTTCCGGTTTGCCGAAGAGCTTTTTGAATTTCGGTTTCGTTCCCTGACCCTTGGAGCCCAAATAATATTGCGGACTTGTGTCATCCTCATACAAAAACAATCCGACAATGTGCTGATATTTTTTCGTTAAGGATTTGGAGAGAGTGTTTGCGGCCCGAACAACTTCCGGAGACAGATCACGCACATTGAAGATAACGGTGTTCTCTGTGTAGTTGCCTTTGATGATCACATAGCTTAACGACTTTGCAAAAGACTTCGCATACGGCTTGACGATACTTTCCTGGATTTGACGATAGACTGCTGCGTGTGCAACGGGCTCAATGGCGCAATCGACAACATTGAAGGGCTTCAAATCGCCTTTCTCGTCGGGACTAAGAAGTCCGAGCTTCACGGAGTCGCGCCAGGGGAAGACGCGGCGTTTGGTTGTCGTACGGTAATTTCTGCCGAGTGGTGAGAGTACGAGCGGATCAAGATGGAGAGGTATCCGGAGCGTTTTCCAGAATTTCTGCAGCGCCTCATTCTTAAGTTTTGCCTCCGTCGGGTAATCGATATTCACGGCGTGGCAAAGTCTGCACCGCAGATGTTTTTCAGATTGACACTCACCCTGAACAAGCGGACGGGAAGGGATTGCTGCCGACGTAACTACAGCGGAGAGATATTCTTCAAAAGATTGCAAATAGGTTCACGTTCCGATAACAAAATGTGGTCGGGTATCGCAATTACGATACGTGTGTCAATGCGTTTTTCAAACGCGGCAGCATGTCTTCGATTTCCTTTACGGAGACGGCGCCGACAGAAAGCCGGAACCACCCGTTTTCATCATCCCCCATCCCGAATGCATGGAACGGCACGATTGCCAGTCCGGCTTCGCGCAGCAAATATTTCCGGATGTCTTCGTTCGTCCGCAATAATTCACCGCCCTTGACGGTCTTCTCGTTCAGCGCAAACCGGACCGTGAGGTACATTGCCCCCATGGGCGGAATCGCATCGACTGGAAAATTCTGTTTGCGAAGATCGAGGATGCCCTGATGAAGAATATCAAGCCTCTTCCGGATTCCTTCCTTCATCATTGCATGGTATGCGGTGATTACATCGTCGTTGAGAAGCAATTTGGAAACCGCAATCTGTTCCGCTCGGGGAGCCCATGCACCAACATGCGCAATAATCGCCGACATTTTCTTCACGACATCCTGCGGACCCACAACCCACCCGACACGCACACCGGTTGCTGCAAATGCCTTTGAAATTCCATCCACAAAAATAGTATACGGTTTCATCTCAGGCCGCAAGCTTACCGGATTGAAATGGTGTGTCGATCCGAACGTCAGCATCCAGTAGACTTGATCGAAAAGGACGTAGAGTGGTCGCTCGTCGTGTGAGCGGCGGGCGTTTTCCTCAAGAACAAGATCGCAAATTTCCTCAAGGGCCTTTTGTGAGAATGCCGTACCGCTCGGGTTGAGCGGTGAATTGAGCGAAAGCAGCCGGGCACCGCGAATGACAGGCTCCAACAATTTTCTGGTGGGAAGGAACGCATCCTCGCGTTTGCAAACAACCGGCACGCCGGTCGCACCCACAAGATGTACATAATGATTATTGTTCCACGAAGGGACGGGATACACAACACGGTCTCCCGGATCGGTGACTGCACTATAGGTACCGTAAATACCCGGACGTGAACCGCACGTTACGATGGTGGAGTCGAGCGAATAGCGAAGCCCGAGATGCTTCTCATAAAATGCGATGACAGATTTCTTCAATGGCGGCATGCCGTCGGCAGGAGGATAATTTGTTTCGCCCTTATGGATCGCTTCCGCTATCTGCTGCTCAAGATACTCCGGTATTCTGAATTCGGCAGGATTGAAATCGCCCACGGTGAGATTGCAAATGGTTTTTCCTTCTGCAACCATAACGCGAATATCGGACGCCACTTTGAGTATCTCCGAACCGATAAGCTTATCCGCCATCCGGGATACCCGGCACGGAGTGGAGCCATTGGTTGGCTCTTGAATCTCTGCAGTTTCAGCTGCTTCCTTTACCATGTTAGTCTTTCGTATGGAGAACAATAATCTTTGCTCTAATATACGACATTCACACAGAAAATCCCCCGCCCGTAATGCTGTCTCTTTCAACGATGAGTAGTGATGATTGTAGAATCGTAAAAATGTCGCGCCTCCTGCATGTGCGAATCTGCAGCTTTATGATGAATTTCCGATGCCTTTGCGATGGCATGTGGATTGAAGTCTGTGAATACAATCAGAAGCCGACTCCGTTCACATGGGATCAGTACATGAAACAGCTTAGTGAAATCCGCGCGTCGTATCGGGTAAAACTTATTGCCACATTTGCGATTCCGTGGCTCTCGGTTGTACTTTTCGGGCTCCTCTATTATCCTTCCAAGCAAGAGACATTCAGCGAAGAAGCGGGCAGGAAACAGGCACTCACGCTCAGCGAAATGCTGGCATTCTCCGTCGGGACAGGTCTCAACAACAGTAATTTTGAGATGGTGCAGAGGTCTTTTGACTGGGCGAAGAAGGATAGCAATGTAACATATGTGGCTATTCAGGGTCAGGGAGACAGCTCTGTTCTTGCTTATAATCCCCGCCGTTCATCAGTGGATAAAAATCTGAAATTGTTCACGGAGCGGACTGTAGAGGTGAGCAACAGCAGCGTTACGGTCTACACGCCGATTGCAAATCAGGACAGACAGCTCGGCACTATCGTTCTGGTCTACTCACTCGATGCATTCAAGAAAGAAATTGAAAACCAACGGCTGGTTTCGATTCTTGTCAGTCTCTTCATTCTGGCGATCGGATTATATGGAATTGTTCTGCTCGCCCAGGAAGCGTCGAAAGTGCGTCAGTACAACAAGGAGCTTATCGCTGCAACTGCCATTGCAAAGGAACAATCCCGCATGCTCGAAGTCCGTGCCGCAGAACTTGAACAGGCACGCAACGCCGCACAACTTTCGGCGAAATACAAATCCGAGTTTCTCGCAAACATGAGCCATGAAATCCGTACGCCGATGAACGGCATCATCGGTATGACGGAACTGGCACTCGACACGAACCTGTCGGTTGAGCAGCGCACATATCTTGAAACGGTCCGAAGCTCGTCTGAATCCCTGCTTACGATCATCAACGACATTCTGGATTTCTCAAAAATAGAATCCGGCAAACTGGAGCTTGAAGCAACGGAATTTGACATCCGCGATACAATTGGTGTTGTGCTGAAAGCTCTTGCGTTGCGGGCACATCAAAAAGACCTTGAATTGGTCTGCGACATCGCGTCCGACGTCCCGATGCGGATAGTCGGCGACCCCACGCGCATGAACCAGGTGATAACCAACCTCGTCGGTAATGCAATCAAATTCACGGAGCGGGGAGAAATTACGCTGCATGTGCACACTGAATCTCTTTCCGATGACAGTGTTGTGCTGCGTTTTGCGGTGCGCGATACCGGTATTGGTATTCCTACGGACAAACAAAAGGCAATCTTCGATCCTTTCTCGCAAGCCGATCATTCGACGACCCGTCGTTTTGGCGGGACGGGTTTGGGACTTTCCATCTCCTCCCAACTTATTGAGATGATGGGGGGAAAACTTGCGGTTGACAGTGAAATCGGCAGAGGCAGTTCATTCCATTTTGCCGGAACATTCGGTTTGAAGCAGCACCAGCCAGTGGTTGTGAATCAGGGGGAAAACACGTTGGAGAATTTGTCCGTGCTCGTGGTGGATGATAATGCGACCTCGCGCTATATTCTTGATGTCATGCTCACGAACTGGCAGATGAAAGCACGGCTTGTCGACAGCGGCAAAGCAGCGCTTGAGGAAGTTGAGCGTGCCCGGAAAGAAGGAAAGCCGTTCCAGCTCATGTTGCTGGATGTTATCATGCCGGAGATGGATGGGTTCCAGCTCGCGGAAGAAATGAAACGTCGCGGAATGATGAACGCTCCCCACATCATTATGCTTTCTTCTTCTACCCAAAAGGGAAATGCCGATCGTTGCAGGGCTCTTGGAATTCACACGTATCTGAAAAAACCGATTATTCAGTCTGAACTGTTTAATGCAATTCTGCAGACCCTGAATGCAAAACCTGTTGTCGAAGAAAACACAGCACATAAAGTAACGATGAATACAACACGACTTTCACGTCCGCTTCGCTTGCTTCTTACGGAAGACAATCCTGTGAACCAGATGTTTGCGGTCGCCATTCTTGAGAAGAAGAATCACTCTGTGCGGATTGCCAACAACGGACAAGAGGCGCTGGACTTGTTGGACAAAGAAGGCTTTGATGCGGTCTTGATGGATATTCAAATGCCGGTGATGGATGGATTGGAAGCGACACGCCAAATACGTGAACGTGAAAAGTCCACGGGAAAACACATTCCGATCGTTGCGATGACTGCACACGCAATGCAGAAGGACAAAGATGAATGTTTCGCTGTGGGGATGGATTATTACGTATCGAAACCAATCCGGACCGAACACTTATTTGAAATACTTGATGGAATCCCGCTTGTAGAAAGGCCGGACGTTAAGCCGGCGGCTCCGGGACAAATAACACCGACGCTCACTTTTGGAAAAGCAGACCGGGGGAGAACACCATTGACTGACACTTCAGTATTTAACCGGGCCGAGGCACTTGAACAGTGTCTGGAAAGCGAAGATATGTTGGGGCAGCTTGCACGAGTGTTTCTTGCTAACGCTGATGGAATGCTTGATGCTGTTGCCGATGCAATAAAGGCTGGAGATGCGAAAGCGGTGCATCGTGCGGCGCACACATTTAAAGGAGCGGTAGGAAATCTTGCCGCAAAGAAATCGCATGAAGCGGCATTGCGACTTGAACAGATGGGGCGGCTCAATGACATCGGCTCCGCAGAGGAGGCCTTTAATCAGTTGAAGGAGTCATTCAACGAACTGAAAGTCTGCTTACACGAGTTTGAAGTGGAGACCGTGTAAAGAATGAATTCGATCCCGCAGGTTATTCAATGAATAATGAACGCATTCTGATCGCCGAAGACGAACCGACCCAGGCCATGAAGCTGCAATTCATCTTGCAGCAACGGGGCTATACTGTATCGGTTGCGTCAAACGGTGCTCTCGCATTGCAGATGGTTAAAGAAAAACGCCCGGCCCTTGTTATCAGCGATATTATGATGCCGGAGATGGATGGGTATGCGCTCTGCCGCTCCATTCGCGCCGAGTCCGCCCTGAACGATATCCACGTCATTCTTCTTACTTCTCATTCCGATCCGACGGATGTCCTGCGCGGCCTGGAATCAGGTGCGGATACATTTATTACGAAGCCTTACGAAGCAAAGAGCCTTTTACAGCGTGTGGAAAATATTATCGCTGAACGTGCAACTGCTCGGAACGCCAAAGCCGAACCAACAGTCGATGTGACGTTCGGAAATGAAAAATACGCTATCAACTCCACCCGTCGGCAAGTCATGAATTTTTTCCTCTCGACCTATGAATCGATGATCGAGAAGAATGCCGAACTTATTAAAGCCCGCGATGAACACAAGCGCCTCAGTGAATCACTCGAGAAGAAGGTCGAAGAACGAACCCAGTGGCTCAGAGAGGAAATGTCCGAGCGCCGGAAAATTGAGGAACAAATCAGGGAACAGGCGGCCTTGCTGGACAAAGCACAGGATGCAATTGCGGTTCATGACCTTGAAGGAAACATCGTCTATTGGAATGTAAGTGCTGCACGCGTCTACGGGTGGAGTCGAGAAGAAGTATTAGGTAAGAACGCGGATGATCTGCTCTATAAAGACGTCATGCCATCTCAATCTGCCAACCCGCTCAAGGTTGCACTTGAAAAGGGTGAATGGAGCGGCGAACTCAAACAAACGACCAAAGACGGAAAAGAAATTACCGTACAAAGCCGGTGGACATTGGTGCATGATAACGAAGGGTATCCTAAATCCCTGCTCGTTATCAGTAGCGACATCACCGAGAAGAAGAGGCTTGAATCACAAGTATTACGCTCGCAACGGATGGAAAGTATCGGTACGCTCGCAGGGGGTATTGCACACGACCTGAACAATGTGCTTTCTCCCATTATGCTCGCGGTCGGATTGCTAGAACGGAAAATGACAGACCCGCAGGGACTTGAAATGCTCAAGTTGGTGGAAAACAGTGCCCGGCGTGGTGGCGGTCTTGTGAAACAAGTACTCACTTTTGCCCGCGGATTCGAAGGCCAGCGACAACTCATGGCCGTTTCACACATCGTGAAAGAGCTGCAAACGTTCGCCACTCAGTCGTTTCCCAAATCCGTCGAGCTGCGCACGAGTCTCGCGAAAAATCTTTGGAGTATTCACGGTGACCCGACGCAGGTCCATCAGGTATTGTTGAATCTTTGTGTCAATGCGCGTGATGCCATGCCGAACGGAGGCATCGTTTCCGTGAGTGCGGAGAACATTACACTCGATCGCAATTATGTTGCAATGAACCCCGAAGCAAAGCCCGGGCCGCATGTTGTCTTAAAAGTGAAAGATACAGGATCGGGAATCCCTCCGGAAATTCTTGACAGAATCTTTGAGCCCTTCTTTACAACAAAAGAAGTCGGCAAAGGAACAGGCATCGGACTTTCGACGCTGCATGCGATTGTAAAGGGTCACGGAGGTTTTGTTACCGTTCAAACGGAAATCGGAAGAGGAACAGAATTCGCAGCGTACTTGCCGGCTGTAGAATCGGCCGCCGCCAATATCGGGGATCAGGAACTTATTCGGATTCCGGATGGCATGGGCGAGTTGGTGCTGATCGCGGAAGATGAACCGTTCCTCCGCGATATTACAAAAGACTCGCTTGAATTTCACGGATACAAAACAGTGATCGCCAATGACGGGATCGAGGCTCTTTCAATGTACCTCCAGCATCGGGAGAACGTTCGAATCGTTTTGCTGGACATGATTATGCCGTACATGGACGGGCCATCGACAATCCGTGCGTTGGAGAAACTAAATCCTGAAGTAAAGCTGATAGCCGTCAGCGGTTCAACGGAAAAATTTAAGGCAGCCGCCGCAGCGACACGAAGGCCGCTTCGTTTCCTGCCGAAGCCGTACACAACGGACAAGTTACTGATGACGCTGGATGAAGTCTTGCACGAAGCAGCGTAATCATGGTTTATATCCTCAAACGTCGAATCGACGCCAGAGGCTGATGGGTGATCGCCGGTGGGGGACTGGCGGTCACCTTTTTGTTTACATACAGGCGGTATCGGCGCTTGATACTACCTTGACATCCCTTGTATATCTTGGTATATTTTTCACTATATGAAGGTGTCCTCGACACCTTTTCTTTTCTTCATCATGAAAAGCGTAGAAGTATAATGCAAGCAGAATCCATGTCCGGCAGCGGCCTTCAATACAACGATCAGATCGATACCATTCCCAACCAACTCCCCGTGCTTCCATTGCGCGACGTGGTTGTGTTTCCGTATATGATCTTCCCTGTTCTTGTCGGGCGCGAATCCTCGCTCAAAGCAGTCAATGAAGCACTCGAACGCGACAAATTCGTTTTCCTTGCTGCTCAAAAAAACTCCGTCACCGAAGAACCCGGCATCGAAGATATTTATCACGAAGGCACGATTGCCAAAATTATCCAGATTCTGAAGCTGCCGAATGGCTTGATGAAGATTTTGGTGGATGGAGTTGTGCAGGCGGCGGTCAAACGGTTCATCACCAACACGAAATTCCTGGAAGCCGAACTCCGGATCAATTTTGAGCATGTGACATTAGATTCCGAGCTCGATGCCCTGTTGCGGCACACTTCAAGTTTGTTTGCGGAATATGTTCATCTCAACCGGAACGTGCCGAGCGAAGTACTGCTTGCATTTGAAAACACAAAGGACGTTCAGCGCAAAGTCTTCTATATCGCATCCAACATTCTCCAGACTGTGGATGTGAAGCAGAAGGTGTTGCAGATCGTGAACACGCGGGATCAACTGCATGAACTCATCCGGATTTTGAATTCCGAAAACGATGTTCTCAAGATCGAAAAGGAAATCGATTCCAAAGTTCATGACAATATCGCCAAGTCCCAACGGAAGTTTTTTATTCAGGAGCAGATCCGGATTTTGCAGGATGAATTGGGAGATGAAGAATCATCGCCCGAACTCATCAAACTCCGTGAAGACATCAAGAAAGCAAAGATGCCGAAGGCGGTTGAAGAGAAGGCGTTGGAAGAATACGTCAAGTTGCGAAAAACTCCAGCACTCTCTCCCGAATCTACCGTCATCCGCGGATATCTTGACTGGATGGTAAGCGTTCCCTGGCACAAGCGCACGAAAGACAATCTCAATGTCGGGCACGTAAAAGCCATACTCGATCAAGATCATTTCGGGTTGGATAAGCCGAAAGACAGAATTCTCGAACACATTGCCGTTCTGAATCTTGTCCGTGAGATGAAGGGACAAATTCTTTGCTTTGTCGGCCCGCCCGGAGTTGGAAAGACATCTCTTGCGAAATCAATTGCCCGCGGGTTGGGGCGGAAGCTCGTCCGCATTTCATTGGGCGGCGTGAGAGATGAGGCGGAGATACGCGGCCATCGGAGAACATATATCGGGTCAATGCCCGGGAAGATTATTCAGTCGTTGAAACGTGCCGGCGTGATTAATCCCGTTATTCTTCTTGATGAAGTAGACAAGATGAGCATGGATTTCCGCGGAGATCCGTCATCGGCGTTGCTTGAGGTGCTCGACCCGGAACAGAACGTCTCCTTCAGCGACCATTATTTGGATATCGATTACGATCTTTCCCACGTAATGTTCATAACCACGGCAAACGTACGCTACCAGATTCCGCTGCCGCTTCAGGACAGAATGGAAATCATTGAACTCTCCGGCTACCTGCAACACGACAAGCGGGAAATTGCAAAGCGGCATATTATTCCCAAGCAGCTTGAAGAGCACGGACTGACAAAGAGCAATATCGAAATAACGGATGCGGCTATAGATAAAATCATTTCCGAATACACGCGCGAAGCCGGAGTGCGAAATCTTGAACGCGAGCTCGCATCCGTCTGCAGAAAAATTGCAAAAGAAATTGTTGTCAGCAATCAGACAAATGGAAAGAAAGAGAAGAAGGATAGCAGCCTCTCGGTTACTCCGCAGAAAGTGGAGGAGTTTCTCGGCGTTCCCAAATTCCGCAACCGGCTGCGTGCAGAAACAAACCGGATCGGATCGGTTACCGGGCTTGCCTGGACCAGCGTGGGTGGCGACATCCTGCATGTCGATGTAACGATCATGAGCGGAAAAGACAAGCTCACACTTACCGGCCAGCTCGGCGATGTGATGAAGGAATCTGCGCAAGCCGCCTTAAGCTATCTTCGTTCGAACGCAGAGGCGCTGCAACTGAATACGGAATTCTACAAAGACAAAGAAGTCCACGTCCATCTTCCTGAAGGCGCGATTCCGAAAGACGGCCCATCGGCGGGAATCACGATGGTGATGGCGATGTATTCTGCGGTCAGTGGCAAACCCGCCCGCGCCGATGTTGCGATGACGGGTGAGATTACGCTCCGCGGCGAAGTGCTTGCAATCGGCGGCCTCAATGAAAAGCTTATTGCCGCGCAGCGCAGTGGAATCACCACGGTGTTAATTCCCCAGGAGAATGTAAAAGACCTCTCCGAGATCCAGGCAAAGGTCAAAGAAGGGCTGACGATTATTCCCATCAACAAAATTGAAGACGCGTTACCGCACGTTTTTATTTCGTAACCAATACCACCATCGTTCACTCGCTGTACAAGAATCGATCTCTCCCCGATGCGTGTCGCCGTAGTTATCTTCTTCTCCCTCTTGGTATGTGCTTCACAGGCGCAAACGGTTTCGCTTGAGCGTATATTCACAAAACCGGATATCGCCGGGGGCCGCCCGTCTGTAGCGGCGCTTTCTCCCGATGGCAGCAGGCTATTGTTTCAATGGGATTCATCGGCGCGTGGCGAGAATAAACTCTGGATGGTTTCAACATCCGGAGGGACGCCTCGCCAGGTTTTGGATTCCGCTGTGTCATCGTGTGTCTGGTCGCCGGATGGAAAGCGGCTAGCCTTTACGCAAAAGGGAGACATTTTTCTGTCCGATCCCTCGTTTAAGCAGTCTGTTCGCCTTATCCGAAGTCCCGCCGGCGAGGGCCAACTGACCTGGTCACACGACAGCAAGCTTCTCTCTGCAACGACAAATAATATTTTTGTGTATCCGGTGACGACACCGGGGTCCTATCAGCTCACCAATAATTCCAGCGACGCGGTTTCCTATGGAGTCGCAGAATTTTCACCCGACAACAAACGGATATTGTTTGCCGAGTATGACCGGAGCGGGTTGCCGGAGTTCATGGTGCCGCAATTTACCGGAACGGAAGTCTCCGCCAGAAAATTCAAGAGCGGATTTTCCCGCGTCCGCGTCGGTATTGCGCCCGACGATACAGGCAAAATTCTGTGGCTCAAGACATCAGCGGAACGTTTTCTTCTGGGCAGCATACAGTTCTCTCCCGATGGAAAACAAATCCTGGCTGATCAGTTCGATACGACGAGAAAACACCATTCTCTGTATGTATTCGATTCCGATTCCGGTGCGCCCCGGCTTGTTTATTCCGAGTTCGACAGCACATGGATTGAGGAAGGCATTTATTCCGCACAATGGTCGAAAGACGGGAAATCGATTTACTTTCTTTCGGAGCGCAGCGGCTGGAATCATCTCTACCAATTGCGGAAGGATAGCTCGTCCCTTCGCCAGCTGACGAAAGGTGAATGGGAGGTGAAATGGTTCGATGAAGATCGTTCTGATGGGACAATATATTTTACGGCAAACAAAGAAGAACGCGAGCAATGGCAACTCTACAAATTGGGAAAGAATAATGATGTCAAAAAAATCTCAACTCAGACCGGTACGCATGAGTCCCCCGTGCTTGCTTCTGAAGGAAATGCAATCGTTTGTCTGTACTCTGACTTCGATAAACCATCCGAGCTCTACTGTTTTGTAGATGGAAAAGAACGCCGCCTCACCAATTCCATCTCAAAAGAATTTCAAGTGTTGCAATGGATAAAACCGGAGTTCGTTCAGTTTGCAGCAAGAGATGGAAAAACAATTCATGGGATGCTGTACAAGCCGGCAAGCCTTCGCGCCGGCGATAATCGCCCATGTGTTGTTTTCGTGCACGGTGCCGGTTACCTGCAAAATATTTTGAGAGGATGGAGTGGTTATTATTACCGGGAGTACATGTTCAACAATTATCTGACAAGTAAAGGCTATGTTGTGTTTGAATTGGATTATCGGGGCAGCGCCGGATATGGACGCGATTTTCGCCGCGATGTGTACATGTATCTCGGCGGCAAGGACCTGGATGATGAACTCGACGGTGTTGAATATCTGAAGAAGCTCGGCTATATTGATTCTACAAGTATTGGCATGTACGGCGGCAGTTACGGCGGATTTCTTCCGTTGATGGCGTTATTCAAATCGCCTTCAACATTCGCTGGCGCAGCGGTACTACGCGCAGTGACGAGTTGGGAGAATTATTACCGGCACAATCCGTGGTACACCGGAGCAAGGTTGGGAGCGCCGGATAGCAATAAAGAGGCGTATGCCAAGAGTTCTCCCATTACGTTTGCCGACAGCCTGACGAAGCCGCTTTTGATTTTGCACGGGATGCTTGATGATAATGTTTTCTTTCAGGATGCGGCCCAATTAATAAGTAAGTTACAGAAGGCGGGAAAGAAATTTGAAGTGATGATGTATCCCACCGAAGCGCACGGCTTCACGCAGCCGGAAAACTGGTACGATGAGTATAGACGGATTGACGAATTTTTCGATGCCCATCTTCGGAATAAAGGCCGATAACCTTAGGAATGTATGAGTGATTATATAGTAACCGCCCGCAAATGGCGGCCCATGAAATTTGATGATGTTGCAGCACAGAATCATGTAACCCAAACACTGAAGAACGCCGTCAAGCAGAACCGGATAGCGCACGCATATCTTTTTGCGGGTCCGCGGGGCGTTG
>JBKJJX010000006.1:0-4821 GCA_046597825.1 Bacteroidota bacterium | reverse complement strand
CATCGTAATCCTCAAACGTCAGATGTTCATAACAATGAACTCCGATTTCCTGCTTTGTAAGAAATGCGAAATGCTGAAGCCATTCTTACAAAGCAGGAAATCGGAGTTCATTGTTATGAACATCTGACGTTTGAGGATTACGATGCGAATCTCAAAAATATTTCAAAGGCAAAGGCAAAGCTGCAGCAGGTCGGCCTCAGCTCAAAAGGTTTTGCAGCGCCGTTTGGTATTTGGAATCCGGCGCTTGCACGTGCAATTGACAAAATGGTTTTTGATTACTCCTCGGAGTTTTCTTACCTGTACGATTCGTTTCCTCTTTATCCATCACATGGAACAGAAACGTTTCTTACGCTCCAGGTCCCCATCCATCCAATCTGTATCGGCAGCCTAAGGAAGGTGGGATATACCGAAACGCAAATGAAAGAATATTTTATCCGGGTGATAGATGAGAAACTATTGCGCGACGAACCGTTGTTTTTCTATCATCACCCCACTCATCATTGTTGGGATGTGGTTCGGGCAATGCTCAGATATGTTGAAGAAAAGCAGATTGATAATACGACAATGATAGATTATTCACGGTGGTGGCTGAAGAGGCTGAACCATTCTGTAACAGTCGTTCTGGACGGCAACACGCTATCAGTAACAAGGAAGAAATCTCACGCTGACTCCATATGGCTGCACATTGTTCGTCCCGATGGCAGCGAAGCATTTCTTGCACCCTGCGAAAACATCGATATGAATGCGGTTCAATGGTCACCGAAGCGAAAAACCTTGTCCCCACCTGCCGATATCCGCCGCATCCGTGAGTTCGATCCGCGCAAAACGTTGGGAGATTTGTTCACGAGCATGACTCGAAAACTCTCCGGAAGGAAAATCAACGAATGATCCGCGTTCAGGTTGCAAGCTATCAGGCAATGTCCATTTTGCACGGCGGCCCCAACACGCAGCTTCGAAAGACAATCCAGTACATGGATCAATTCGGCATTCACGCAGAGATATTCAATCCTGCTTCGGCATTCAAAAAAGAAGACTGCGATTTGTTCCATATGTTCGCGGCGAATATCGGGACCTACCATCTTGCAAATGAAATTCATACACTCGGCGTGCCGCTCGTCGTGTCGCCGATTTTCTACCGTCTACAATCTCCGGCATTGTTCAGAACCGTTCTCGGCGGAACAAGGGCGGTACAGAAATTCTACAAGCCATTCTGGACCGATGTTGCCCTTACATCCGACATATGCGGATGGTCGGAAAAAGTTTTGCCGAACTCGCGTGCGGAAGGCGACTTCGTTGCGTCGGCTCTTGGCGTTGCATCATCCAAGATGTCAGTCATCCCGAACGGCGTTGATGAACGCTTCTATCATGCCGATCCAACTTTATTCCGAAGGACATACGGACTCGACAAATTTATTTTAAATGTGGGGCATATAGGCCATCGAAGGAAAAATGTTCTTTCACTGATTAAAGCCCTTGGCGGTATCGACTATCCGGCGGTAATCATCGGGCGTGTCATTGCCGGTGAATACGGAGATGCCTGCGTGCGTGAAGCGGCGAAGCACAAAAATATTCTGTTGATTAAGGGACTACAGAGTGATTCCGAAATGCTCGCCTCAGCATATGCTGCAGCCCATGTGTTTGCGCTTCCATCGTTCTTCGAAACTCCGGGTATTGCCGCTCTTGAAGCAGCACTTGCCGGTGCAAAGATCGTCATAACTCCCCATGGCGGAACGAAGGAATATTTTGGCGAGATGGCGACGTATGTGGATCCTCATTCAGTGGAGTCGATTCATTCCGGCATTATCAAAGCGCTCGATTCAAAAAATGATGATCGGCTGCGTGAACATATCCGGCGTGAATTCTTGTGGCAAAACATTTCTGAACAAACGGCCGCTGTTTACAAGACAATTGTCGGAACCAAATGACCACCAGGCAGACTGTTTTCCTCGGGGGAGTGTTGGTGGCTGCGGTAACGTTCGGCGTGTTTAGTCCCACGTTGAGCTTTGATTTCGTCAACTGGGACGACAACCTGTACGTTTATCAAAATCCCCGTCTTCATCCTCTTATTTTTCAAAATATCCTCTGGCTCTTTACTCATCCGTATTTTCTGTCCTGGACTCCGATTGCGCTCCTTTCCCATGCGCTTGATTTGAAGCTATGGGGCATAAGTCCGTTCGGGCACCATCTCACAAATATATTGTTACATAGTGTGAATGCCGGACTGGTATTTTGGCTTGCGCTAACGTTACGTCGGAGAGACAAGAATGTTCAAGGGAATCCTGCGGCGGCAACCCGGGATACCGCGATGGTGATAGGAGCCGCGGTCGCATCGCTGCTTTTTTCCCTTCATCCGTTGCGTGCGGAGAGCGTTGCGTGGGTTTCCGACCGGAAGGATTTGCTTTGCACGTGCTTCATGTTGTTGAGTACAATTCTTTTCATCGCCCGCCGGAACACGCAGGATGATTCCCGTGGCGGATATTTCGCGGTTCTGGTATTTTATGTTCTTGCCTTAGGTACGAAGAGTGTCGCAGCGGTCTTGCCGGCGATTTTCATAATGATGGACGTGCTTGTGTTCAGACGAAAATTAGTACGAAGCATTCGGGCGCAGATTCCTTTCCTTGTCCTTGGACTCGCGACAGTGATCATAGCAAGCATAGCCGCAACAGGCGGCGAGAAGAATTTTCTTTTTGAGAATAAATCAGTGTGGGAATTTCTTGTTTATCCGTTTACGACTCTTGTTTTCTATCTACGCAATACATTTGTGCCCGTGGATCTTGTTCCCGTGTACATGAATGATACGTTCCTTCCCACGAATGTATTTGTGTTGCTACTAGCTCCGCTTATCATCCTGGCAATTTCTGCTTTCAGTTGGATGAAATACAAACGCGGCAATCCGTATTTACTTTTAGGGTGGAGTGCATTCGTGCTCTTTCTTATTCCGACCATGGTGGGAATATTTTCCGGCATTCAGCCTGTTGCGGACCGGTACACGTACTCTGCCTCGATCGGAATTTGTTTGTTGGTAGGCGGAGGCGTTGAGTATGTCGTTCGTAAAAGTAGTGTTGTGTTGGTGTCGCTTATATCTGTGTGCTTGCTTTTTGTTCTCTCGTATGGAACAATCAGGCAGATGACAATCTGGAAAGACTCGTTGACGTTATGGTCGCATACGGTTCAACTGTCGCCGTTCCATTTCGCCTACAACAATTTGGGAATGGCGCAGCTTGACAAAAAGATGACGGATGAAGCAATCGTTTCATTCAAAAAAGCCGTCGCTATTCGCCCGACATACGGCGAAGCGTGGTGCAATCTGGGAATCGCATTTCACAAGAAGGACGAACCGGATAAAGCTATTGCATCGTATGAACAGGCAATTGATGTTCAACCCTCGTACCTCGACTCCTACACAAACCTCGGGACAGAATATCTCAATAAAGGGATGCCCGATTCAGCGATTGCTGTTTACTCGCGCTCGCTGAAAATAAATCCAACATTCGCGCAGGCTCATTACAATATTGCCCAAGCCCTCGTGAAGCAACAGAGGTACAATGATGCGATAGGGGAATTCAAGACTGCCCTTGATCTCAATCCTTCACTCGCGGATTGCTGGTATAATCTGGGTGTAGCGTATGAACAGGTTTCGGATAGGGTGAATGCAATTGAGGCGTACAAACGTGCAATTGCATTGAGAGGTGATTACCTCGATGCGTATGTTAATCTTGGAGGTGTTTACTCAGCCCAATCTCACCCCGAAATGGCGATTGAAACCTTTGCGCGTGCTCTTGCCATCGCGCCTACATCGCCGGAGGTCTATTACAATCTTGGCTCTGTCTTGTTTGGTGTGGGAGACACGCAGAGAGCGCGCAATGCATTTGAAAAAGCGATTCAGTACAACACGTCATACGCAGAAGCGTACCACAATCTTGGCGTCCTCTTTAATAACGCGGGCGATCATGAGTCTGCTGTACTCAACTTTCAAAAAGCAGCGCGTCTGGGGTATGAAAGCTCCCGCAAAATATTGCAGAGTCAGGGACTTACTTGGTAAAGATGAATGCCTAAGCAGGAAACTTTGTGAACCGTATGTCACTGAAAAGGAAGAGCCCGTTGACGGCAATGGCGTTGCTTGTGCTTGCGCTTTCTTCTTGCGAACCTGATCCTACGCGAATTCTTGCCAGAGGGGCGATTGTGCCGTTAAAAGTCGGCAACGAATGGGGGTATAGAGTAAAGATATTTGATGAGACCGGCGCCGTAACAGATTCTTCGTACGACACGGTCAGAGTAGTCCGGGAAATTGTTATCGAGAATGAGCTCTGGTTTGTCGATAACGGGGGGAATATTCAGACGAACCGTTCCGACGGGCGGTGGATCCACTCTGATGTCTCGTACCTTGTTGAAAAATTTCCGTGCAGGATAAATGAGATGTACCGTCTCGTTGACACGCTCACGATTGTGAGAGTGAAGAACATAGACGAGCGCGTGACTGTCCCGTCCGGTATGTATCTCACCTACGTATATCAGTGGATGAGGAACGGTTTTCCGGTGGGAGATTTTTATTACACCCCGAATCTTGGAATGGTGAAGTCGGAAAAATACATGCAGCTGGGTAATGGCGTCTACTTGATTGAGCGGAAAGAATTAGTCTGGGTATCGGTGAAGGAATAAAACCATTCGTTGCAAAGCCTGAAACTTTTTTTTATCTTGATGTGTCAACAACAGGAGAGCTGGCAGAACGGCTATTGCACCAGTCTTGAAAACTGGCGCCCTTACGGGCTTGTAGGTTCGAATCCTACGCTCTCCGCGATTTTTCATTATGGCCCCGTATTT
>JBKJJX010000230.1:0-13700 GCA_046597825.1 Bacteroidota bacterium | reverse complement strand
TTCAAAAGACACGATACAATATTATCGTCCCGACTATACCATCAACTCTCACTATCCCGATGTGAGAGTGAAATGGAAATTCAATTCCGGTTATACAATTACCTCAACTCCTGCTATTCGCGGCGATTCGGTATTCTTCGGAGACGCCTCCGGAACTTTCCATTGCATCAGTCTCGCAGATGGCCGGCCATCGTGGTCCTTTCGGACACGGGGCCCGATCTATTCATCTCCATGTGTAACGCAGGGACGCGTTATGTTCGGATCATCCGATAGTAATCTGTACTGCCTTGATGTGGCGACAGGGAAAGAATTGTGGAAAGTTAAAACCGGCGCAGCAATTGTTTCGAGTCCGGCTGTCCACACTTTCTCTGCCTCGTCGCTGATGAAACCGCCGTCTAAGCTATCTGCACCAAAACCGTCAGACAACGTTTATTTTGGTGGCAGTGACCGCACGTTCCGCGCTGTCGACATTACAAACGGAAAGGAAGTCTGGCGGTTTTCTAATATTGCCGGCTTTGTCGAAACGAAACCACTCCTCTACGAAAGGAAGATTTACTTCGGCGCATGGGACAGTTATCTCTATGCGTTGAACGAAAAGGATGGTTCGCTCGCGTGGAAATGGCGGGGCGATAGCGCAGGTGTGTTGTATTCACCTGCGGCGTGTATTCCTGTCGGGGTACAAGGAAGAATATTTATAGCCGCCCCCGATCGGATGCTGACTGCTCTCGATACTGCGAATGGAAAGGAGATCTGGAGAAGCGGAATGTTTCAAGTGCGGGAATCGATCGGGAAAACCAGTTCGCCGCAGGAATACAAATTCTACATTCGAACTTTGCGGGATTCTATCCTCGCCCTTTCATCGTACACAAACGCCCCGGATGTTCGTTGGGCAACGAATGTCGGCTTCGGTTACGACCACAACTATGCTGCGCTCGTTGAGAAAGACGGGACGCTCTTCTACGGCACACGGAACGGCCTGCTTATTGCGCTCAATGCTCGGGATGGCAAAGTAAAATGGCAATACAAAACCGGCGTTGCATTATTGAATACCGTCGCGCCAATCGACAGGCGCCGCGTCGTGGTCTCAAACGTGGACGGAGGAGTGATGTTGATTGAAGCTGATGAGTGATGATGGATTGATCGACGCACCTCCTTCACGACACTGAAGCATAGACGTTTCAGCGGACCAGGCACCTTCTTTCGCCGGGAGCAAAACTTCCGATTCGATAAAATCTTCACCAAACAATATTCCTGAAATTAGCCCTTTCTTTTCTGCTACGGCTATTCTTGGCACGCCTTCGTACTTGAAACACATATTAGTATTGTTCCGGTTGCAAGAGGTCACAAGTTCGCATCTATCCGTCGGATTTTTTCAAATAGATTGTTGATTTCCCACGGCTCTTTTTTATCTTGTCCGAAGATCAGGGGTGGCAAAACGTAGTCAAGGCGAGTGTATTTCGACCTGGCACAAACCAGCGGCTTATTCAAATCCAGGCATCAGAGCCTCTGAAATCTGTTCTTTATCATATTGATAGCGCCCGGCGCATAATTCCATTTATGTTTGCGTGCAGATGATCATCCATGAAACATACACCGAGCTTGAACCGATTCAGGCCGATGCAAAACCGATAATCCGGGCTATTGAACCCACGCCGAGCGAAAAGCGGAAGATGAGGGTCCTTATTGTCTTCGGACTTTTTTTCATGGGACAATTCTTCTGGTGGTTTTTTGAGAACAGCGAACACCAGGGATACCCGCTACTGTATTGGATACTTACAACAGCTCTTGTTTTTAAAATTCTCCGATGGCTGCACGAGTGGTATCACTACTTCAATATCAGCATCCCCCAGAGGCCTGCGACTAAGAGAGAATGGACGGTTGACATGTTCACCACGTATTGCCCCGGGGAACCGAAGGCAATGGTGAAGCGGACATTACGGGCTATGCTCGATGTCAGCTATCCGCACACCACATACCTGTGCGACGAGGCGAACGACGATGAACTGAAACGCTTCTGCGCAGAGCATGGCATACGCCATATAACCCGCGAAATTAGAACCGACGCTAAAGCCGGAAACATCAATAATGCGTTGAGACAATCCGATGGAGAAATCTGCGTTGTACTCGATCCTGACCATATTCCTGTTCCCGAATTTCTAGATCGGACTCTTCCCTATTTTGAAGTCGAGCAAATCGGCTTCGTTCAGTGCGTGCAGGGTTACAGAAACCAGGGTGAAAGTCTGGTAGCAAGAGCTGCCGCAGAGCAGACCTACCATTTTTATGGTCCTTTGATGATGGGAATGAATGGCCTCGGAACCGTGCAGGCAATAGGGGCAAACTGCACGTTCCGGAGAAAGGCGCTGGACTCCATCGGCGGGCACGCTGCAGGATTATCGGAAGATATGCACACGGCAATGCAGATGCACGCCAGAGGTTGGAAGTCCGTGTATGTTCCAGAACTGTTGACGAAAGGATTGGTGCCATCGACTCTCTCTGCGTATTACAAGCAGCAGCTAAAATGGTCGAGAGGCACGTTCGAGTTACTCTTCGTTACATATCCCGCGTTGTTCAGAAAATTTTCTCTCACTCAGAAGGTCCATTATTTTCTGCTTCCCCTTTACTATCTGTACGGCTTCATAACTCTCGTCGACATCGCCGTTCCGTCGCTTTCACTCATACTGGCTGACGTTGCGTGGAAAGTCGATATGAAGGAATTCGCAGCAATGTTTCTACCGTTGTTTTGCGTCGCGCTTTTCATCAGAATGTACTCGCAGCGATGGCTTGTGGAAAAAAAGGAGCGCGGATTTCATTTGCTCGGGGGCTTGCTGCGGTTGGGAACGTGGTGGATTTTTATTCTCGGGTTTTTCTGCACTGTATTTCGCATAAATATCCCTTACATCCCGACTCCGAAAGAGCACGCGCCTGAAAACGAATGGAGGCTCGCGGTCCCGAACCTGTTGCTCGCGCTGGCAGGCATATCGGCTATCTGGTATGGTTTAACAATCGACTGGTCCCCCTATAGCATCACCATGGCCGTATTTGCAGGGCTCATATGCCTTCTCCTGGTCAGCTTGATCTTTCTCGCACAACAAAAAATGATCGACCGAATTTTCTCCAACAGTTTTGTCAGGCAGCGATCAAGGGGATTTTTCCGTGGACTGAACAGGTTTTATTACGGATTTATGCATGCTCTTCGCAACGGAGCTTTTACAGCCGGATTTTTTTTGTTGGTGATAACTCTTGTGTTTGCTGTCCTGCCGCCGATGACAAACAGGAATGTGGAAATCCCGGCCTCGGCCCTCGACAAAAAGTACGGAGGTTTTTATACGGGAATTTACATGCCGGCGATTGATCGGCAGAACTCTATCGATGCGATCTCTGCTGTCAGCAGCAAATTGAAGACCCGGTTCGATATAGTTTCCATTTACCAATCTTGGGGACCGGAAAGCATCAACAAGTTTCCAATGGAGTTGCTCTCCAAGATCAGAAGGGCCGGTTCAATTCCCATGATCACATGGGAACCGTACTCACATGACTTCCCGGAGTTCAAAAACGATAAAGGCCTCTCTGCCGATTGGAAAGTGTTCGACGCAATTCTCAAGGGAAGATTTGATTCCTATATCATGGCATACACCACCAAAATACGCGAGTTTGGTGAGCCCGTGATGATCCGCTTCGCGCATGAAATGGACAATCCAAATTATCCCTGGTCGTTTTATGGTGGCGGCAATACGCCGGATGAATTTATTCTGGCACATCAATACATAGTAAAGTTCTTCAACAAGATGGGTGCCACCAACGTCACGTGGGTCTGGAATCCGTGGGAAGAAGATCAGCTTGAAAAATATTATCCGGGCGACGATTTTGTAGACTGGATCGGAGTTACGAATCTCAATTACGGTCTGGCTAACTCCAACGGAAAATGGGTCGGCTTCGAAGATTTGTACAAACCTTTCCATGATAAATTGGTGAAGTATGGAAAACCGGTTATGCTTTCCGAGTTTGGCAGCACGACGTTTGGCGGCGACAGAAGTTCATGGATTAAGGATGCGTTGTACAAAATCGGGAAAGATTATAAAGAAATACGTTCGATTGTTTTCTTCTACAGCAACGAGGATAAAAGCTGGGGCGTAACCAAATGGAGGCCTGCGGATGGATCTAATACGATTGACTGGACCTTCCACCACGATGCACGGACCATCCAGGTAATTAAGGACGCATTGAGGTCGGAGCCATTCAACACGCGGCCTCCTTTATCATCCGGAATGCTGTGGGCTGATATAAAAAGGACATCCTACACTTCACCGTTTATCAGGGGCAATTATCCCGACTTCCAGCTTATGATAAACGGCACGCCGATATATATTCAGGGCGTCGCCTACAACGTTAACCAGGATTGGCGCGATGGAAATGATCCGTTGACACGGAAGCGGCTGGAGAAGGATTTTGCACTGATAAAACAAATGGGAGCGAATGTCATCCGCCGGTACTCAACGAATATCTACGACGAAAATGTGTTGAACATTGCCGATGAAAAGAAGCTGAAGGTCCTGTTTGGTTTTTGGTTTGAGAGCGATAAGGACTATCTCACCGACATCAAAAAAAGAAACAGTTACGAAGAAGAGGTTCTATCCTCGGTAACAAAATACAAAGGTTATCCTGCAGTTCTGGGATGGGCATTGGGAAATGAAACATGGGGATTACTGAAGCATCATTTTGGCGAACCATATCTCACTCTCGTGCGCAAAGAATATGCTTTATTCATCGAACAGCTCGCGCAGAAAATTCACAAGCTGGATCCCTCACATCCGGTATTTACTGTTGCGGAGAATTCCAAGCATCTGCCGGGCGAGATCAACACATTTTTCCATCTTGCACCTTCAGTCGACGTCGTGGGCGTCAATTCGTATTACGAAGAACAGATCCGCATTTTGCCAAATATCCAGTTTATGTTCGATACCACACGGCCATATCTTGTTTCTGAGTACGGACCTCATGGCTACTGGGACGGCTTCTTTTCCAAATATGATGCGGACGGGCGCATCGTTGAAAATTCCGGAACGGAAAAAGCTGCTCTTTATTCCCGGCGATGGGATGATTACATCAAAGGGAAAAAGGGCATGAACATCGGGGGGATTGCCTACACATGGCAGGACCGGAGAGAAGGTACCGCAACATGGTTTGGTTTGACTGATTACAAAGGGAGACTAAAGCCTTCCTACTATGCGTTAAGAGAAAAATGGACTGGTCAAGCAGAGGCTTTTCCGGTTAAGGATGTATACATTTATTCCCCTTCTGAGAAAATCAAATCCGGACAACGGGCAACGTTCTATGCTGTAACTGAAAATCTGAATGCAGGTGAATTGAAGTATGATTGGTCTCTCAGCAGCGAAGATATCCTCGAACATAAGATTTCGATGGACACGGAGGATGGCGGCAGGCGGGTGACCTTTACGATCCCTTCCAACCTGACCGGATTACGATTGTACTTGTATGTCACAGACAAGGATGGAAAAGCTGTGAACACTGCATCGCTCCCTATCTTGAAATAGAATGAACCTGCGCGTTGCCTTCAGCGGTTTGTTGTTCCTTGCTGTTTTCTGTGCTTCTGTCTGCCATTCACAGCCCCTCCACGGAATTGCGCCGCCTTCTGATATTATCCGACAGGAAATAATATACCACACAACCAAGGCGAAAGAAGTAATCCTTGTTTGGGCTGTTGGTAATTGGGAAGTCCCCGCCAGCGAGAGTGTCCCTTTGGATTCATACATCAAAAAGAGCATGGTGTACACTCCGATGATGATGAGCGGCGATTCGTTCAGGGTGTCTCTGCCGCTGAAAACAGGAACAGTTCTGCATTACATGTTCTGGTTGGTCAGGGATGAAAAAGGGAACCCGTCTGTTAACTGGGATACTTTTTACGGTGCGAACTATTCTCTGCTCGTCAAGAGGGGAAGCGAGGCACGAAAGATTACGAGCATCTATGACTCTCCCAACATTTGGTCATTCAACCTTTTAAACCGGGCATGGGCAATCGGGATTGGGGGCACATTCATTCTTAGTATATCTTTATTTTTTTACTCCAGACAACTCAAATCTGTTTCTCCTTTCGCCCGCATATCCGGGTTCCTCCTGGCCTCTTTCATTATTATGCTGCTCGCCAGATTCCAAATGAATCAGCTTGATGATGCACCGTACTTGTTGTTCGGGGCGGGTTACCATGATCTCGTTTTTTTGTGGGTGTTCGGAATTACCGGCGCGATGGTTCTTTGGCTTATCAAAAGCAGAAAGCTCAGGAACGCCACGGCGGTGTTACTCGTCTTCTTCACCCTCCTGTTAACGGGCGTGGCAATTTGCAACATTGAGATTGTCAAGCAAATCGGCCGTCCGCTAAATTACCAATGGCTTTATTATTCTGGTTTTCTTCAAAGTGCTGATGCAAAAAATGCCATTGACAAGAATTTTTCCCTCACGACAATACAAGACATCACCCTGATTCTCTGGGGATTTGCTACTGCCGGTCTGAGCTTCGGATTATTTTTCCATGCGAACGGTTTCGTAAAGAAAGCGAAGTGGGCCTTGCCGCTTGTCCTGTTCGCTTTCGGTTTGACGGGGTTTTTGCAACAAAGCGACGCCCGGCTAAACGCACGAAATACAGAAAATCCGATCGTGTCGTTCGTCTCATCGTGGCTTGCGGCGGACAGAGCCCCGCGGCTGTATTCAATGGACATTTCTGAATCCGACATGGACTATGTAGCCGGGCTGCATACCCAGTCCACCGCTTCCAGAACTGAACTTTTTCCTGCCATCAAACATATCGTGCTGTTCGTTCTGGAATCCACCCCCGCCGAATATATTTCGATCTATAACAAACAATATCGTGTTACTCCTTCGATTGAGAAGTGGCAGCCCCACAGCAGGATTTTCGAGAACATGTACGCTCACAAACCTTCAACTCATAGTACATTGTTCTCTTTAGTATCCGGTATTTACCCGCCCATCACCTACCGTGCAGTGGTTGAAGAGAGGCCTGACTTTCCTGCGGAATCGATCGCCTCGCTTCTCAAAAAAGGAAGCTGGGTCTCTTCGGCGTTTTCAGCTGCCGATCTAAACTTCAGCCACATGGAACAATTTTTACGGCAGCAAGGTTTCGAGACAGTGAGGGATGTTAAGTCCATTGAGTGCGACGAAAAGGATTTTGTTTTCAACTATGCAGATCAAGATGGAATCGACGATAAATGTCTGACAGCTGATTTTGGAAACTGGCTGAAATACAACAGAGATGCAAAGACTTTTTCAATCCTCTGGACAATGCAGACGCATCACCCGTACAGTTTTCACGGCAAGGAAACAGATTATGTTCACGGGAACACCGATCTAAACAGATATCTGAATGCCTTACATCATGATGATGAGGCATTTGGATCGATGATGGAGAGCTTGGAAAAGGAAGAACTGGTGAACACTACGCTGGTGATAGTTATCGGAGACCATGGCGAAGCATTCGGACGGCATAACCAGTACACACACGCTTCAAATATCTATGAAGAGAACCTTCATATTCCTTGTATATTGATCAATCCGATGTTGTTTAAGGGTGAGAGGGATTCCCGGGTGGCGGGCGTGACAGATATTCCGGCAACGATCGCAAGCCTAACAGGGAGCGACATTCCCGGGGATTGGCAGGGAAGAAGCCTGTTCGATACGGAACCCAAAGACCAGACTTTCTTCTTCAGCCCTTTTTCCGATTTCCTTTTCGGTACCCGCAAGGGTAACTGGAAACTAATCTTCAACGCCACTACGAATGCGTTTGAGTTGTACGATCTCTCAAATGACCCCGAAGAAACAACGAACCTCGCCGACAATCACCCCGAAATTGTAAGCAACGAATATCAGCGCATAGCAGCGTGGGTTCGATATCAGGATGAAAAAATGAAAACATGGACGGCCAAATAACCGCCATGTTCGCATCAAGACTTATTTCTTCCTCCACTCCGGCACCCTGCCCGGCGTCCACGGCGCGCCGGCAGTTTCCATCGCGATCTCAAGATTCTTCACATCCACTTCGATTAAGGTTTTAAGTCTTGCCAGAACTGGCGCGAATTCTTCCGCAGCAATCTCATACGCCGCAATATGCGTTTGCGTTGGGGCGGAAGTTGAAAGCCACTGGTCATCGACAATTCCCTGTACTCTTTCTGTAATGGATGGCGGAACAATTTCGTTGCGCGACCGGCGTGTATTGTCGCCGGATAGTGCAAGCAATATTGCCCGGTTCTTCTCTTCTATCGCCGCTACATCCTCAAGAAGTTTTGAGGAGGCGCCGGGAGTATCGAGCAATGACTTCTTTACGAGTGCGAATTTATTTTTGAGCTCATTGGCAACACGTCCGGCTCCCGCAACAGCGCGCTGCAGTTCTCCCACTTTCGACTGGAACTCAAGCAACTCTTTCCTATTCGCTGCCGGTAAACTTGACGTGCCCAGCACTTCGCAGGTAAATGTTTGCGGCTTATCCAGGTCAGTTGTAACGCCATTGACCCGCTTCGCTAATCGGACAGTATACTTGCCCGGCAGGACCAGCCGCCCTTGTTCACCTTCATCGAACGGGTCATCGGCAGGCGCTGAAATAACTGTTGGCGTTGTAGGGGCGTAGCGCAAATCCCAACTGATGCGATTCATTCCTTTGCTGTTCGTTCCTTTCATTCGACGCACAACGTTACCCGCCTCATCACTGATGACAGCAATAACGGCCGGATCCTCTTCGGTATCTTCCTCACGCAACTCTTCCCAGGAAGGAATGCGTACCGGTTCATTTTTCTTCAACAATTCCTTCTCAGCTTCTTGTCGCAATTTTTTCTTCGTCTTATACGCGTCTTTGAGATAATATGAGAATGACGCTCCGAACGGCGGATTGTCTGCTGTAAAAAATGACTCACCCTGGAACGACTTGCCTTTCAATCCCAGCGGGCGTGATTGTATGTACATGGGCGCATCCTTCACAGGAAAAAGAGATGCTTCCTTTTCGAGTTCTTGCGCGGTGAGAGTACGCAAGGGTGTGTAGTTATCAAGAATGTAAAAGCCACGGCCGAACGTGGCAAGCACCAGATCATTCTCACGCTTCTGAATCGCCATATCCTTTACCGCAATCGTGGGCATACCGCCTTTCAGCTGAATCCATTTTTCGCCGCCGTCGATCGTAAAATAGACTCCATATTCTGTTCCGACAAACAGGAGTTTTGGATTCACATGATCTTCTGCAATGGAATACACCACTCCATTTTCGGGAAGATTATTTTTTATCGATGTCCATGAATGCCCGCCATCTGCGCTCTTGAAAAGATACGGCTGGAAATCCGCCCTCTTGTGATTATCAAATGCAGCATAGACAGTTTTCGCATCGTGCTGAGATGCTCCGATGCAGCTGACGTACGTCATCTCCGGCACGCCGGGAAATCTGTCAATCTTTCTCCATGTCCCGCCGCCATTTTCAGTTAACTGCACCAAACCATCATCCGTACCGGCGTAGATCAGGCCATCTTGCCGGGGAGATTCGGACAGGGAAACAATGTTTCCAAACTGAGACGTCGAAGCGTTCTTCGCCACGGCATCGATACTCCATATCTTGTCCATCACCGGAAGTTTGTCACGGTCAAGCTGGCGCGTGAGGTCGCCGCTGATTGCTTTCCATGTATTTCCCCGATCATCACTACGAAAAACTTTCTGCGCCGCAAAATACAACCGTGAGGCTGAGTGCGGACTAATGATAAGCGGCGAATCCCAATTCCAGCGTAACGCGGGATCGGCTTTGCCTTCTTTCGGTTGAATGCCGATCTGTTCTCCGGTTTTCCGGTCATAACGGATCAGCACACCGTTCTGCGATTCACAATAGACAATGTTTGGATTTTCCGGGTCGACACGTGAAAAGAATCCGTCGCCCCCCGTTGTTACAAACCAATCTGCGTTCGTAATGCCGGAGACACTGCTTGTGCGCGAAGGCCCGCCGAGGGAAAAGTTATCCTGCGTTCCTCCATATACATAATAGAACGGGAGCGAGTTATCGACTGCAACCCGGTAGAACTGCGTCACCGGCAAATTGGATTTGTAATTCCACGTCGCAGCACGATCGAAGCTTTCGTACAACCCGCCATCGCATCCCACGAGATAATGGTTCGTGTTATCGGGATCAATCCATATTGCGTGATTATCGACGTGTTTGTTTTTCTCGCCAAGATTCTCAAATGTTTTTCCGCCGTTGTTGGTCACTTTCAGATACGTATCCATTGAATACACCCGGTCGACATCCTTTGGGTCACAAATGAGCTCGCTGTAGTATTGCGCACTCCCGCTCGGATAATCGCCTTGCTTTTCCCAACTCGCCCCGCGATTTACCGAACGATAGAATTCACTTTTGCGGTTGGGAAGTTCGACAACCGCGTACAACACATCCGGATTTACCGGCGACATGCCGAGTCCGACTCGTCCGACATCTCCGGTTGGCAAGCCACTAGTGATTTTACTCCACGTCTTTCCCGCGTCGTGAGATGAATACAATGCAGACTCCGGCCCGCCGTCAATCACCGTGTACACGTGACGTCTTCGCTGATATGACGCCACGACAAGGTTATCGGGATTCCGCGGATCCATCACAATATCTGTAACACCGGTATTCTTGCTGATGTATAAAACGGAATCCCATGTTACTCCGCCGTTTGTTGTTTTGAACAAGCCACGATCGCCGCCCGGTCCCCACAGTGGTCCCTGCGCTGCAACATAGACCACATTCGAATTCCGGGGATCAACGACAATCTTCCCGATGTGTTCGGATTTTTTCAGCCCCATATTCTTCCACGTCTTGCCTCCGTCGTTCGAGCGATAAATTCCATCACCGTACGCGACACTGCGCTGGCTGTTGTTCTCCCCGCTTCCGACCCAGATGACAAACGGATTGTTCGGGTCGATTGTTACGCACCCGATCGAATATAAGCCCTCAGCATCAAAGATTGGTTCGAATGTGGTTCCGGCATTCACCGTTTTCCACACGCCACCACACGCAACGCCGATGTACCACTCGGTCTTGTCTGCAGGATTCACAGCGATGTCGATGATCCTGCCCGACGTGAGTGCGGGACCGATCGAACGAAATTTCAATCCATCAAATGTGGAAGACGACATCGGGCCTTTATCTTTTCCATCTTCCGATTTGTCCTTCTGCCCATATTGCAGAGCGGGATAAAAAAGGATGACAAAGAATAGTGCTATGCGTAGGAAGTTCATGGAAGTGTCTCTGTTGTTAATTGAACGAATGTGTGGGTATTTGTTGCAGCAACTACGATAGAACAAAACTGAATCTACTTATTTCTGCTTCCGCATCCGCCATTCATCGAGAAGCATGGCGTACATGAGCTGGTCGATACTTTTTCCATCCTTCACGACTGCCTTGCGGAGGCGTGCTTCAAACTTGAACCCCGCTTTCTCCAGCACACGCGTTGAAGCGGGATTCCATTCAAATACTCCTGCGTGGATCCGAAGCAGGTTGAAATTCTCAAAAGAAAAATCCACAACAGCTTTCACCGCTGCCGTGGCAATGCCTTTTCGCCAGAATGGTTCACCCAGCCAGTATCCGAGTTCTGCGGATTGCCGGTAGACATCGGGTAGTGGATGAATTCCAATTCCGCCGACAACCTCAGTTGAATTTGCCAGCGCCCACGACATTTCGGGCTCATGGCGCTTCACACTGCGGAGCCACTTCCTGGCATCATGGCTCGTGTAGGGAAATGGAAAAGAGTCGCGCAGGTTGATCCAGACGTGCCGGTTGTTCGCGTATTTTACAACCGCTTCAACATCCTCGGCGGTAAAACTCCGAACGCACCAATCATCGAAGAGAGGAAGAATCAACGCTTCGGTCCGCCTTCGCGTCGGGGGGGACGGCCGCTGCCACCGCGATTCGGCCCGCGTGACGGCTTGCGGCGGTCGTCATATTTCTTCCGTGGTTCGATGCGAATTTTTTGCGCGTCTGCGTCGGGGGGAGGAAGATCTTTCAACCATTCATCCGGCGGATATTTGGATTCAAGTTTCCTTCCGATGAATTCCTCAATGAGAGGAATCTGCATACCGTCTTCCTCGCACGCGAAGCTTACGGAAATCCCGCTTGCGCCCGCGCGTCCCGTTCGCCCGATCCGATGAACATAATCTTCGGCATCGAGCGGCAAATTATAATTTACCACGTGGCTTACGCCTTCAATGTGCAATCCGCGGGCGGCAACATCCGTAGCGACAAGAATTCTGAACTTTCCCTCCCTGAATCCTTCCAGCGTTTTTACGCGCTCGTGCTGCGATACATCGCCCGAAAGCAAGCCGCAGGAAATTCCCCGCGACATCAGTTGCTCGGCAAGACGGTGCGTCTGATCTTTCCGGTTGCCGAATACGATCACGCGTTCCAGGTTCTCCTGTACGATCATATTGTACAGGAGTTTCAATTTGTCTTCCGACGGGGCGATGTATACGCGCTGGTCGATCGCCAGCACGCTTACCTGTTCGGGCTCTATGTCCACGTTATGTGCGTTATTCGTCCACTGTCCAGAAAGCCGGGTAACTTCGGAGGTAAAAGTTGCAGTGAAGAACATCGTCTGCCGTTTGTCTTTATGCGGCGTGCTCATCACAATCTTCCGGATGTCCGGAATGAACCCCATATCCAACATCCGATCCGCTTCATCGATCACCAATATCTCGACGTGATTAAGATGGATATGACTCTGGTTTTTGAAGTCGATTAAACGTCCGGGCGTTGCCACCACGATATCGACCGGACCGTCGAGCCAACGCTTCTGCCGTTCATAGTCCATACCACCGAAGACGGCGACTATTTTGGTTCCCGAGAATTTTGAAAGGAGTTTTGCATCCTTTTCAATCTGAAGAACAAGCTCACGCGTCGGAGCGAGGATCAATGCGCGCGGCGAAGCCTTGCGTCGTTCTGCAAGCGGCTTGCGAAGAAGATGAGAAAGAATCGTAATCAAAAACGCAGCGCTCTTGCCTGTGCCCGTTTGCGCCCGTCCGGTGCAATCTCCACCCTGCAATGATTGCGGAAGAATTTCCGCCTGCACAGGCGTGCAGTATTGAAAGTTCAGGTCGGCAATGGCGTGCATTATTTCTTTGGGGAGATTGAGATCGTGAAAGCGGGTTTTCCCTTCAGCAGCAGCGACATCGAATTGCGAGATATCCCAATTGTCGACAAGAGGAACAGCGGGTTCGGCCTGGACGTTTGATGCCGGCCTTGGGGTTCTATTTTGAGGACGGGCAGTCTGGGTTCTGCTGCGTCCGTCGGTTCGTTTGGGGCGTCCGCCACGTTGGTTAGGCGGCCGTGGATTTTTACCCTGATAGCCACGCCGGAGAGTTTCTTTTCGTGCTGTGGCAGATGACGGTTTTGGTTGCTCAGCTGCAACCGACTTTTTCTTTCCGCTGATCTTTCCCGTTATCCAGGAAGTAACTCTTTTGATGACTTTTTTCATTCAACCGCGATATGAGTTTGTGAATGCTTTTATACAAAGCAAGATAAGCAGTATCGCTAAGAGATGAAAGACGAAAGGAGGGGTAAGCGTCCAATCAACGGTTGCTGTTTTGGTCAGATTTGAGAGCGGCTTTGAGCCAGTTCCCATGTGTGAGCCTGACTCCAGCAGCGTGAAGTCGGGAGTGCCCATTCAATTTCC
>JBKJJX010000003.1:0-6353 GCA_046597825.1 Bacteroidota bacterium | reverse complement strand
TAAACTTCCCACCCAATCTTGTGTACTCTGCTTGTTGGTTCATTATTTCTTCCGAAAAATTCCACGCAAGGATCAGTACGTAATCCGGCATTTTGTCTACGAGCTTTGCCGGAGAGAATATTGGCAAATGATTGCCTCCCATAAATCTTCCGTGCTTAAAGGTATTCAAATCTGCAATGAAATCCAGTTATTTCTTGTCGATGCCGAGATATGCCAGCATTGTGCAGGCTTTCGCTGCAGCTCCGTAACCGGCGATTGATTTACCTTGTGCCTTCACAGTTGCCAGTATTTCCAACAACTCAACCTTGAATTGCTCGACACGTGTTGCAAAACTACTAAAATAATCAACGCGATCAACTTTACGCCGCTTTTCTTCCGCCAGAAGGTTCTTTACAGTGTTGCTGACATTTTCTCTTGGCTCAATGAATAGCCGCAACGTACCGCCATGAACCGACACATGAACAATATCATTTAGATACAGTCCGTGGCGCCGAAAAAGGTTGTCGAGGGCATGGACGGAAAAATAACAGAGATGCTGATGATAGATTGTATCAAACTCAATATGGTCCACGAGGTCAACGACATATGGTGCTTCGATAACAGCCACCCCGGTATCCTTTAACAGGATTTTTATTCCTTCGACAAACCCATTAAGGTCGGGGACATGGGCAAGTACATTGTTTGCAAGAAAAACATCGGCGGATTTTCCTTCCGCTTTCAATTGTTCTGCGAGCTTGCTCGTAAAAAAAGTGTTGAGCGTCGGGATTCCTTTTTCTTTTGCAACTGTTGCCGGACCTTCGGCCGGATCAATGCCAAGAACCGGAATTCCGGCATCAACAAATGTTTTCAGCATGTATCCGTCGTTGCTTGCTGCTTCGATGACAAGACTGTGCGCATCAAGATGACGATCAGCGATAATTTTCTTTGCACTGTCACTAAAATGTTTCATCAGGGAAGGCGAGACAGAGGAGTAGTACGGATAGTCCCTCTGAAAGAGAATTTCAGGATCAACAGATTCAGTGATTTGAACGAGCGAACAGGCGTGGCAAAAAGCGAGCTCGAGATGAGCAAAAATTTCAGGCTCGTTCAACTGTCGCTCCCACAACAATGCATCGGCAAGGGGAGTCTTTCCGAAATTCAGAATTGAGCGGAGCTCTTTATTTCCACATGAAAAACATTTAGCTGTTGCGATACTCATACGTTTCTTGCGTTAACTGTTCATAGTCTAAGCAACTGCTTGCTTCAACTCTTCACGTCTAACCCGAAGTGAAGAATCCAAAGTTCCATTTTGAAGCAGGAGTTTAATATGATCGATGCGTTTGAACTTCGGTCCTTCGAAATCCTCAAGCTTTAGGCCGATGCGCCTGTACGCCTCATACAATTCCTGTGCGCCTTTGCGAGCGTTCCACTGCGGTCGAAATTCAGGAATCATATTTTGAATCTTGCTGCTGTCTACCCTGTAATTCCGTTTGTCCGGACTAGCGTCTGCGGCATATTCGATCTCGCATCCGGGGACAGTTTCTTTTACGATGTCGGCTAATTCACGAATTCTGTAATTGTCTTCAGTCCGACAAACATTGAATGCCTGGTTATGCACAACCTCTTGTGGTGCTTGCAGGATCGCCACAAATGCACGCGAGATGTCTTCGATGTGGATGATAGGCCGCCATGGCGTTCCATCACTTTTGATAAATACCTTACCGGTTGCAAATGCCCAAGCGACAAGATTATTCAGCACGAGATCGAAACGCAGCCGGGGTGAAACTCCGAATGCTGTTGCGTTCCGGAGAAATGTCGGGCAAAAATTATCATCGGCAAGTTTCGAGACGTCGCGTTCAACACGAACCTTTGAGTGTCCGTAAGGAGTAACAGGATTGAATGCCGAACTCTCCGTCAGCCAATCATCACCTCCTGCGCCGTAGTTACTGCAAGAGGAGGAAAAGATATATCGTCGAACGCCGGCTTGCTTGCACATTTCCGCTAAACGAACGGAAGCGAGATGATTGATTTCAAATGTAAGGTCAGGATTCAAATCGCCAAGAGGATCATTTGAAAGACCTGCGAGATGAAGAACCGCGTCGAAGCCTTCAAGATCGGCAGTCTCGACATCCCTGACATCTTTCAAAATTTCCGGTACGTTGGCGATACCATCACCAAATGTACACCGCCTGAAAATATCGCTGTCGAGTCCGACCACTTCGTGACCTTCCCGAAGGAGCATTGGTGCGAGTATGGTGCCGATATAGCCTTTATGTCCTGTAAGCAAAACGCGCATGATTAGTTCCTAAAAATTTTTGGTTTCTGTCAGTCTTTCCAAAGTTTCCAGGGTGCTTTACCGTTGTTCCACATTTCGTTCAGCAAGTGTTTCTCGCGGAGCGTGTCCATACATTGCCAGAATCCTTCATGCTTGTATGCCATGAGCTGGCCTTCCGCTGCCAGTCGTTCTAACGGTTCTTTCTCAAACTGAGTACTGTCATTGTCGATGTAATCGAAGATCTGAGGTTCAAGAACGAGGAAGGCTCCGTTGATCCAGCCTTCCGCCGTTTGCGGCTTCTCAGCAAACTCCGTAATGCGATCGCCTTCGAACGTCAAATGGCCATAACGGGCAGGCGGTCGTACTGCAGTGAGAGTTGCAAGTTTTCCATGGGAGCGGTGAAATGCGATGAGCTTAGCAATATCTACAGTCGAGACTCCATCTCCCCACGTCAGCATGAATGTTTCGTTCCCCATAAACTGCTGCAATCGTTTGATGCGCCCACCCGTCTGGGTTGTCATTCCGGTGTCAACAAGTTCAACCGTCCAGCCTTCTGTGTTGCTACCCTTAAGCATAACCTGTCCATCCTTCATATCCACTTTCATGTGCCCGCTGCTCAGGACGGCATAGTCGACCATATACTTCTTGATGTACTCGCCCTTGTAACCAAGCGCGATCACAAAATTGTCGTGGCCGAAATGCGAGTAATGTTTCATGATATGCCAGAGGATTGGCTTGCCTCCAATTTCCACCATGGGCTTCGGCTTCACTTCTGTTTCTTCCGCGAGACGGCTGCCGAGTCCCCCTGCCAGAATTCCGACCTTCATATTGTTCCTTTCGAGTATGCTGGGATCAGATTTGATGCCCCGCAGTGCGAATGTTTTTGAAACGTGAGACGAAAAGACTCTTCATAAGTCTTATCCACCGGACTGGTTGTAAATAGAAAAGGATGAGATAGTACATACAATACATTCGCTGCGCCAGACTCAATGATGGCCGGAATATCACCTTGACATATTCGACGAAGCGTTTCGTGCGCGAGAAATGTCCGTTGCTTGCAGGGTCAAACCATCGAGCCATTGATTCTTTTGTAGTATGGGCATTAGTTGAAATCCGATCATGATAACGACGGAGAAACAATCGGCCGTGCACTTCGGCAATTTCTCCGCGCAACGCCATCTCTCCAAGCAGTACCCGATCGGAAGACTCATAAGCGCCGATGCGAGGTGTTTCCTTCAGCAAATCAGTTCTCATTACACCGAACACTGCATTGCAATCCAGCGGGGCCTTACAGAACTGAACCCAGCGCAAATGTGGTTCAGGTTCCCTGAAGTTAAATTTATCCTCGTGATTGGTTTTAAAGTTCCCATTATCATCGATGATTATCGTTTGAGGGTATGCAAGCGAAACTTTTGGTTCGCGCTCAAGTACTTCGACACACTTTTCAATGAGCGTTGGATCGCACATATCGTCGTGTGCGGCCCATTTAAAGTATTTCCCCTTTGCTTTCTCAACGGTGATGTTATAATTGCGGGCGGCACCTAGATTTTTTTCGTTCCGATAATATTGTATCCGACTATCCCTGGCAGCATAACTCCGGCAGATTTCCTCTGTCGCGTCATTGGAGGCATTGTCTGAAATAATGATTTCGAGATTTCTGTGGGTTTGAGACAGTAAGGACTCCAACGCATAGCGAAGGAAGCGTTCCCCGTTGTATACAGGCACGCCAATACTCACAAGCACATGTGAATTGTCCATAATTTTATTGAAGATGCCCCCGCGGCGAGAAGTGAAATGAACTCTTGGACTGATCACAATTTCCCTGTCAAAAATATATAGAAATTGGGGGATTTCTCCAACCATAGGATCGGAGATACACAATACGACAAAGAGTTCGGGAATTACTTGATAAGCGTCAACTTTTTCTGTTGAATAAGCGACTGACGGGAAGAAACCGGTTGGATCTCCAGGCGATACACATAGGTGCCGCTCGAGACTCTGATTCCAAGATCATTTGTGCCGTTCCAAACGACGTTAAACACTCCGGCATTTCGAATATCCGAAACAAGTGTCATTACTATCTGACCCAGAATGTTATAAATCCGCAATGTTACAAATGACTGCTCAGGCAGGCTGTATGAGATATTTGTGGAAGGGTTAAATGGATTTGGATAATTCTGCATCAATTCAAACGAAGAAAGCGGCTTCGACTCTTCCGCTGATGCTGTAGGGCTTAGAATCTTAAAGGAAAAAAAACCACTTGCGGGTTTTACACCAATTGCCTGAAAATCTCCCCGGCTAAGAGCAAAAATTCTATACGAGACCGTATCGCCAACCGAGAGCTCCGAAGACGATGCGCTAAATGGCGCACGATAAATTCCTTCGCCCGGATAATAGCTGAGTACAAATATTCTGCGGTTTCCCGAATTGATTTTATATTCTACCCAAACGCTGTCCGGAAAAGAATTTTGTGTAACACGAGCACTGACGGTGGGTGCCCAATTGTTTAGTGTAATATCCGGCAGTGGTGAATGATTGATCGTGGGTATGTAGTTTTCGGGATTGATGAAGTGTTTCACAGTTCCCAGCCAGTACACCAGCGTTGAGATGTGAGCGCCACCGAACAAATCCCGATCAGCCTGAATCAATGCTTGCGCAGCATCTACTCCTGTGGCAGCGGCTCCCAGATAATACAAACTCTTTAAGAGCAACTTGTCCGTTACTTCTTTGCCAAGATCTTTCCAGATCGACATTAATGTTGTAGACCAGATCTGGCCTGCATCGTGAATCTCAAGATTACCAAAAGGATATGTGCGCGCATCGTTGATGCCACGGCCAAGCTGAAACACGTTGTGCGAGTTCCAATTGTAGACCCAATTATATTCGTACTCTGATGGTGTCCATGTTTTTTTCTGACGTGAAAAAGATGCTGCCCAGTAATCACTATATCCTTCTCCCAGTGCGCCGCTTTCGCCTCCGCCCCATGAAGGGCAAAGATTAAACACAATTGCATGAGCGTATTCATGCAGGATAGCATCGACGTCTTCCGCATCATCCACACCACCTTCGCCCCAGGCAATCCAGTTTCCATTTGGACTGTAATGCGAGTTATCAGCGCCCTGGAAGCCATGCGGATCAAGTCGAATCTGCGTTAACGATTGCGATGAGAATCCAAGACTCTGAATATATTTGTACGATTGAGAGACATGGTAATACACGTTCACGGCTTCGAATGCCTGCTGGCTGCGAGTGTATGTAAATCCATTCGGTGTTGAAGAAGAATAAAATGCAGGGTCAGCAGGAAGCTCAACGTCAGTCACTTCGCAGTACGGACCTTTCAGTTTGTACACTCCATCTTCAAATGTGAGCGAGTCAAGAACAACAAGAGTCCGGTAGAAATTTAATGAGTCAGAGTCTGCATCGTTGTTATCTGCAAAGCCAGGTGTTCCGTAACGCTTTTTTGCTGCGCTAAGAGGATCGGTAAGATAAACATATCCTGAGCCCTGAACGTGTGTCGCATTTGCAAAACGATTTTCAATCTTCAGAAGCCCGCCAGTGTATGCATCGACAAATGCTTCCCAATCTCCGGAAGGGTTTTCAGTTGTGATTCGTACACGATAAGCATAGAAATAAGCATTTGTCTCATCCTGCCAAACCATTAACTCCGCAACCGGTTGTTTTCCAATGACCGAGGCCCCTGCCAGTGTTGCGCGTACAGATGTAATAGCCGTTTGACCGGAGATAAAATTTTTTGACACGAGAGGGAGATAAATATTGTTTTTGTAATTGTTCACTACCATCGTCACTCCGGCATTTCCGTTCATGCTTACGACAACTTCACCATTATGAACAGGAATACCGTTATACGTCTGTGCAAATCGAATATGCGAACCACCTGCTGCACGTTGCATTTCACCGATTGTCAAATCAGCATTTACATTGCTAATATGAAACGCATCGCTGTTTTCCATCAGAAATGATTTTGCAAGCTCTATTTCAGTCGTGCCCGGCTTGGAGAAGCTCACATTGTACATTGCACGCGTAACACCCGCCGCATCAATTTTGCGTTGTACCGAATCGGCGGCGACGGCCTGTGAAG
>JBKJJX010000302.1:0-12976 GCA_046597825.1 Bacteroidota bacterium | reverse complement strand
CAATTGTCGCAGTCAAAGATGCTGGCAAGAGGGCTTGGAGATTTGAGCTCGCACAGAACTATCCCAATCCTTTCAACCCGACAACAACGATCCGGTTCGAGATCCCCGGCGAAGAATTCGTTTCCCTAAGAGTGTATGACATTCTCGGAAAGGAATGTGCCGTAGTCGTTGATGAAAAATTAAGTGGGGGGAGTTACTTCAGGGTTCTTGACGCCGGTTCGCTTGTAAGCGGAGTGTATTTCTACACGTTGGCAGCAGGGAAGAATACATCAGTAAAAAAACTTCTTTTGATAAAATGAAGGGTGGCTCTATTTCATCTCCTGCAACTCCTCTAACGCCTTGCTCGCCGCAGCCTGTTCCGCTTCCTTTTTGTTCTTACCAATGCCCGAGCCGCGTTTCTTGCTGCACAGCACTACGTCAACCGTAAAAGTGCGGTCGTGGTCGGGACCTTCTTCTTTCACGATCAAATAGCGCGGCACCCCTAATCCGTTTGCCTGCGCGAACTCAAGCAGCATGCTTTTGTAGTTTTCATCAGAGATGACAATCGTTTGGTTCTTGATCGCATTATCCAGTTGCCGCTCGACGAATCGTTTTGCTTCGGCGAATCCCCCATCCAGATAAATAGCTGCGATGATCGCTTCCTGCGTGTCGGCAATGATCGTGTCGGATCCTTTTCCCATGGATTGCGAAGCGCTGTGGCTCATCAGAATAAATTTTGAGAGATTGATGCCCTTTGCGTACGCAACAAGAGCCTTGCGGTTCACGAGGCGTGACCGGACTTTCGTCAGCTCGCCTTCATCCGCCCGGGGAAAACGCCGGAACAAATATTCTCCGACAACGAGGTTGAGAACGGAGTCTCCGAGAAACTCGAATCGTTCGTTCGATTGTCCCTGTTGATTTGTTTGCTGGAGATACGATCGGTGAACAAGTGCCTGCACAAATAATTGAGGGTTGCGAATCTTGTAACCGAGCATGCTCGCAAGGTCACCAAGATCGGCAGGGAGGGAGATGGTTGCGTATTCAGAGTCCCGCGTTGGGAAGAGCTTCGCTCGAAGCTCTTTCAGCCAGCTCATATTATGCTGTGAACTTCTTCATAATGATTGTTGCGTTCTTGCCGCCGAAACCGAACGTATTGCTGAGCGCATAGTTGATGGTTCGGCGCACGGCAGTGTTTGGCGTGTAGTTGAGATCGCAGAGCGGGTCGGGGAACTCATAGTTGATAGTTGGGGGGATGATGTCTTCATGACATGCCATGAGCGTGGCAATTGCTTCAACGGCGCCCGCTGCGCCAAGCAAGTGTCCTGTCATGGACTTTGTTGAACTGATGTTGAGTTTTTTTGCGTGCTCGCCAAATGTGGTTTTGATGGCGACTGTCTCGGCAATATCTCCCTGCGGTGTTGACGTACCATGCACGTTAATGTAGTCGATATCTTCCGGGCCAATGCCGGCATCTTTCATTGCGCGCTTCATTGCGCGAACTGCGCCTTCGCCGCCTTCAGCCGGAGCGGTCAGATGAAATGCATCCGCCGTGTTGCCGATGCCGACAATTTCGGCGTAAATCTTCGCGCCGCGTTTTTGCGCGTGGGTCAGCTCTTCAAGAATCAGCGTTGCACCGCCTTCACCCATCACGAAGCCATCGCGTTGAGCGTCAAACGGACGGCTCGCTTTTTCCGGCGCATCGTTGCGTGTCGACATTGCCTTCATGGAGTTGAATCCTCCGACTCCCATCGGAGTAATCGGTGCTTCACATCCGCCACAGACCATGACTTCCGCATCACCGTACTGCACGATTCTATATCCTTCTCCGATAGCATGATTCGATGTCGCGCATGCCGATACAGTCGCGAAGATAGGACCCTTCAGGCCGTGCCTCATCGAAACGTAACTCGAAGCGATGTCGGGAATAAGCATCGGAATAAAGAAGGGGCTAATGCGACGCGGCCCGCCCTGCATATAGTTGGTGAACTGAGTGTCATAGGTTCCCATTCCGCCAATGCCTGATCCATACACACATCCGACCGAATCGGGGTCCATATCCTTCAGCGGAAGAGCAGAGTCTTTGACAGCCTCATCGGAGGCAACCACTGCATACTGTGCAAACGGATCCATGCGTTGAGCGGATTTCCGATCCAGAAAATCCGTCGCCTTGAATCCCTTCACCTCACAGGCAAACTTGGTATCGTACAGCGCCGTATCGAAATATGTTATCGGCGCGGCACCGCTTTTACCGGCAACAAGGTTCTTCCAGTAGTCCGTTGCATTCAACCCCAGGGGCGTTACTGCACCAATTCCCGTAATCACGACTCTACGCTTTCCGTTCATGTCCTCATCCATCATTCAAAAACAATTGCCTGCCCCTCCGGTCGAAGGCATGCAACGACTCGTTGAGCAGGCATACAAAACGACAGTAACAACGTTACGCCGCTTTGGACTTGATGTATTTTACCGCGTCGCCAACCGTTCCGATTTTTTCCGCATCTTCATCAGGTATCTGAAGGTTAAATGCTTTCTCAAACTCCATCACAAGCTCCACCGTGTCCAGCGAATCAGCACCAAGGTCGTTTGTAAAAGACGCCTCGGGTGTAATCTGAGCCTCGTCAACGCCAAGCTTATTGACGATGATCTCTTTCACTTTTGCTTCCACGTCTACTGCCATGATGTATCCTCCTGTTTAGTTTGTGAGTGTAATTTTCAGTTCTGAGCGGAGCGTCTGTCTGCCGGTAGGCAGGAAGAACCTCACCGCTGTTGATTTGTACTATGTTATTTTTCTAAGCGCCCAGGGTCGATCAAAAAACTTACATTGTCATTCCGCCATCGACACAAATCACCTGTCCTGTAATGTAATTCGCATCGGGTGAAGCAAGGAATTTTACAACGGAAGCAATTTCATGGGCCTGACCGGTGCGTCGAAGAGGGATGAGGTCAGCGAGCGCCTTCTTCTGATCATCATTCAATTTGCCGGTCATATCGGTTTCAATGTAGCCGGGAGCAATAGCGTTCACTGCAATATTGCGAGAACCTACCTCTTTTGCAATAGATTTTGTGAATCCGATGATGCCTGCCTTCGAAGCGGCGTAATTTGATTGTCCGGCGTTGCCAATGACACCCACGATGGAAGAGATGTTGATGATCTTTCCCGACCGCTGACTCATCATTGGGCGGATGGCGGCTTTCGTATAGTTGAAAACGCTCTTCAAATTATTGGTTATGACAGAATCCCAATCGTCCTCACTCATGCGCATGAGTAAGCCGTCTTTTGTAATGCCGGCATTGTTCACGAGGATATCCAGCTTCCCGAATTCCTGGGTCACAGTATTTACAACTTGAGAGGCACCCTCGGCAGAGGTTGCATCAGCCTGGAACGCCCGTACCGTTTGCCCTTTTGCAGAAAGCTCTTGTACAAGTTTTTCTGCCGCGGCTGTTGAGCTCTTGTATGTGAATGCAACCTTTGCTCCGGCGCCGGCGAGTTCAATAACAATTGCTTTGCCAATGCCGCGGCCACCGCCGGTAACTAATGCAACCAGATTTTCCAATCGAGCCATATTATTTTCTATGGATTTACAACTACATTTTTACGCATCGAGGCGTAATGAGATTCAATTTCGTTGTACCCGTCATCGCCGAGCAGGTGCGTTAACTCGTTCTTGCACGCTTCAAACAGAGGCGTTTCAAACACCTGATTCGCCGAGCAACACATTTCCGCTCCCTGCAGCATTGTATCAAATCCCACGACATTGTCCGACACTTCGACAGGAAACAGAATGCAGTAGAGTGGTTTCCACGCCCATCGGTGTTTTCCATCTGCAACCGCTGCAAGCTGGATACTACATCGGCCGAGTTTGTCGAGGAAGGCGCATTTGTCATTCACAACTTCTGTTCCCATGGCTTTGCCTGAGGGGAAGTCACGGTCATCGACCGCCTGCGGTTCGAACCATTTCGTATCGTCTGCTGTCTGTGTCTCATCCATTTGGGATTTGATGAGTTCCTTTTTCGACATGACAAGCTCGTACTCACCAACATCAGTCCACACGCCACCCTTACAGCAATTTGATGAGCACTTGCAGGGCCCGTTTCCGGAGGCGTAGCCCTTCTCAAAAAACTCATTTGAAATGGAATATTTTCCGACTTTAAGGAGATTATCGCTCATAGATTCTGCTGAATGTCCGGGTATTTATCGTAACCCATGGTTGTTGCACTTGCTGCAATTCGCTTTGCGAGTCCCTGCAAGACTTTTCCCGGTCCGATTTCCCAAAATGAATCTGCGCTGTCGCGTACCATGTGAATGATAGATTCTTCCCACCGTACCGGACTTGTAAGCTGGCGGAAGAGAACATCACGTATGTCTTCTGCCTTTGTTACCGGCTCTGCCGTTACATTCGCGTACACAGGAATCGCGGCATCGGCTATTGTTGTTTCGTCGAGTTTTTTCCTGAGCCCATCTCGTGCGCTTGCCATGAGTGGCGAGTGAAATGCGCCGCTCACGACAAGCTCTTTCACAAGTTTCGCTCCGGCTGCTTTTGCCAGCTCCATACCGCGTCGGACTCCTTCAACCGAACCCGAGATAACGATTTGTCCGGGGGAATTAAAATTGGCAGTCTGTACAATTCCGGCGGCCGACGCTTCTTTGCATATCGCTTCAACGGCTTCAGGCATCAACCCGACAATCGCAGCCATGGTTCCCTTTTGTTCGTCGCCCGCTTTCTGCATCAATTCTCCGCGTAAGCGAACAAGTGAAAGTCCGTCTTCAAACGAGATAGCTTTTGCTGCTACGAGCGCCGAATACTCGCCCAACGAATGTCCCGCAGCCATATCCGCTTGAACGCCCTGCAGTTTATTGAGAACCACCATGCTGTGAAGGAAAATTGCCGGCTGCGTGTTGCGTGTTTGTTTCAGCTCTTCATCCGGGCCGTCGAAACAAATCTTGCTGAGCGGGACGCCGAGTATTTCGTCTGCACGGGCGAACAATCGTTGCGAATCCGCATCCGACTCAAAAAAATCTTTTCCCATTCCCACGTATTGGGAGCCTTGACCGGGGAATATGAAAGCTATTTTGCCCATATCAAATTCTGAACGGAGTAAAAAATCTAACAGCCTTTCTATTCCCAACACTTAAATTAATTTCACAGCATTGAGACCCTTCGCTTCGCTCAGAGTTGAGGCTGTCTAGCAATTCCATTTTACCAGAGCAGAGCCCCACGTATAGCCGGCTCCAAATGTAGCGAGCACGATGGTCTGACCTTTCTTCAACTTTCCATTCTGCCACCATTCGGAGAGACAGAGGGGGACCGTCGCAGCGGTAGTATTACCATATCGGTCGATGTTAATCATGACTTTTGATTTATCGAGTTCCATTCTCTCGGCGGTAGCGTCGATGATTCGCAAATTTGCCTGATGAGGGACGAGCCAATCGACGTTCTTGCCTGTAAGATTATTTCTCTTTAGAATTTCAGCAGAAACATCTGCCATTCCAATTACCGCGACCTTGAACACGCTTTTGCCGTCTTGATACAGATAATGCCAGCCCTTGTCCACCGTTTCGTGAGTTGGTGGATTGAGTGAACCGCCACCTTTCATATGAAGGAATTTTCCGCCTGAGCCGTCGCAGTACAAAATTGAATCAAGCAATCCGACCGACATATCTTCTGTCGGTTCCAGCAGCACACCTGCCGCAGCGTCGCCGAATAAAATGCAATTGTTCCGGTCGGTGTAATCTGTAATGCCGCTCATTTTGTCGGCGCCGATGACGAGAACTTTTTTGTAAGCGCCCGTCTCCACAAACTGGGCAGCGGTGACAAGAGCAAAAAGAAATCCCGAGCAGGCGGCGGACACATCAAATCCCCACGCTTTCTTCGCTCCGATTTTATCCTGAATAAGACAGGCCGTGGAGGGGAAGAACATGTCCGGTGAAATTGTTGCGACGACGATGAGATCGATTTCGTCAGCGGTGATTCCACGGTTTTTCAAGATCGCTTCAGCGGCACGGGCTCCCATGTCGGATGTGGCGCCTTCCGTCATGATGCGCCGCTCGCGAATACCTGTACGTGTCCTGATCCACTCGTCATTCGTATCCACCATCTTTTCCAGATCGGCATTCGAAAGGATCTTATCGGGAACGTAATGACCTACCGCGGTAATGTGTGCCCGTTTCTTTTGCATTTCATTTCCCATAAGACAACATCTCTCAATCTTATCTATGGCTACTCTATGCGTATTGAAGCATCGCTTCGTGAATACGCGTATTCACTTTCTTCTGAACCATTTCTTCTGCGCGGAGAATCATGTTCTTGATTGCTTTCGGTGTCGAGCCACCGTGCCCGATAATGGAAACGCCGTTCACTCCCAGAAGGGGAACGCCGCCGTGTTCCTGATAGTCCAGTTCTTTCATTACTGTCCGCATGCCGTTACGTGCAACGCCCGCAACCAGTTTGTTGAGAAAGCTCTTTTCTGCGAACGCCATGAATTTGGATTTGAAGAATGACGGAACGCTTTCGCCGAATTTGAGCAGAATATTGCCGACAAATCCATCACACACAACCACATCGACTTTGCCCTGCAGAATATCCCTGCCTTCTACATTTCCGAAGAAGTTTACCTTGCTTTGCTTTAACAACGAAAAAGCTTCGAGAGTTACTTCGTTGCCTTTGTTTTCTTCTTCACCAATACTTAAAAGCCCGACACTGGGGTTTTTCTTGCCGAGCATTGCTTCTACGTAGATCGATCCCATAATGCCGAACTCAAACAAATGTCTGGGCTTGCAATCCACATTCGTTCCGGCGTCGACGAGAAAGCTGGGCGACTTCGTTGTTGGAATGAGAGCCCCGATGGTAGGGCGGGAAACGCCCTTCACGCGCCCAAGGATAAGCGTGGAAGCCGAAAGCATTGCGCCCGTATGTCCCGCGCTTACAAATGCATCCGCCTTGCCATCGCGATGCATTGTTATGCCAACGGCAATGGAAGAATCTTTTTTTGTCTTTACAGCCGCTGTTGCACTATCATCAAAATCAATCACCTCACGGGCGTCGGCAATTTCGTACGAACCCTGCTTTAGATTGCCGATGCCTGAGTGCTTTTGAATTTCCTGTTGCACGAGTTCTTCTTTCCCCACCAGGAGCAGTGAAAACCGGCCGTTTGTTTCAAGAAGCGCATCAAGCGCGCCTGCAACAACATTTGCCGGAGCGTAATCCCCACCCATCGCGTCGACAGCTATGCGTATGTGGTTTTGGTGAGAGGCCAAAGGATTATGCGGTCGAAATGAATTTACGCAGGTATATGAGGCGAAGGCAGCTTATGCTGCTGCCTTCGTAATACGAATAAACCGGCCGTTATAGTATCCGCAGTTCGGGCAAGCGCGATGAGGAAGTTTCATCGAGTGGCAGTTTGAACACTCCGCCTTTGCAGCAGGAGTTGCCTTGTAATGTGTGCGGCGTTTGCGACCACGGGTTTTGGAATGTCGTCGTTTCGGATTTGGCATTGCTACGTTTCTCCTTCGGTTCCTCTAATAATGAGCTAATTACTTTGAAGCTTGCGTAAACCTTCCCATCGGGAATCTGACGCTGCTTCGGAACATGTACATGTTCCTTCATTCAAATTTTGTCCGCATTCGGAACATAATCCCCTGCACGTTTCCTTGCACAACAGCTTCAACGGAACGGCAAGTACTGTCGTTTGCCGGACGTCCTCGGAGATGTCGATAATGTGAAGGCCGTTTGGAATCACCTGAACATCCGCAGTGTCCAGCCCCGCAGTATCATCGCCCTCCGTTACATATACCATACTGTATGATGGTGTGAGATTTGCATCAAACGGAGAGACGCACCGGTCACATTCACAGTGTGCTGTAGCTTGAATTGATGCTTTGAGGAGAATCTGGTTCGAACTTTTGTCGAGAGTTACATCCGTAACGACGTCGTTTACAAATTGTTCACTCAATCCCAACGAGGATGCCGGAACTTCAAACCGATATCGGTGAATACCATCCGATAACCCACCGATCTGAATCTTCATGAGTTCTGCCCCTTGTCGCTGTAATTTCAAAAAACCGTGTAAAATATAGGCAATTGGTGACATAGAGTCAACAAAAGCGCGATCAACCCTCATGGCAGGGCATGGGGAGAGCGAGAAAGATCAACAGGAGGAGGGAGTCAGTCTTGTTTTTCGGCCGGAACACTTTCCAGCAATTGCGTCTGAACGTGCTCAACCGTCTCAGTCAGCGCATCCCGGAATTTCTCAAAGTCCTCTTTATAGAGGAATATCTTGTGCTTCTCGTACTCGTCTTCACCGACGCGCTTGCTTTCAGTAATTGTAATGTAAAAGTCTTTTTCCGATTTAGTCGACTTAACGTCGAAGAAGTATGTACGCTTTCCCGCCCGCACACGTTTTGTAAATATTTCATCTTTGTAACCGTTGGTTTCCAAGAGTATCCTCCCTGTGGTTGTGTATGGTATGTTCCCTGTTGCGACAGGGATTGTGAGACAAATTTCTTCCGGAACGCACCTTTGCGCCGGGATTATTTTCACAAACTAAATATTTGAACGAGTATTGAAATGATTCGGCAACAAGGGAAAACTCTGGCCGAAGGCGGCCCGGCTATCTTCTGAGGACAGCGACTTTCCCTTTTCCTATTTTGCTCTTGTCAGCGTCGGAGTAGGCAATTACAACATAGATTCCCGTAGCGACGTATTTACCACTTTGATCTTTTCCATCCCAAAATCCAATGCGTCCGCCGGGGGAGAGGAGGTCGCGGACTACATGCCCATCGATGGAGAGAATTTTTATGCTCGAGTTTTCGATCAACCCGTCAATCAGCAGAGGAACTGAACTGGGTATGCGATACGGGTTCGGTGTAATCACCAATTCACCGAACGATTCTTTTGGTTGTGCCGCGGTTGTTGTAAGGCTCGCAAGCCCGAAGTTTGTTGCGAAGTAGACGGTGCCAGATTTAGCATCCACTGCAATATCGCGGATTTCGTTGTTGATCAGTTTGCCGGAAGTATTGGTAACGTTGTATTGTGCAAGCGTCTGGGTGCCATCGCGGGAGAGAAGGACAGCGCCTTCATTTGTGGCGACCCACTTCTGGTTCAAAGGATCCACGGCTATGGCATTGATACTTGTGCCGATAAGAGGCTTGTAGCTCGCGATGCCGCCGGGCTTTTTGGGATTGTCCGGATCGAGAACGATTGCGATGCCGCGTTCAGTTCCGATCCAAATGTCGTTGTCCTTATCTACAACAATTGTCGTGACTGCGTTGCTCGGCAGTCCATCTGCGGTAGTCAACAACACTTCAGCGACACTGTCCGTCAATGATCCTCTATTACCCAGCGTTGCAACTCCGAGTGGTGCTGCAGTTACTGCGGTTGTCCAAATGTTATTCGAAGCATCCACAGCCAGCGGACGGCTCACCTGACGATCTGTGAGATATGGATGCGGAACGCCGCCGATGTAGGCAGGTAACGTTGTCCATGTGCCATCTACTTTACGAATTGCAAGCGAATGCTTGTCATCCGGTATCATCACCGCAAACCAGGTATTGCTTCTGTTGTCGCACACCCCCTGGCCGATGACAAAATAATTCGGCGCATTGGTGATGTTCGAGATGCCTACATTTCTGCCATAAATTTTAGCGGTGTCAACAGTTGTTGCACCCCGCGGCATTAATACAAGACCCGCGCCCGCCCCCCAGCAACCCATCCAGACATCCCCATTGCACGCAACACTTGCACGGTAATAATCATTTGACGGAAGTTTTGAGTTCTGGCGGTTAAAATTTTTCCATTGTTTCGATTGGGCATCCAGCCGGAAGAATCCTTTGCCGTTCCCATCTGATCCTGATGCCGACCAGACATTCCCGTCCGGATCGACTGCAATGCTGACGAATTGATTTGTTGCGGGACCGTTGGGGAAATGGCCGATCCACTGGTTATTGGAAAGCGTCAGAAGGCCGCTGCCTTTTGTTCCAACGATTTCTGATCCCGTAGAGCTGATAATGATTGATGTTGGGTCATCCGGTAACGTAACTCCTACGCGTCCGGTTGTACTTTGCACGGAGAGTGTGTCGACGTTTCTGTCGACAGCAGCCAGGACAAGTTTTGTCCCCGATGAAGCGAGACCAATAATATCCCTGCTTGAGAATCCGGGAACAGAAGTCCACGAGGCGCCGTCAAAGAAATACAGTCCGCTCGAAGTACCGGCGTATAATTTATTATTGAATGATACCAACTGTCTCGGCGTAGTTTCGGCGCCAACAAGGGACACCGTCCATGATTCGGGGGGAAGAAGATTGGGATTCGAAAGGCTGGCGCTTGCAATACGATTGAATGTTTGTCCGGCTGAAATCGCGGCCCATATCTTTCCTGCGTGAATCGCAGCTGAAGCGACGGATACCCGTGCATTCGCGGAAGCCGTCCCGAACTGTGTATACGTATCGCCAAATTGAAATTGATTGATGCGGAAAACACTGAGGCCGAAACCGGAACAAATGAGAACTGTGTCGCCGGAGGCAATCAGGCTATTGATTTGTTTGTTCGTCTGATTGGAATTTGCAATATCGGGAACCAGCCGCCATTTGTCAGTCGCCGGTGAGTAAACGTGAATAATGCCTGTCACAGCTCCCGTCCATACGTCCCCGTTTTTGTCGACTGCTACGGCTGTAAGGTTGGTTGATTGGAGGCCGTCTGCATTTGTATACTTTGTGTAAAGATCGCTTCCTTCTTTCCATGAGAACAAGCCGCCGCTGGTGACAGCCCAAATAGTGTTCCCGCTCCGGGCGATTCCGCGGACTTCCTGCATGGAAGTGTAATTCTTCCAGATGCCGACCTGTGCGAGGACGGGGAATACGCATAGGTTCAAAACCACAACTGCACAAATGACTCTCTTCTTCATGGCGTCGTTCTCCTCTACGATTAAGAATTATTTCAGATGGTTAACAATAATTCTTATCAACTGTTCGAACGTTTCCTCCCTCCAGAGAGTTGTTTGAATACATTTGTCAGCTCAATTGCCGTGAGTGCAGCATCCCAGCCTTTGTTGCCGGCCTTTGCGCCTGCGCGTTCCAGTGCTTGCTCAAGATTTTCGGTTGTCAGAACGCCGAATGCTATAGGGAGTCCGGTCTCCAGCGCAACGCTTCCAACGCCCTTCGTTACTTCGGAGGCAATGTACTCGAAGTGCGGTGTCTCGCCGCGGATGACGCAGCCAAGACAAATAAGCGCATCAAACTTATCGGACTTTGCGAGCCGCAACGCCACTTGTGGAATTTCAAATGCACCCGGACAATGCACGACCGTAATATTCTTCTCCGCCGCGCCGTGACGTACGAGACAGTCAACTGCTGCGTCGAGTAATTGACTGCTTACGAGACTGTTGAATCTGCTTACTACGATTCCGTACGATAATCCTTCGGCAGAAAGCATTCCTTCAATTTTCTGAACCACGATTTTTCCTGTTGGTAGATGTTATTAAGAGAGTTACAAACGTCGCCGCATCGCTTCCACTTCATCCTCGGAGATGAAATACTTTCCGAGCATGTCTGCATCATTCTTCCTTCCGCCATGGAAATCCGAGCCGCCGCTTGTCAGAAGAAAATATTCGTTGGCGATGCCCTTGAAGTGTGCCACCCGTTCCGGTGAGTGGGAAGGATGGATAACTTCAATCCCGTCGACGCCCTGCTTGATAAGCTCCGCCATTACTTTTTCATCAATAGAATGAGCAGGATGAGCGACAAACGAAATTCCCCCGGCAGACGAAATCAGTTCAATCGCTTCACGCGGCGAGACCTGATATTTTCCCTCGTATGCCGGTTTTCCAAATCCGATGTACTTAAAGAACGCTTCGTGGTATGTCCCGGTCATTCCGCCGACCAGCAATGCATTTGCAATGTGCGGCCGTCCAACTGAGCCGTTTCCTGATTGTTCGAACACTGCTTCCAATGTAAGCGGAACATTCAGGTCATTCAGTTTCTCAACAATGCGTTCGGCACGTTTGACGCGTTCACGCCGGTAAAATGTAAGATAGTCGAGGAGGCTCGGATTCTTGTGATCGAAAAAATAACCGAGGATATGGACTTCACGGTCGTCGAGTGTCGCACTGAGCTCAGTTCCGGGAATTACTTCGATTCCCATTTCACTTGAAAGCTCCAACCCTTCGTCAATCGCCGAAGTGTTGTCATGATCGGTTATGCTAATCGTTGTCAGTCCGCCGCGCTTCGCCCGTTCCATCAGCTCGCGGGTTGTCAGCGTGCCATCGGAGTGGATGGTATGCATGTGGAAATCAGCTTTACCGGCCATGCACGGCCACAACAAGAATGGAACAACGAATTACAAACGATTGCCTAGATATACCGCGATTTGAATTTCTCATAATCATTGATAATCAATTTCCCCCGCTCCAATTCCAGAAATCCTTCACGGATGTAGGCGTGGATCATGCGCGAGATTGTTTCACGTGAGGTGCCCGCCATATTGGCGAGGTCTTGTTGAAGGGGGAGTTCATCGATTTCAACCCTGCCTTTTCGAATCTTGCCAATGTCATCCGCAAGTTGCAGAATAACATTCGCCACCCTGCCGGCGGCGTCCTTCAGTGATAAACTCTTTATTTGTGCATCCGCTTTGCGCAGACGCATGGTTAGTTCCTTGAGTAACGCAATTGCAACGGAAGGAAAGTCATGCAGCAGTTTCAGGAAGTCGCGCCGGTGAATCATAAACAACTCAGACTTTCCTATTGCCACAACGCTTGCAGAGCGGGCAAGTCCGTCCAGAATTGCCATCTCACCAAAAAAATCACTCTCACCTAAGATTGAGAGGATAACTTCGCGTCCATCATCATCCATTCTCACGACTTTTACCTTGCCGGAGATAATAACAAACAACGCTGCCCCGGCTTCTTCTTCGAGGAGGATAATACTTCCCTTTTTATACTTTTTGCGAACCCCGACTTTGGCAATGGTATCTAAATCCATCAGTTCAAGGTCACAAAGGATAGGGAC
>JBKJJX010000135.1:0-14970 GCA_046597825.1 Bacteroidota bacterium | reverse complement strand
ATGGCTGATGCTTCTTTCCAAGGCATGACATATCTCCCAATGGTTTTTTTGTCATGCATAATAAGGTGTTTACCATCTCCCCGAACAAGTGTTTACCTTCTCTCCGGTCTATACATGGGAGTGGGGCCAGGGGTGAGGGATCTATGCGCCTCCACAAAGCGGGCGCTCTGCACAAACATGCCACCGGAACCACACGCAGGATCGTAGATGCGCCCGTGATACGGCTCGATCACTTCCACAATCAGCTTGACGATGGATGTCGGTGTAAAGAACTCGCCGCCTTTTTGTCCTTCGGTCATTGCAAACTCGCCGAGGAAGTATTCGTAGATCTTGCCGAAGGCATCGCCCTCGATATCCATCGGGATGGAGTTGAAGGTTTTAAGCAATTCGATCAGCGTTTTCTTTTCGAGATTCTGGTATGTTTTCGGCAGCACGTCGCGCAGGTCTTCGTTCTCCGCTTCAATCGCACGCATGGCATCGTTGATTGCCTTGCCGATGTCAGAGCCTTCAGGCCGGTTGATCAGCCATGAGAACCGGGATTTCTCAGGAAGATAGAGAACGCCTTTTGCCTGATAATCCGTTTTACCGATTGCTCTGCGTCCGGTGGATTTGCCCTTGAATTCCTTCTCTGCCACAGCGAACTTGTGGTCGGCGTAACGAAGGAAGATCAAGCCGAGTACCGGAACGGAATATTCCGAGGACTTCAGCTTCGAGTTGGCTCGTAACTCATCGGCTGCTGCCCAGAGTTTTTTTTCGATGTCGTTATTCATATTGAACTAATGTAATTTTCACCGCCCCCAAAGTTCTTACTTAGAAACTGAAAAACCCACACGCCGCCCAATCATCGCGCCATGTGGGTCAATTTTGTAGTCGTTAGGAATTTCTCCTATACGGAAAAATCAATACCAGGAAGGCAAATCCTGCATTACAATAGCGAATGGTTCGATGAGTTGCAATATGAGAGACCGTGGAGGGAAGCGGGGGACGGGAGTGTGTCATGGAAAAACACCTCACGCATCAAGAATCACTCTGATTCTTCTGAGGATGTCGCGGGGCAGATACGGCTTCTCAATAATTTCATTCACTTTTGATCGCTCGATGTCGGAGAGTTGTTCAGGGTCAAGATACCCGCTTACCAGAATGCATTTCAAATCCGGCTTCAGCCTCTTCATTCGCTCAATCGCTTCGGCACCGGACAATTTGGGCAATCCGAAATCCGATAACACGAGGCCGATTTGGTTTTGATTCTTCCTGAAAAGTTCAACAGCTTCGACGCCATCGCGCGCATGAAGAACTGTATAGCCTTGGGACTCCAATGCGGCTTTCGTAACCATTGCCAGTAGTTCTTCATCCTCTACGAGAAGAATTGTTTCGGTTCCACCAACCAGCACATGCGTTGCAGGTTTTCCACTTGTTGCTGTGGTGACCGGGACGATCGGGACAGGCATATAGATATGGAACGAAGTTCCCTTGCCGGGCTCGCTCTCAACATCTACAATTCCGTTCACGCTTTTCACAGCGCCGTAAACGACGGCAAGTCCAAGCCCCGTTCCCTTGCCTTTATCTTTTGTAGTGAAGAAAGGCTCAAAGATACGCTGGCGCGTTGCCTCATCCATTCCCTTTCCGGTATCAACCACACTGATCCGAACATACTCACCATCAGTCGCCTCGAGAAGCTGTTTCTGCATGGAATTCTTTTGTATGCGCTTCGACTCGATCGACAGTACCCCGCGGGATGACATTGCGTCCCGGGCGTTGATACACAAATTGAGCAACGCCTGATGCAGTTGGTTCTGGTCGATAAGAACATGCGGCAGCGTAGGATCGAGATGAATAACGAATTCAATTGTCTTGGGGAACGTAGGCTGCACCATTGCCACAAGTTCTTCGATAACATCGTTCACGTTGGTCAATTCAACAGCGGCGCCGCTGCGCCGGGCGAAGGTCAGCAATTGCTGCACAAGCGCCGCTCCGCGCTGCACGGCCTGAATTACGGCCTGAAAACTTTGCGGAATGTTCTCCGGCTCAACTTGTTTGGCATCGAGCAACGCAACATGACCCAGAATAATTCCAAGAATATTATTGAAGTCGTGGGCAATGCCGCCCGCGAGCGTACCAATGCCCTCCATCTTTTGTGACTGGCGAAACTGCTCGGCCAACGTTCTCTGTTCAGACACATCAAAAATATAGCCGGTAAGTTGAGTCAGTTTATCCGCTTCGTCAAAAATTCCTACAACATTTTCGATAACATGCACTTCTTTTCCGTCCTTCCGCCGAAAGGTCTCTTCGTGATGGCGGAGCCTTTTCCTTTTTCTCAATTCATCGAGAAACGCAGTTCTGTTGCGTGGATCGGCAAACAGATCAGCCGGATTCTTTCGCATGGCTTCTTCTGTGGAATCAAATCCGAGGATTCGGGCAAACTCCGGATTGCAGTCGAGGATTTTTCCCTCCGGTGTCGAGAAGTACGCACCGGCGAGGTCTTCCTCAAAGAAGTGGCGGTACCGTTCTTCACTCTCACGTAACGCAAGTTCGCCGCGAATGCGCTCAAGTGCACCACCGCAATGGTCGGCAAGAGATTGAAGAGTACCGAGATCTTCATCTGTGTACGCATTGGCAGTGTAGCTCTGAATCGAAAGAATACCGATCATGCTGCGCCCGTTGCGGATTGGCACAAACATAAGCGAGGCTGACGGACGATGCACATCGCCGTAAGGGATGGAGTCAAGAAATTCGAACGGCGGACGGCGGAGAATTATTTGCGCTCCCAGTTCCATGACACTTCGCATACGCGGCGTCGGGGGCTTGTTTCCTCGCATCGCCGGAACATCCTGCCTGTTGCTGTTGACAATGTCGATATTGATAATGGGAATAACTGAATCCGAGTCCGCCAGATACAGATCAAGCGTGCAAGCATCCCACCCGAAAAGATCATCGGCAACTTCGACAATAACGCGGCCCGCTTCTTCGACGGTGGATGTGAGGCTGAGCTTGTGTGCAAGCGCAGAGAATGCTGAGATTCTTTTTTCTGCACGCTGGCGGCGGATGCGCTCCCGGGATTCCCGTAACGCACGCTGAACACACGTTCCGAGCCGGCGGAGATCATCCTTCAGGACGTAATCCGTGGCGCCGAGCTTCAGCGCTTCAATCGCACGCGCTTCACCAATTGTTCCGGAGACGAAAATGAAAGGAATGTCAGGACACATTTCTGACGCGAGCTCGAGCGCCGCGAGGCCGTCATATTTTGGAAGATTGTAATCGCAGAAGATAATATCGAAATCCCCCCGTCCGAATGCAGCCACGACTTCATCGGGAGTCTCCACCCGGTGAATGGTAGCTTGTATTCCCTCATCGATGAGCTGTTCGTGGACCAGCTCAATGTCGATTGCACTATCTTCAATCTGTAACACCCTTAATGGTGTTGTCACAGGAGCTCCATTTCTGCTCTTTCTCTCATTCTTTGGGAGTTTTTGCGCTTCCGGGAGGTGGTTCATTCACGAGAGCCCAGAACACTCCGAGCTGTCGCACCGCACCAAGAAACTCTTTAAAGTCAACGGGCTTCACAACGTAGGCGTTCACACCCAGGCTATAACTTTGAATCGTATCGCTTTCTTCACGCGATGAGGTAAACATGACAACGGGAATTCTTTTCAAGCGTTCATCTGCTTTTAACGTCTTGAGAACTTGCAGGCCATCAACCTTCGGCATTTTGAGGTCGAGCAATATAACGGCGGGGTTATCCGGCGTGCGCTCTGCATATTTCCCGCGGCGAAAAAGATAATCCAATGCTTCTTCTCCGTTTCGTACGACAATAACTTCGTTCGCGAGGTTCGTCTCCTTGAGCGCTTCGAGTGTTAACTCCACATCGGCATCATTGTCTTCAACCAGAAGAATTCTTTTCAGTGGATTCATAATCAGCCTTTCGTTTGGAGAGCAATTGAATCGTACTTCACATCTACAATACGCGGATGGATCCTTTCTCTTTTCAATAAACCTAACGAGCGAAAACGCGAAAAGCAAGCTTCAAGGCATCTCATGTGCGAATTCCCGGCTCGGTCATTTTCCGGAGATTCAACACTTCGTCAAGTTGCTCAGAAGACATGAGTCCTTGTTCCAGGACAATCGTCCGGAGCGATTTTCCTGAACGCAAACTTTCTTTCGCCACCTCTGCCGCCTTCGCATATCCAATATGGGGATTGAGAGCAGTAACGAGGCTTAGACTACTTTCAGCGTAGTCGCGGCATCTCTGTTCGTTTGCACGAAGGCCATGAATACAATATTTCGAGAACACGTCAAGTGCATTCGTCATGATTTCCATTTCGTGGAGCAGATTGAACGCCACAACAGGCATCATCACGTTCAACTCCAGTTGGCCTGCCTGCGCCGCCATCAGCACGGTCATATCACATCCGACGACCTGGAAACATACCATCGCCAACATTTCCGCCATCACCGGATTTACTTTGCCCGGCATGATGGAAGACCCGGGCTGGACAGCCGGAAGATCAATCTCTGCCAAACCGGTGTTTGGCCCTGAGGCGAGCAAGCGGATATCGTTGGAGATGCGGATCATGTCCTGGGCAAGATTGCGCAACGCCCCGGACATCTCAACCATGGGGCGAAGACTTTGCATCGCCTCAAAATAATTTTCAGCCGGAATGAAATCCATTGCGAGTTGTTTCGAGAGTTGAGCAACCATCATCTTTCTGTACTCCGGGGGGGCGTTCAGCCCTGTGCCCACGGCGGTGCCGCCGATACCCAGCTCGCGACAGGATGCAGCGGCGGCGAGTAATGCGTTTCGGTGTTTGCCGATGTTCGTTGCGTATGCAGAAAATTCCTGACCCAGCCGGACGGGAACTGCATCCTGTAAATGTGTGCGCCCGGATTTTATTATGCCATCAAACTCTTTCCCCTTCGCCGTGAATTCCTGTTCGAGATGTTCGAGAACCACCGTCAGAGGATTCAACACAAGCAGAGCGGCGATCCGGATGGCTGTCGGACAAACGTCGTTCGTCGATTGTGCCATGTTCACATGATCGTTCGGATGAACGAGAGAATATTCTCCCTTCCTCCCTCCTAGAATTTCATTTGCTCGGTTGGCGATGACCTCATTTGCGTTCATGTTATGCGAAGTGCCTGCGCCTGCCTGGTATACATCAACGAGAAACCACTCACGCATCTTGCCGGAAAGAATTTCTTCGGATGCGCGGATAATTGCATCTGCTTTATCAACGGAAAGTAGACCAAGTTCTTTGTTAACAATCGCGGCAGCTTTCTTTATTTGCACAGTCGCATCAACATAGGATGCCTTGGGCCGCAAGCCGCTGATTGTAAAGTTGTTCAACGCCCGGAACGTCTGTATGCCGTAGTACGCATCCTCGGGGATATTCTGATCACCGAGCGAATCGTGTTCCGTTCTGGTTTTCATAGTCTGTTCTCCCTCGAATCTAATATCTTGCGTACGCATGTATGTTCAAGTCGCAAGAACCTCTCAACGAGGAATAGATACGGTATTTCCGCAACAACTTCCCGAAAAAGCTGGTCCAGCGGAAAATTGCAAACGGCGGACCTGAGCCGCCGTTTTGTCTTGGGAACAATGATTGTAGCCGCACACCCTATGATGAGATTTTCTTTCCGATAACCACGCCTGCAATAAGAGCAATCAGAAAGAGAGTAATGAAAATATAGAAAAGAAATTTTGCCACGCCCGCGGCGGCGGCAGCGATACCGGTAAACCCGAACAATGCCGCTACGATTGCGACGACAAAGAAAATCAGAGCCCAGCGTAACATTGAAATCCTCCTTTTGATCGAGTTAGAATTTCTCCCATCAGGATAATGGAAGTGCCACTTCCTGTCTCGCAACAACCGTTAAAGGGAATGTAACAGACAGTGTCGTTCCTCTGCCGGGCGCAGATTGAACCGAAAATGTTCCGTCAAGAAGTTCGGCCCGCTCACGCATACTGATGAGCCCCAATCCTGCATGGCCATTTGTTTGCCCGTTGTTATTATGCATTCGAAATCCCTTCCCGTCATCGCTGATCCGAAGAATCACTGTTCGCTCATTTTTATGCAGTGAAAGACTGACAGCGGAGGCATGGGCATGCTTCGCAATATTGGAGAGCCCTTCCTGCGCAATGCGGTATAATGCAATTTCCAGTTGAGGTTCGATCTTCAGCCTTTCTGTAGAATCCATCTCGAGATTTACTTTCGTCTTGTGGAGTTTCTCGAACTGCTGAGTCAACAACCCGAGAGCGACAACGAGTCCGAAGTCGTCCAGGACAGATGGCCGCAGATTAACAGACATACGCCGGACTTCCGTTATCAGATCTTCGCACTGCCGTGTGTAGCTCTGAAGACGCGAGAACAACTCTTCATCTTTTGTCTCGACACTCTCGGCAATCATTTCCAAGTGTAGCTTCATTCCACTGATCTGCTGGCAAAGATCATCGTGGAGCTCACGTGAAATCCGCTGGCGTTCTTCTTCCTGAGCCCGCTGGACCGATAGAGCATAACGGCGCAAATCCGCGGACCGAAGGCGCTCAGCTTCCACGAGCTTTGCGCGGAGCCGCTTTTGCTCTGTAATGTCGCGGATCGCCGTTGAGATGAGAACCCCATCTTCGGTTTCAAGAGGGCTGCGGCTTATTTCAATAGGAAATTCTGTGCCGTCTTTTCGAATACCTGAACGTTCCCCATGCCCGGTCAAAGAATTCGATTCATTTGCGGCTGGAGTTCGATCGGGCAATAACATCGTTACGGGACAGGCGAGCAACTCGGCTCTAGAATAACCAAACAACTGTTCCGCTTGTGCATTCACGATCACGATGTTGCCTTCTTTGTTGGTTATTACAATTGCGTCCGGTGCTGCCTCGAGGAGATCACGGAATTTTTGTTCCGCACGTCGATGTTGCGTTATATCGATACTCACTCCCGAAACTTTCGCTGCATCTCCATTCTGATCGACGAGCACCTTTCCGCGACTGTGGACGATGCGGACCTCGCCATCAGGACAGATAATCCGTTCTTCTAAATCGAAAGATTCACGGGTATCAATTGCCCGTTGCATGCTTGCCAGTGTTTTGGGCCGGTCTGCAGGATGCACATGATTGATGAAGGATTGAAATGACCCGTCAAATTCCTCCGGTTGTACACCATAAATAGAATACAGTTCGTCAGTCCACTCCACCTTTGAAGAACGCAAGTCCCACTCCCAGCCTCCCAGACGTCCAATTTGTTGCGCAGTAGAGAGCTGAAGTTCGCGCTTGCTCAGTTCTTCATTGACATGAACAAGCTCGGCAGTACGCTCTTCGATGCGAAGCTCTAATTTCTCATGAGCTTCGCGGAGTTCATTTTCTGCGTTTTTCCGGTCTGTGATATCGACTAACATATTAATAGCCCCGATCATCTCGCCTCTTTCATCATGCAAGGGATCAGGATGAGGCAATACAAAAACCCTGGATCCATCCGGACGAATGATAAGTATTTCTTCTCCCCTCACACTCCGGTCTTCTTTCAAAGCCACCGCCATGGGACATTGATCCAATGGCAAAGGGGTTCCATCGGGACGCAAAATTTTCCACGAGCCGCACCAAAGATCTTTCCCTATCTGCGGCCGCCGTCCCCACAGGTTGACAGCACTTTCATTGTAGAGAGTGATTCTTCCTTCCCGATCTGTTGTGTACAATGCGACAGGTAGAGTGAGAATCAGATCGCGGAACCTTCGTTCACTTTCCCGTAATACTGCTTGTGCCCTCACACGGTCAGTGATGTCGCGAGCTACCTTTGATGCACCTATGATGTTCCCGTTTGCATCCTTGATGGGCGAAGCAGTAATAGAGACATGAATCCTTTTGCCGTCCTTCGCTACCCGGATCGTGTCCATATGACTGACACGCTCTCCGTTTTTTAGTCGACGCAGAATTTCCTTTTCCTCGCCCTGAAATTCGGAGGGGATGATCTTTATAATCGATTCTCCAATCATCTCATCTGCAGAATATCCAAAAATTCGCTCTGCCCCTGCATTCCAGCTCGTAACTATGCCGCTCAGATTTTTGCTGATAATCGCGTCCGCGGAAGATGCAACAATTGCGGCAAGTTTTGCCTGTGCATGCTGCGCTTTTTTTAACTCGGTAACATCTCGGGTAAAACAACGGGTGCGAATAAATTTGCCGTTCTCACTGTAGACATTAGAGCTAATGAGCACATCACGGATGGATCCATCCTTACAACGCATCCTGGCAGGATATTCATTTAAGGGCTCGGCACGCAGCAGTCGGGCGAGTATATCCTCGATGACCGAGAAGTCTGCGTGAAATTCCGATATCTGGTGCCCAACATATTCACTCATTGTGTAGCCGAGCAGTTTCAGCTCTGCCCGATTTGCCCTTATTATTTTTCCTGTTGCATCAACCCAGTGCAGGCCCAGCTCGGCATTTTCGAAGAAATCCCTGAATTCTTTTTCGCTCTTTTGGAGGGCTTCAGCCGCCCGTTTCTGTTCTGTGATATCGCGAATGAAACCAGAGAAGCGCACAGGCATCTCATCGCCTACGCGAATGATTGATAATTCCACCGGGAATTCACTTCCATCCGCACGCAGAGCCCGCATTTCAATTCGCTTCCCGAGGGCCGGCCCCTCTCCTGTAGCCATATAATGTTCGAGCCCTTTTCTGTGATGTGGCCGCAGATCGGGGGGAATGATAAGGTCTGCCATATCTTTTCCAATTGCGTCTTCTCGCTTATGCCCGAGAATTTCTTCTGCTGCGCGATTAAATTCAAGCACTGTTCCCTTTTGGTCGATGGTAATAATGGCGTCCAGCGCCGAATCAAAGATGGCCGCCTTGAGCTCTTCGCTTACCTTAAGATTTTCCTCTGCCTGCCGCCGTTCAATGAATTGTCCGATTTGATTCCCAATTCCTTCCAACATATTGAGAAAATGTTCCTCGGGCTCACGTACCTCACGACTAAGGCATTCAATTACTCCAAACACCTCATCGCCCAATGTGAGCGGAAAACAAAATGCAGCGTGCAGGCCTTCTTTCCTTGCAATGGGCACTCTTGGGAAGTTATCATCGTTCGTTACATCGGGAACCCAGGCGGCTCGCCTGCTACTCCATACCCGACCCGGCAGCCCAATGCCCCGCTGAAACGTTCGTTCACGAGTGACTGCCTCGAATTCCGGAAATTCAACCGAGGGAATGTGCCAGGTGCCGACACAGGAGAGCAAGTTATTCCGATTCACAATCCACAAAGCTCCTACATCCCACTTTTCCATCTCACAAAGAGATTTAATAATTCCGGGAGCAGCTTTTTTAATCGAGTTCGCTTCAACGAGGGAGCGATTTATCACGTGCTGGAGCTGAAGCCCTTGTTCAATTCCTTCACGGGCCAGTACGACCGCTGCCAATACCAGAGAACTCACCATAATTATGGCGATAAATGTCTGCACGAACATTAACGACTCATTGGTGTCTGCTGAAACGAACGGCCCATGCCCGAGCAAGAATCCCCACATTGTAAATCCGAATATGAGCAATGAAGATGCCGAAGCCCCATGTAAACCAAAACGAAACGCAGCCCAGCAGAGAGGAATGAGAGCAAGGTAACCAAGAGGTGCTGTTCTATCGGTAAACGGGTTCTCTCCCATGAAGGCGAAAAGTCCAACTGCAACTATTGAAATAATTAATGCGCCACCTTCGATTGCTCTCTTTGGATTCCATCGAACAGATGAAGGCAAACTCCAGATGGCCAATAACGGAGTGAATACGATTGCACCGACCATATCGCCGAGCCACCACGTAGACCAGATTCTACCGATTTGATTCCATTGCGCGTACCCGCCCAATACCAAACTCGTAACACCGATTGTTGCGCTGATGAGGGTGCTTACAAAACCGGCAAGAACTATGAACCTGAAAATATTCTGGGATTTCTGAAACGCGTGTCGTCCATTCGCGAAGCGATTGATCAGATAGGCTCCCGTAATTCCCTCGAGTGTGTTTCCCAAGGCAATCCCTAAAGATGTTGCGACCGAACCCGCCGTCGTTACATTCACCAGAAATGCTGCGAGAAAAACAAAAGGCCAGATCCCTCTGCCGAGAATCAGGAATCCGCCGATCGCAATTCCTGTCGACGCCCACACTGCGGTTGCGCTGGGGTGAACCAATGCCATATGCAAACCCAATTTGCCAGCAACGAAATACACAAGCCCGATCAGGAAACCCATAAGAATAGTATTCATCCGGGATTGGGTTTCACTTTGTTGACGAGCAGATATGTCCATTGCTTCGTCGTGCACAGTGTTCAAGAATGATTCAGTAAAAAATGCATCTATGAGTTTCTCAAATCCGATCGGATTTTCTCCAGCATCGGCGGTATATCACGGCGAACAGAACTTTTGGAAATAAATCCATCGGCGCGAATATATTCCGCCAGCTGTCGATAAGTCCCTTCTTCATGAATTGTCACGATGATAATCCGTGTACGTGACCTTTGCTCTTTTATCCGTCTCGTTGCTTCCAAACCATCCATCTTGGGCATGCTGATATCCATCAGAACCAGATCGGGATTCAGAGACGCCGCAAGAGAGATTGCCTCCAGCCCGTTTTTCGCCTGCCCGATGACTTCAACGCCAGGTTGCATACCTACATATCCAGCCAGTTCCTTGCGAAAGGCTTCGTTATCATCTACAATCAGGACAGTAAGAGAATTCAACCCTAAACCCAAAATTCCAAATCCAATAAAAAAGCCCGTTAACACCCCGTCCCCGAAAATGCATGAAGACCCGGCACGAATAAAAGTCATAAACTAAAAACTTTCACTCAACTTGAATTTGGCAGAGCAAATTTCGAATTGCAATACAGTTGAGAGAGTAGTTTTACCTAGCGTTAATGCTGTAGGGACATTTGGCTGTGAAAAACCTATTCCACTTACCGTTACGCCATGGAAAGCACCCTCCTAGGTTCATCGCCATAATAGGTAGGTCTACTTCTCTACACGTGAAATTAAGTCCATTATCTGATTGGCAAACTTTCGTTGGGAGCGTATCATATGTCAAGACAAAACTGACTCCCATAAGAGTCAGCATTTAACACAATCAATTAGTAAGGAGGCATGCATGAAGAGCAATAACGGAAAGGGCAGAGGAAGTTCGATAAAGGGAAAGAAAACAAAAGACAATTCAGCGGATAATCTGAAAAAATTATATGAGGAAGATTTGAAGGACATCTATTGGGCGGAGAAGCATCTGGTGAAAGTTCTACCCAAAATGGCCAAGGCTGCCGAATCGGAAGAACTCAGCAAAGCATTTCAGGATCATCTCGAACAAACACAAACCCATGTTACACGCCTCGAACAAGTTTTTGCAGCAAGCGGCCTCAAAGTCGCCGCCAAGAAATGCGAAGGCATGGAAGGGCTCACAAAAGAGGGCGATGAAGTTATCGAGGACCACGACAAAGGTACGGTTCGCGATTCCGGTTTAATTATTGCGGCGCAAAAGGTGGAGCACTATGAAATGGCTGCCTACGGTTCGCTCCGCACACTGGCCGAAGTCATGAACCTCGATGATGGAGCCGAATTGTTGCAAGAGACACTCGACGAAGAAGGTGAAGCGGACAAGCTGCTCACGAGTATCGCAGAAAAAGTAAACGACGAGGCTTTTAGCCAGGCGGAAGTCGTCGAAGAAGAAAACTAACTCATCATTCATCACTTATATTGAGAGGGATTATGCCCACCATCCGATTAACACTCGTACAATCCGTTGCAGCACTATTCTGCCTTTCCTTTCTTATCTCAGCATGTCAGAAGCCTGAGGAAAAAGTTGACAATGCGCGGGAGAAAGTTGCCGATGCCAATCAGGATCTGAAAGAAGCCAAACGGGAAGCACGCGCAGAATGGCAGGAAGATTGGCTGAAATTCAAACGAGACAACGATGAAGATATCGCATCCAACGAACGCCGCATTCTCGAACTCCGTAAAGACGTGAACGATGTTGATGCGCGCTACAGAGCTCAGTACAACAACCGGATCGATGAGCTTGAACACCGCAACAACGAGCTTCGCGAACGTGTGAACAATTACCGGGATTCGGGCGATGAACGCTGGGAAGAATTCAAGAAAGATATGAAACGCGATATGGACGACTTACACACATCGTTGAAAAATGTCATAGTCAAAAACAAGTGAACCATTCAAATAATGAAGGAGTCGAATCATGAAGAACGAACATTCGAAAACTGCATGGCCGACCGAGCAGAAGAATGACAAGAATCAGTCGGACGACCAGAACAGTAACCCTGGAAACCGCGACGCTCAACGGAATGACCGTTCCCAAAACAGCCCGAACCAGAATGACGAGCGCAATGAAAGCGCCCGGGAATCAAATTCGGACACGGGAACACGAGAGAAGGACTCTCGCGATCCCTGGAATCCGAAGAACAACAAAGACCGTCAGAACGACAATACGGGTCGCCGGGAACAATCCCGCAACGAGAAGAATCAGGCTCCTGCCGAACCTGAGGCAGGGGAAGACGAAGACGACAATAGCGACGATGATGACGGTCAAGAATAATGCTGTGAATTCACAAACACTTTCAGAAGGAGAAAATCATGGGTGCAACCAACCAGGAAATCGCAAATGTGGTCAACGATCTGATTGAGATTAACAACGATCGAATTGAGGGGTACGAGAAGGCAATCAAGGAAACCGATGATCCGGATTTGAAAGCTCTCTTCATCGACATGGCGTCTCGCAGCCATCAATTCAAAAATGAATTAGCCGCTGAGTTGCGTCGCTTCGGCGACACGCCGACAGACGGCACACGAAATTCAGGAAAGGTCTTCCGGCTGTGGATGGACATCAAGTCCGCCCTAACAGGGAAAGATCGTGAAGCAATTCTGGGTTCGTGTGAACGCGGCGAAGATGCTGCATTGGACGCGTACGACGAGGGACTAGGCTCGGACACGGCGCTTCCGTCGGATATTCGTCAGCTTATCGAACGACAGAAGCAACAATTGCTTCAGGATCATAACAGAATCAAGGCATTGCGCGATTCTGTTCACGTCTAAACTGAGATGTAGAATTTGGTCCACGGGCGGAGGGAGTATATCGCTCCCTCTGCCTGGTTTTTCCCCATCATGATCTGCGCAATTCAGAAAGAATTTTCCCCCTAAAGAAATCCATAGCGCAGACGATAATACTTCTAGAAAATGAACCTCCAAACTTGAGTCTTGCGTGCACCTTCTTGCTGTTGACGACGACCCCATAACGAGATCCACTTTAGAAGTGATTCTTACGACTGACGGACACACGGTAACGGTAGCCGAGAATGGCGAAGTTGCATTGTCGAAACTCAAAGAAGAACAAGTAGATTTGGTCATTACCGACGTGTACATGCCCGAAATGGATGGCCTGCGCCTGCGGGATATCGTGCGGGAATTACAGGGAACATCCCGTACGCCCTTCCTCTTCGTCTCCGGGTGCGACGATCAGCAATTCATCGTAACTGATCCAGGCTGCGAAGGTTTCTTCAAAAAAGGGAGGCCTCTTACCGAAATGCTTTCATGGATAACGTATCTAACATCGCCTCTTGACAAGCGATCATCGACACGTCCGGATATTCAGGATGATCGACCTGCATACGGGGAAACCTTTCAGTCCATCTTCATACCTCAAGAATAAACATATCTTTTTTTATCTTGACTCGGCGCCATCTTTATCCTATTTAATAAGAAACTTTTTTCAGGCAGATAGATTTTTTCCCCCCAACAAATTTCAGTAACTGTTCTTGGCAGTTCAAGCTCAGGAAATGCGACGCTTGTTCAATGCGGATCGGCGCCATTTTTGGTGGATTGCGGTTTTCCTGCCGCCTACCTGTCGAACCGGTTAGCAAAAAAAAGTCTTCATATTGCCGGTCTCAAGGGTATACTAATCACCCACACGCATGGAGATCATGTCAACGAATCTTTTGTAGCAAAGGCACTGCAGCACGGAGTGCCAATCTACTGTGCACCGGATATTGAATTGCACTTGCAGGCACAATATCGGGTGATGGCAAAGGCTTCCCGGCTCGGACTTTTACGACCGGTCCGATCGGACGAGATGATGCTTGATGAAGTCTTGATTCGTCTTTTCAATGTCCCCCATGATTCTCCGGGCGGATGTTTTGGCTACAATTTGTTTTGCGGATCAAAGAAGATCACAATTGTAACGGATCTCGCCCAGCCAACTTCATCGCTGATCGGACACTGCGCCAACTCCGATATCCTTGTCATCGAATCGAATCACGATGTGGAGATGTTGGAACGATCACGGCGTCCGATATGGCTGAAGAGAAGAATTCGGGAATTCGGACATCTCTCCAACGATCAATGCGCCGAGGCGTTGCGGGACATAATTGACAATTCGAACCGACTGCCTGCCACTGTAATGCTTGCGCATATAAGCCGGCAGTGCAACAGAAATGCAATTGCTGTTCAGGCAGCGGAACGTATGTTGCGCGGTCAGGGGATTGATTCAGTGAAAATCGTGGAGACGTTTCCGTTCAAGATGAACGCCGGGGCAGAGATGTTTTCACAATCTTAAGACCGAGAATCCTTTCTAGGGCGGATGGTTGCTCAATTGGTTGCTCTGGGTAGAGCTTTGAGCATCAGGAAGGAAAAAGTTGAAACGTAAACCGCTCAAATCAAATCAATTTTGCGGAGAGCGTAGGATTCGAAGTGAAACTTACGCCTATTGCCTAGCCTCAGCTAAAATTGCTATTACCCTAGACTTTTCAGCAATTTAGCGTTATCGGGATTCCTTCGGTCTCCGTGTATCACCCTGCAGTTCCTGCAAAAGTGGTCACGATTTGGACACGGTGCGTGCCTTGTCGTCATCATGATACGGAGTACCTCGATAAAAATCAATTGGACGTCATGCCTTCTGGTCACGGGCATTTCCACCCTCAAGGTCTTCGGAATCTCTGCACGCCCAGGTGAG
>JBKJJX010000063.1:0-4031 GCA_046597825.1 Bacteroidota bacterium | reverse complement strand
CGCGTCCCTGAACGTGAATTTTATTTCGCCGGCGATCGGACAGCTCTCAGCCATTTCCCATACGGATGAGGAGGGAAGATTTCAATTTTCGGTGACAGAAGTAACGGCAGGCGATGCGGTGAATAAAATTCGTGTGAGTCCGATGTTGCAGGGATTTGATGTATTGACCGATCGATTGCCAGCCGCAACACGATGTTTTTCGGAAACGTATACGGACTTTACGTTCAAGATGAAAACCCGCACGAACGTTATTATTGCGATGCACATCCTGGAATACAATCTCTCCAGGAAGAGGGCCAAGTCTTCAGTTCAGGAAGAGATCCAAAAGAAACTCTTGGGTGACCGGTATGCGATCGTTGAAGAGTCAAAGATGTTGAGACTCGTATCTGAAGAGAAACTCACGTCTGCAATCCGGTCGGGAAATTTTCAGTCCGTTGTTTCAGCGCTCTCAAAGACGGCAGATATTGTCGTGGTGGGACTCGTAACAACAGAACAGCGGACGAATCCGGTCGCCGGAATTTACTTTAGCAACGGAACCGCTGTTATCCGTGCTATTGATGCGAAGAGCGGACAGATCCTGGCATCGGTTTCTCTCGACAACGAGAAAGAAGGCGGAGGGAGCTATGAAGTCGCTGGTGTGCGGCTCCTGCAAAGGCTCGGGAAACAAATCGGCGACGAGTTGAAAGCAAACATCGATGATGCGTTAAAATAAATAATGAGGAGATAACCTTATGGGCAACTTCATAAAGGAGACCGCTGCAAAGGTTGCGGGGAACGTTACGCAAAGTGTCACGTCGGCGGTGCTCGTCACGCTGATTACGACATACGTGCTGGTCGATATCGGGAAAAAAGATTCCGGCAAGCCGGACGTAAAGAGTGATTCCTTGAAGATAGTGCCGATGCAGCAACCGGCAGCTCAGCCTGATGACAGGACAGGGCTCAATGTTGAGAGAAAAACGAATCAGGACAGATCAACGTTTGAGAACAAACCATTTCTAACCAATGGAAAGCGGCAGACGGGTGAGCGGACTTCACCCGGCAATGAAGTCACGGGCGATCAGCGGGAGGGAGAAGTAAAGACGGTCATCGCGAAAAAAGCTGACAATCCTCGCAATGAAATGTCTCTTGCCGCTTCGAAAGTGAAAAGCGATTCGGTTGCAAAAGAAAAGCAAGGTGCCAAGGATGTCCAGCACGTGAAAAAACGAGCCGAGGATGTTTTCGATGAACTGGATGATGAAGTGGCGAAGAAACCGCCCTTTTAACGAGTACGTAAAATTCACCGGTCAAAAATAATCACAATCAGAGAGGAGAGTTCAATGCGGACAATGAGCGCTGTACTTATTCTGTTCGGCTGTTTGTTGGTTGGATGCGGAGGCAGTCCGAAGACTATGCAGTCGGCAGATGAGGGAAACATTCCTGCCTGGTATAAAACCGTTCCGCAGGATCCGAACTATATTTTTGGCGTCAATACATCGACCTCGCAGGACCTGCAGCTTGCATACGATAAAGCGACAACAAGCGCACGGGCAGACATCGGCCGGCAGGTGGAGTTAAAGTTGAGCGGCCTTCAGAAACGATTCGACGAAGAAACGGGTGTAGCGCAGGATGCGCAGCTCAGTCAGCAATTTACCCAGGCAACAAAGACTGTTGTCTCGACAACTCTCTCCGGTACACGGATAAAAGAGAAGAAGTATTCGAAGGACGGTGATATTTATCGCGTGTACGTGATTGTTGAGTACCCGGTGGGCGTTGCGAACGAAGCATTGCTGCAACAAATCAAAAAGAATGAACAATTAATGACCCGCCTTCGTGCCTCACAGGCATACAAGGAGCTTGATGTTGAAGTGAAGAAATACGAGGAGTCAAAAAAGGCAGATCAATAAAGTTTGCCGGACAATATAATAAACACTCTGCGCGGGTTGCCGGTTTATGGCAGCCCGCTTTTTTTAGAAGGAAGAAGATTATGCGCGCAATAGTATTTCTGAGTCTGCTGCTCATGCTCATGGGTTTTGAATCTCCAAAGGCAATGTCCCAGGTGGCGACATTTGATTCGGTGCTTGCAAAAAAACTTGGAGCGGATTCATACGGGATGAGGACTTACGTGATGGCGTTTCTGAAAAAAGGCCCCAACCGTTCACAGGATTCCGCCACAGCGGCAGAACTTCAGCGTGCACATCTCAAAAATATTCAGCGAATGGCGGATCAAGGAAAGCTCGTTCTGGCGGGACCCTTTGAGGAAGACACCGATCTCCGCGGCATTTATGTTTTTAATGTTGAATCACTTGAAGAGGCAAAGAAGCTTACCGAAACAGACCCCGCAGTCAAGGCGGGGCGCCTCGTTATGGATCTGCACTTGTGGTATGGTTCGGCAGCGTTGCAGGAGCTGAACGCAATCCACAAACGGATCGAACACAAGAGTGTCAGCAACTAATCTTCCGCAACATCTTCTTTCTCTCTCTGACATCTCTTTTGCCCCGATTGTAGAAGTGCAGAAAATATCTTTACTTCCTCCAATCCAGTACCACGCAGACTGCGTATTGTGAGTGTCATCGTTTAAACACAAATCACTCACAATCAATTTAAGGGTACTGGTATGAAAACACTCAGCTCGATCGTCGCGCTTGCTTTGTTCACGCTGTTGTCGGGATCGTCCGTTCTTGCGGGCGACAATCCCATGGTCGGCGGCGAAGCAATGATGAAGTCGAAAGACATCATCGACAACGCAGTCAATTCGAAGGACCACACCACACTCGTTGCAGCGGTGAAAGCTGCAGGGCTCGTCGAAACGCTGAAGGGCAAAGGCCCGTTCACCGTGTTCGCTCCGACCAATGCAGCTTTTGCGGAATTACCTGCCGGAACTGTGGAAACATTGCTCAAACCGGAAAACAAGGGAATGCTGACCGGAATTCTCACTTACCACGTCGTTGCAGGCCGTCTGGATTTCAACGAACTCTCAAAGTGGATCAAGAAGGGAAACGGAACTGCGGAACTGAAAACCGTAAGCGGCGGAAAGTTGTGGGCGATGATGAACGGCGAACATAACATCTCCATCAAGGATGAAAAGGGAAATGTCGCCAGCATCTCGACCTACGACGTGTACCAGTCGAACGGCGTGATTCAGGTTGTCGACGCAGTGTTGATGCCGAAGTAAATCTGAATGTTAAATCAAGGAAGGCTGGATGGTGGGTCCGGCCTTTTTTTTTGCTGCACATACCTTGCATCTCCTCAGTTCGTGGTGTAAATTCTCCTTAGTACTTTCCGATTTCTGATCGTCAGCATCTCATTCCTAGGGTAACGATGAACCGACTTCAACCATTGTTTCTTCTGCTTTTTGTTTCGCTTCCTTCGGTTTCCCAGATCAGGATCGACACGCTGCAGAGTTTGCCGGTTGGACCGGGTTGCATCCATCGGAAGTATATTGCACCCGCTATTCCGTGGACCATCAACGTTCTGCAAATTGATCTAACCAATCCGTTTATCCTCATCGAAACCGTTAAGGGACAAGATTTACTTACCGGCAGCGAAACGACAAGCTCGATGGCTGCGAGGAAGAACTTTGCGGGACACACGGTAGTTGGTGCGGTGAACGGTGATTTCTACGGAACAACTCCGACAAACATTCAGGTCGCAGGAGGGGAAATTCTTCTCAAACCTTCGGGACATTCTACAATTGGATTTACAGACGCACAAGTACCATGGCTTGGACGAGTCACCTTTACAAGTTCAGTCAGAACTCCGGGCGCACTTCGATCAATTCAAGGAGTAAACCAGGTTCGCAGTACAGACCAGTTTGTCCTTTACAATAAATATTACGGAACGAGTACCGGAACAAATGCATTTGGTGCAGAAGCCCTTGTTCGCCCGATTGGCGGATGGACCGTAAACGATACTGTACGCTGTGTGGTCGAAAATTTGGTGAACGGTATCGGGAACATGGCTATCCCATCGAACAAAGCAGTACTCTCAGGTCACGGCACAGCACAGAGTTTCATGATGACATATTTTCACATCGGGGATACGATCAAAGTTTG
>JBKJJX010000007.1:0-15850 GCA_046597825.1 Bacteroidota bacterium | reverse complement strand
GTGATGGTTCAGCGGATCATTCGGCCAGGGCGACGCGTTCGAGTAATAGAACTTATATTGATATGCGCCCGGAACTGTTCCGGCCGGCTGTCCGCCGACGCGGAGCCGCGCATTGCGAATCCACAACGTCCCGCCCTGGTATGACATCGGCCAGGCGGCATTATTCCAGCCGTTGAATTCTCCGGGCACACTGTACGTGCTTTGATTGGAAATATTCCATCGGAATGTTACATCTACACTATCCTGTGCATATGCGGAGATTATCCCCGCCGCACACAACATCACCAACCGTATTAGTCTCTGCATTTTTTTTCCTGTCACTTAATTAGTAAAAGCTTTTTTGTACTCACATAACTTCCGGCATGCATGCGGTAAAACTATTGTCGTGCCCAGTAAAAACCCAATACCAAACTTCATTGTTGATCTCCCAAAATAACAAAACCTGTTTTGGCTGGAATTAACGCTACGCCATCAAAGCCGGTGATTCTTGCGCTCAGTACGGTGGGAATTTTCTGAGTCCACTTCATATTCTTAAACCAGGCATTTGAACGTATGTCAATGTCTTGCGCTTCGGGAGAATTGTTCAGAATGACTACTGCCCGATGTTTCTTATCGGCTGACGTTCTGACAAATCCATAGAGCTTGGAATCATTATCGGCAAGAACACTTTCGTACGATCCTTCACGGAAAACGCTGTTCGAGTTTCTCAGGGCAATGAGTTGCTTCATGGTCGCGAGCAAATCCTGATCTTGCCCGGCAGGATTCCAAACCATTGTTCCCCGAGAACCGGGATCTTTGCCGCCCATCATACCGACTTCATCACCATAGTACACCATCGGAGCGCCGAGATATGTCATCTGAAAAAGCCAGGCAAGTTTCATCAGCTCTTTATCTTTCTCACAGAGCGTCAGGAAGCGTTCGGTGTCATGGCTGCCAAGAAGATTTTGCAACACGTAATTCACCTCAGCCGGATAGTCCGAACGAGCCTTGGCAAGCACAGTATCGAATTGATAGGCAGACGTTGTTTTTCTGACAAAGAAATCAAGACATGCATTTCGAAACCTGTAGTTCATAACTGCATCGAATTGATCGCCTTTCAGCCACGGCGTTGCGTCATCCCAAATTTCTCCGACAATGTAGGCTTCCGGATTCAATCGCTTGACAAGTTTGCGCCACTCAATCCAGAACGGGTGCGGAATTTCATTAGGCACATCTAATCGCCATCCATCGATTCCCATCTTCATCCATTTTTCGGTAACCTTGTACAGATAGTCACGCACTTCGGGATTGTGCGTCATCAACTTGGGCAGGTCTCCGTAATTCCACCAGCATTCGTAGTTCGGTTTGTTTGGAGGGCCGACAGGAAAACTGTATATGTTGTACCATTTTACATAGCGGGACTTTTTTCCGTTCTTCTTAATATCTTCAAACGCAAAGAAATCAACTCCGGTATGATTGAAGACTCCATCAAGGATGATTCTGATTCCACGGGAATGACATTGGTCGACAAGCTGCTTGAAAATGTTATCATCGCCGAAGCGTGGATCAATCTTTAAATAATCTTTTGCGTGATACTTATGATTACTGTTCGACCAGAAGATGGGATTGAGATACAGACAGTTAACACCGAGCGATGAAATGTAATCGAGATGATCGATAATGCCTTTGAGGTCCCCTCCGAAATAATTTTTCGATGTCGGTTCTACACCCCACGGCTGGACGTTGGCCGGATCGTTTTTCGGATCGCCGTTTGCGAACCGTTCAGGAAAGATTTGGTAGAAGATAGCATTCTTTACCCATGCTGGCACAAATGTTTTCTTCTCCTGGAGTACGGGTTCGGACGCTTGCATTGGGAAATTAAAACCGAGAGTAATAAAGAAAATGAAGCCGAGCGATTTTAGCGGTAATGTATTCGACATTCTTTTTGATCGTCTCGCTGTTCAGCAGTAGGTTTTGGAAGCGCTTCCAAAATACTGAAATCCGTTTGAGAAATCAAGTATATTTTCTCATAAATCCTTATCACTCAAGTTCTTCCGCCCTTTTAAGGTTGGAATATTGCGTAAAGCTTTTATATTGAGATAACCTATTTCCATTTATGTTGTGAAGAACTCTCAGTCACCTCAATCATACCCTCAAAAAGCAAAGCGGCGTACGTTTTTTGCTATTACCATACTGTTTCCATTTGTCTTGATGATTCTGCTGGAAGTCAGTCTCCGCCTTTTCGGCTATGGAACCGATCTCTCACTTTTTTCTAAAGAACAAATCAACGGTAAGACGTTTCTGGTGATGAATCAGGGAGTGAAGGGGCGGTACTTTTCTCGTGTGGATTTTACTCCGAATACTTCTCCGGATTATTTTCAGATGCCAAAACCGGACAGCACATTTCGCATTTTCTGTCTTGGCGGCTCAACAACCGCGGGATTTCCATACGGGTTTGTAGGTTCCTACTCAACGTATCTTCGGGATAGACTTCATATAATCTTTCCCGATAAAAAAATCGAAATCATCAATCTCGGAATGACGGCAACCAACAGCTTCACGGTTCTCGACATTGCAAAGGAACTTCCCGAATACGGACCAGATCTTATTCTTGTATACGACGGACATAACGAATTCTACGGGGCGCTCGGCATCGCGTCGCACGAATCATTCATCAACTCACGATGGGCCACATTGCTGTATCTGCGGCTTGTACACTTGCGATCCTTTCAACTGCTCAGAAGTATGTTCTCGCATGCCGCTGCAACAATCGGAACGACATCCACAGAACAACAGTCGGGCACAATGATGGAACGTCTCGCAAGCGGACAGTATATTCCGTATCGCAGCGACACATACAGACAGTGTTTGGAAATCTTTAAAGAGAATGTTACTGAGCTGGCCGAATTATATAGAAAGCATTCCATCCCTCTTTTTCTTGGATCACAGGTATCAAATTTGCGAGACCTGCCACCATTCGTTTCTGTAGAGAAGAAGAATAACACTCCTTCAACCTTAGATTCACTTTTTCGTGCGGGCATGCAACTTACAGATAAAGGATTGTACGGTGAAGCACTATCCGTTTTTGACAAAGGTTTAGAGCTGGACTCAACACGAGCAGACATTCAATTCGGAGCGGCTCGCTGTCTCGATACACTTGGACGAAAACAAGAAGCCCTTGCCCGATACATCAAAGCCCGGGATTATGACATGCTTCGATTCAGGACGAGCAATGACTTCAACGAGGTGTTGCGTCAGATGGATGATGACAATAATCCCGGTGGGAAGAAGCTCGTAACATTTGTCGATATTGAACGGAAGTTTAAAGCGAACTCACGGGATTCGCTTATCGGCAACAATCTGATTCTCGAACATCTTCATCCGAACGAACGCGGTTATTTTCTCATTGCAAAAGAATACGCCTGGAAAATGCACTGGCGCAAGCTCATCGTTGACACTGACGAAGAGTGGAATCGACGCGACCATCCGGACGATGAGAAGCTCTGGGACGACCGGCCGCTGACTCAACTGGATGAACGGTGTGCTGAACGTCGGACTCAAATGCTGAAAGCAGGATGGCCCTTTCATGAAACGTCGATTCCCGTTCCGGAAATCAACCTCAAGGACACGATCGGAGTTATTGCCGAACAGCTTGTCCGCGGATTGATCACATGGGAACAAGCACACGTTACCGCAGCCGAGCATTATGCCCGCCGGGGCGATTGGGCTGCCATTGAACATGAGTACAAGGCAATTATCAATCAGATTCCCCTCAACGTTTCCGCATACTTATTCCTCGGCGAAGCATACCTTCGACAAAATAAAAACATGGAAGCCGCATCCATTCTCGTGCAATCACTGGATGTAGAGAAAACGGTTCATGCGTACCGGACACTCGGAATGCTCGCGCTTGAACCTTCCGCTTCAGCAGGCTTTTTTGAAAGGGCTTTTCAGCTCAGCAAGGCCCGGAGAGAAAAAGCGGAAACAGGATACTTGCTGGCAGATGCTTATTGGCGTGGGAATCAAACAGAAAAAGCGATTCAACAGCTGAAAGATGTGATCGCTATAGATCCGACTTTCGTTCCGGCAAAAAATCTTCTCTCACGGATTTCTACTTTGAAATAATGAAGAACAAATCAAAACAAAGTGAACACAGTACAATGCCTCTTGGGCGTAGGCGCGTGTTCCTGCTGATTACTATCTTTATCCCCTTTCTTGCGCTGGCTCTTCTAGAAATCGGTTTACGCATCGGGGAGTACGGCGGAAATCTTCATCTCGTCCTCAAGGAAAAAAGCGGCAACAGGGAATTTTATCGGATCAACCGGTCGGTTGCGAGGCGGTATTTTGCCCAAGCGGGAACGACCATTCCGGAACCCGCCGAGGATATATTTGAAATTCATAAACAGAAAAATACGAAACGCATATTCTGTATCGGCGAATCGACAATGGCTGGTTTTCCGTTCGACTTTCACGCCACGGCCCCGGCTTTCCTGCAAGACCGCATTCAAACGCTGCTGCCTCAATACAATGTTGAAGTAGTCAACGTCGGCATTTCCGCCGTGAGCAGCTTTGTGGTGCTAGATTTCATGAATGAACTGCTCGACTATGAACCGGACTTGTTCGTCGTGTATGTCGGACACAACGAATTTTACGGCGCCTACGGAGCCGGTTCGAACGTAACCATCAAGGGCGCTCCCTGGATAACACGCATGACGCTGCCTCTTCTAAGAGTAAAGACATTCATTCTTCTTCGGGATACATATTCCGGAATAATGAAGTTGTTTTCTTCTCCTGCTTCAGAGCCAAAGGGCAGCATGATGGAACAATTGGCTGCGAGCAGAACTATTCCATTGGATAGCCGGCTTTACAGCGAAGCAAAAGAGACCTACAAAGAAAATCTCACAAAACTCATTGAAGGCGCCCGGTCAAACCATGTCGAGATTTTGTTCAGCGCGCTTGTAAGCAATTGGAAAGATCAGTCGCCGTTTGTCAACAGTTTTTCTGCAGGTACAACCGCAGCTCAACAACATCAATGGCGTCAGTTAATTGAAGATGGTGATTCCGCTTTCGCTCATCAACAAACAGCGCTCTCGGAGCAACGATACAAAAATGCAACCAGCATTGATACACTCGCGGCAGAAGCTTTTTTTAAGTTGGGCAAGGCATTGTATTCTTTAGAACGATATGATGAAGCAAAGAATGCATTTCTGAGGGCGAAGGATTTGGACGCATTACGGTTCAGAGCGACAGAAGAATTCGAGCAGATATTGGTCGGAACATGCAAGAATTTTGGCGTGCCCGTTGCCGGGGTAGATTCGGCGTTCGAACTCCAATCGCCGCATGGCATTATTGGGAGGGAACTGATCATAGAACATCTTCACCCGAACATCGAGGGATATTTTTTGATGGGAAAAGTATTTGCCAACGCAATCCGGGAGAATAACCTTTTGGTAAATCAACGCGAATGGCGAATGGATTTGAATAAATCCGATGCTGACTTTTTTGAGTTTTCCACCGTTTCGGAGTTTGACTATGCCGTGGGAAAACTGCGGGTGGATTTTCTAAAACGACGCTGGCCATTTACAACCGGCCCCGTGAACTTCGAGTTTGTTGCTGAGAATTCGGTCGAGAGCGTTGCCTTTCGATATATCCAACAACAGATTGCATGGTCCGCAGCCCGTTACAAACTTGCCGATTTTTATGCGGACAATAAGCGCTTCGATCTCGCCCGGAAGGAGTGTTTGGCGGTTTCGAAGGTAATCCCCTATTCCTACAATCCCTTGTTGCGCGTTGCAGATTATTACCGCATGGAAGGGAAATTTGCCGAGGCAAAGCAGGCATATGAACGATGCAATGCGGTGGAGGACAATCCGTATGCTCACATTCAGCTGGGTGTTGCTTACCTTCAGGAAAGCAATCCGGTTCAGAGTGTAAACGAGTTCACTCTCGCGTTTGAAAGCAATGCGAACTTCCCTGAACCACTTGCTGTTCAAGCATCATCCGAAGCGAGATATTTACTGGGTGTTGCTTACGCCAACATGGGAAAATTTCAGGAGGCAAGAGAACAAGGCGAGCGGGCACTCGCAATCAATCCGAATAACAGCAATGCAAGAGATTTACTGAAACAACTTGAGGCTCTCAGAAATTAGTTGTTCCCCCTAACAGTTCTCCATCTGCACAAAACAAAACGAGCTACTCATATTGCAGTGAATAGCTCGTCTTTCACACTGGTGTTCACCGGGCTCCACCCATCAATCGGGAACAGCCGGCCTCAATTTACTTCAACAGCATCATCTTCTTTGTTTCCGAGAACTTTCCAGCCTCGAGTTTGTAGAAGTAGACACCTGATGCAAGCCGATTTGCTTCGAACTTCGCAACAAATTTTCCAGCCTGTTGCTGTTCATTCACAAGAGTGGCAACCTGCTGACCAAGAATGTTGAACACCTTCAACGTAACCTTTGCTGCCTCGGGGATCGAGTAGCGGATTGTTGTGGTTGGGTTGAATGGATTCGGGTAGTTCTGGTCAAGTGTATAGACGTTCGGAATTCCCGCACCATCCTGGTTCACGTCAGTTGTGAAAGGAGCGGTTTCACCGGGAAGCGGTGCATCTTTCTGCCATGAGTCCTGCGGCGCAGTGTAGTTCCGCGGGAATGTGTTTGCAGACAGCGGTTGAATGTAGCGGACGCGATAGCCGCCCTGCGTACCCAAACCGGCGCCTTCACTCTCTTCTGTTCCGGCTGGTTTTGTATAGCGCCATCCGTACAGCAGCCCATAATGTGCCTTGCCCACCATTCTGATGGTGACCTGGTACAGAGAATCGCCACCGCCTACCTGCGGGATCGCCTTCACCACATTAGAATATGTTCCCTGCGATTTTCGTTGTGCAGCATTCTGGAGCTTGTCTTGCAGAACAATTTTCACAGTATCGGTTGCGGGAACGAATGGAACTGCGGCACGTTTCGCCGGACCCATGTTCACTTTGTATGTAACAAAGACTGTGTCAGTTGTGTTCAAAAGAACTCCGCGTGGATTAATGCCGCTGTAATACCACGGACCAGGCGTAATGTTTCCGCTTGAGTTCACGGTATACTGTTGGTTTCCATCTCCGCGATTGTAGGGATGCTCGTAATTGTGTCCGTCACGATCATCATTCCAGCCCGGGAATTTTACAACAGCACCGGCTGAGTCAAACAAGATGAAGAATTTGTATTGGAGAAGGTCGCCACTCGTGCCAGTGTACGATGCGTTTGCAAAATATGTCGCCGTCGTAAGCTGGTCTCGGGAAAGAACGATACGTGGTGATCCTCCCCAACCGTTCATGCCACCACGGACTTCCATAGTGTCTTTGAGAGTGGGCTGGAACCAGCCAAGCTGAAGGAACGCCGTCATATCAACCTGCCAGCGGATTGTTGCGGTAACAGGAGTATTTACGACTGAATCACGATCGAAGAATGTTACCGGAATATTTCCACCACCGGTCGGTACTACATAGCTCCGGTTGGGATCGCCTTCCCAATCAATACCGCCTCGCGCGGTTTTGAAGAACTTGTAGCTGAGTGTCGAACCTTGATCCACGTTATAGGTCGTCGTGTAGATACTGTCAGTAGGATTCTTTGCGAGCGCTTGTGATGTATTACTCCAGCCATTATGCGCACCGGGCACGCGTACACTGTCACCTAAATCCGGACGGAATGTACCTTCCAGCATCTTCACGCGCATATTCACCTGGAATTTGACAGGAACGGCCGTGCTGATTACCGAATCACGATTGAACCAAACCGGTGCAACGGTCTGTGCACCCGCAACAACGATGCGAACACGATTCGGATCGCCTTCCCAATCAACGCCGCCACGAGGGGTCTTGAAGAATTTGTAATTCACGGTGTCGTTCGTTGGGCGGGACAGTGTAACACGTGCCATACTATCTGCACCTGTGTACGTCAACTTCGAACCTGCACCCCATCCGTCAAAACTTCCCTTGATCCAGACGGTGTCACCTGGGGGAATGAAATTTCCGCGGCGCATCTGGACAGACATGCGCACCTGGAATGTTACGTTGTTCTGTGCCAGCGTTGTTTCGATTGCTCCGAACGCAACAAAAACAACCGCCAGAACAAACCAGCGAAGTAGCTGCTTGTTCATGATAAACTCCTTGCATTAATGGAAAATAAGTGGATTATGGTTTGTGAAAATGAAGCAAACTTTGATGGCCTATTCATGATCTGTGTCCGGCCCTCCTATATAGTGAATGGATAAGTTAGCTAAAACATGATACCGAGCGCGAACTTATGTACGTTATCGATGCGGGCAAACCGCTCGTACCCGTAATCAAATTTTATAGTGAGGTTTCCACTAATTGGATATCGTATTCCCGCGCCCGCAGTGAATCGTTCCTCACTGTCACGCTGCCCCAATGCTTTGTATCCGCCCCGCAAGGCAAGTGTGTTATTAAAGACACTGTACTCCCCTCCCAGACTTACGCTTTCAGAATTGTCGTTCGGATGTTGTGCATCTACGACAAACACCAATCGCTGATCGTCTGTGTTGATGGCTTCATAGGCAAAGCCAATGCGCAAGTTCAACGGTAAATCGAAGTTATCGGTTGCAAGAAAACCATTGATGTTGCCATTGTTACCGTTGTTGGGAGAAATATCTTTCGTGATCAGCAAATCATCTCCGGTGATCTTCATTTTCGTTCCGAAGTTTGAAATGCCCGCACCAAATTTCAATCCCGGAAACGGCGTGGTGAACAACGTTCCCACATCCACTGCAAAACCATTTGCATTGGAGTTTGAAATATGCTCGTTCACCAATTTAAAACTTCCACCAAGTGAAAACCATTCCGTTAATTGTGTCGCGTACGACACTCCAACCGCAACACTTCCCACGCTGAAATATTGGCCTGTTCCATCCGGACGATCTTCAGTCGTCTTCTCCATATCCGCCATATTCATCGATGTAAAACTGACCCCCACAGTTCCGAACCCGGTTATTGGAATAACAACTCCGCCATAATTAAAGTTGATGTCGGCAAGCCAATCCGCATGCGAAAAAAGTGCTTCGGGCTGAACCATCCCGGCCAATCCTGCCGGGTTCCAAAACATTGCGGACGCGTCGTTCGCAACAGCAACAAAAGCACCGCCCATGCCCACTGCACGGGCCCCGACAGGAATGCTGAGAAACTTTGCCGACGTTGTGCCCACTTTGGTTACTTGCTGGGCATGGAGTAGATGAGAAGCGAGCATCATTGCTGCAACAAGCAATCCTGAAATTCTCTTTCTCGTATTCACGACATTCTTCCTTTCAAAATTTTTGTGGCGCTATTTGATGAGCGCAAATTTTCCAACTTTTTCTCCAAGACCGGGCGCTTCGATATGGTAGATGTATACACCGTAAGCAACCGAAAGATTATCGCGTGTCAGCAAGTCCCAGAATGCCGTCCCGTCAAGGATATCGCTTTCATGATCAATCGTCTTCACCATCTCCCCACTTACCGTATAGATGCGGATGGTGCATTTTTGAGGAAGATGTGTGAAATGGATTTGTCGCTCACCTCGTCCGCTGCTGTAAATATTTCTCGGCTCCCATGAAGCAGTTGCAATGTAGGGATTGGGGACGACTTTGATTTTGTCCAATTCTGACTTCGCAAGCTTTTGGTCGACGGTTTGGGCTTTCGTCGTGAATTCAAAAATGTCCGTGCTGCGGAAGAGTTTCGAAAGAACAACTGTAAGAGTGTCCCCCGAACGAGGTCGTCCCCGGTTTTCAGCAAATCCAAGTTGCACACTCCATGTCGCAACCAACGAATCACGTAAATCCTTCTCAAAGAAAATGATTACGTCGGTGTTGATCTGGCCGAGAAAGTCGAGGCCTGCGCTGAAAACACCCGGACCGGCGGTGAGGTCTTTCTCAAAAAATGCAAATTGAATTTTCCTATTCTCGCTTGTGTTCAGCACCTTGAAGTTGACTGGAATTGAGGCCGGGATAAGCGGGGGATCGCTTATGCTATATGCCTTCGATGTATCAGTCCCCACCGGCCCGAAGATGATGCGATAGTCATTTGGCTTCTGCAATCCCTTAAGAAAGCCCCCAACCCATTGTCTGAAATCAAACGAGTAAATACTGTCTCTGCTCCATCGGCTTAAGAGATTATTGACACCAAAGTTTTTCTCGTTCTTGAGTGTTAGACGGAATCCATCGACTAAGGGCTGCTCAATAGAATCAGCAAGGAAGCGGCTCTTGTTGATAATTACCCTCTCCCCTACAGTTACATCGAGAAGAGAAAATGATTTCGTTTTGAACGTATCCGGAGCGCCTGTGCTGGGATCCCCGGCAAGAACTGTATCCTCGAACGTGACACGATATCGGTGGTTGTCAAGAATCTTCGTTGGATCGATAATGGTGTAGTCGATGACACCCGTGGTTGTTCCGGAAGCCAATTGAATCTTGCTGATGCTCGGACCAACATAACCTGCAACAGGTGCTTCCGGAGTAACTATTGCAACGGCACGGCCGATAGAACGGATAGTTCCGGTTACCTGATCGATGCTGAGGCGGAGATTACTTTCCGCGGGTGTCAGATTCAGAAAACGCTGCGGCTGACCCAACGGTACGCGCAACGGTAAATTGACAGCACCCCGATCATAAGCGCGCACGACATAATAATATTTTTGTCCGTTCTGCACCGTCGTGTCGACATAGCTATGGCGAATGCCGGTCTCGTTACCAAGGTCGTATTGAACGCCTTTGTACCCGACTGGATGCAAGCCTCGGATTCCATCTTTCAGATCAAACGATACGATTTCTTTCAGCCACGGCGCCGGACTGCCGTATGCATCCTTTATGAGGCGAGCATCTTCGAAGGCAGGATCGGTTGCGCGGAAAATTTTGTAACCTTCAAAATCTTTTACAATGGTACCGGTTACTCCGCTAAGAAATTTGTCCTCCGATTGTTCCGATGCATCATCCCAATAAAGAGTTACACGCTTATTTCCGGGAACGGCAACGACACTCGGCTCAAGTGGAGCCTGGGCAAATTTGTAATCCTGCGTGTAGGCGAGTACGGCAGTTTCGCGCTTGCTAAGAATACTTGCGTACGCTCCACTTGCGTGCGCATCGCCGGCACGTATCGCGTCTCCCATCACGACTGCAATAGAGATACGCTCGATCTGTCCCGGCTTGAGCGGGAAAACGCCTGATGACACAAACAAATCATATTCACCGGCACGAATGAGACTCGGGTTAATGAATTTCCCGGGAATCATATATTTCGCCCAGAAGCCTGCATCGGCAGTGGTATTCGTGAGTGTTCCCGCAGGATCGTACTGCACGTTGGTAAGACCAATTTGATCGGCTTCGGAGACGTCCGTCTTGTCGATATTCGGTTCCCCGGGGAACGGAGTTCCCACGCCGGAGGTTGGTTTTCTATCTCCTTCACCGGGATCGTGCGTATCCGGAACTCCATCCAACCCCACATCGTCTGTCAGTGGATTCCAGTCGCCGTCGTTATCGATGCCGTCATTTCGTGACTCGTCATTCATCTCATCTATCTTCTCGTCCACTCCCGCATTCCGCAGTCCATCTCTGTTGAGATAGTGCTTTCCCAAATCCTCGGGGCCAAGATCGTAGAGAACCACGTTTGTTCCCGGGACGCGATACCGGTGATAAATATCGGAGGCAGCCTGGGTTATCATCGCCTGTGTTACGAGAGGAAGCAATGAGGAATACAAGGTGTCGCCATCATTGTCAATATTATCGGCGAAGCGCTTTCCGAGATCTTCGGTACCGACATCGATAAGGAATATTGATTCCTGTTTGAACGGCGCATTGTTCGGCGCCCAGAACGGATCAGTCTCGGGATTCGGCGGCCATCGCTTCCACGGATCTGTCGCCGCCTGGTTGATCATTTGTTGCGTCACGACCGGACTTCCCGGCTCACCATCATCATTGTTGTCGATGCCGTCTGCGAATCCAACTCCGCGTTGAAGGCCAAAAGCTATATAGGTGGAGTCTTCGTCGATGAGTCCGTTGTGGTTATTATCTATTTGATCTCCGGAAACCTCGGCTGATGTGCCCGGAACTCTGACGCCGAACATATCGAACGTAACTTTTGGTCCGCTTGCGTATTCGGGACTGTCACCATCATTATCGATACGATCAACCGCGTTGCCCGGAGTTTCGAGATAGCATGTGCCCGCCCCGCCGACGAACACGCCGGCAAACGCAGGATTAGAAGAAACTCCGTCTGCGTCAAGAGAAAATCCGACATCAAGTACGAGATCGAAATCGGGTTTGTCATCTTGCGAATCGCCGTCGCCTCCGACAAAATCCGCCAGCCAGAGCGTGACGCCTGCCTTCTTTATTTCTTTTGTACCATCATTCTTCAGTTCGTGGATGAAGAACACTGCATCTGCAACACTTGCCTGAGACCATTCCAATGCCCGGACATCCCCGATGATACCAAGGCCTCTTCGATTGCGATCGGTGGTGTCCGGTGAATATGGAAAACGATCATAATTGTCATCGCCCACCCGGTAGAATAATTCCTGATCGGCGTTGAAAATATTCTTGCCGAAATAACCATTCCATTTTCCCCTCCAGCCTGGATCAACAGGATCGGTTTCTTTATCAGGCCATGACTCAGGCCATGTGTCAGGCTCATCACTTTTTGCTATGCGCTGCTTTGCTGGATTCCAATATGGTTTGGGCAAACCCACCGGATTGATATTCCAGTCTGCACCGTTCGAAGGATTTGAATGATACGAGGGCCACTCGACAATTTGAATCGTTTGTCCGGTATTATCTACCACTTCTCCGCCAATAAATAATCCAACGAGCGCAATATACATGCGCCCTGTATTCTTCGGATATTCATACGGGACACCCGCACCACCACCCGTTCGCCCCGAAAAGAGAAAGTTAAAGACGCTCGTGCGGAGATTGTTGCCGTCTATCTCGGTTCGGAAACGATTGTTCAAGAGAACCCGCTCCCTGCTGGGCACATGCTGGTTCTGGGCCAGCGACAGACTCCCGAACAACGCCGTAAGAACGAGGAGCGAACGATATCGTCGAATCTGAATCATGAGCTTTTCTCCAAATTAGAAATTTATCTCAATCCCAAGCTGTATTTCACGCGGCTCGGAATAAAATTCCGGACGCACAAGATATTGTTCCAATGTATTCACTCGACTGCCGCCGGTGACTGTTCCTATCCCAAGCTGTGTTGGCGTGGCAGTTGCCCGCCCCGTTTCGCTGTAGGTGTCGATTTCGTTACGGCGATCAAAGAGATTGAATATCTTCGTGAACAAACTGAATTCGACACCGCCAACTGTAAAGCTTTTGAACAACCGCAAATCAACAGTGTAATTGTCCGGACGCCGACGGCTGTTCCGCTTGATTCCATTGGATGCATCCTGACCTCGCGGGTCAGCCTGGTTGAGTGCCGGTGTATATGGGAGCCCTGATCCGTATCTGCCAATGAGAAATGCACCCCAATCCTGTTCTCCGAAGCCGATGCTGAGATTTGCTGTATGCGTTTGATCCCAATCCAACGGTGTGAGAAAACGTGCAGGTTCCGCTCCGCCTGCTGCTGCCGAGGCTTCATCTTCTGGATTCGAATTGTTTCCTTCGGCGGTTTGGTACGTGTATGAGAAATTCATCGACCAGTAATTGCCGGGTCGTTTCGACACTGAGAGTGTAATCCCGCGAATGTTTGAATAATCCCTGTTGATGTATTGCGTGTATTGGGTGGTGGAATTCGTAAGATCACGAACGGGAATTGTCGCGGTTGTTACCCAATCCCGGACATCCCGATAGAATCCGGTAACATCCACACTCATGTCTGTTGTGAGCTGTTGCTGCAAACCGATTTCGTACATGACAGTCTTCTGAGTCTCCAAATCAGGATTTCCGAAGACGCCCTGGATGCCGGATGCACTTGAAACTTTGAATTCAGGCTTCTGATAGAGATATACGAACGATGGAATCTGGAGAAAATGTCCGTATGAAAAATGGAGAATTCCTTTGTCGGTGATTGGATAAGAGATGCCAAAACGCGGACTTATTAAATATTTGGGAGTTGCTTTCTTGTACCACTTTGCAAGACGCTGATCAAACGTCAGCGCCTGGTTCTCTGATTTCTGTGGCAGATAAATGTTGGGATCTTGCGGGTCTGCCAATACGTTTCCACGTGAGTTGAAAATATCGAAACGCAAACCGATATTCACAATCATGTTCTCGTACTCAAGCTTGTCCTGAATGTAGCCGGAGAACTCTATCGGCTTTTCTGAGTACTCTTCGTAGTTGGGACTTGAGCGGGAAGGAATTGCGTGCACCAACGCCCGCGAAGCAACATAGATATCATTATCGTAGGACGTGTTATAATCTTCCAGATACAACCGGTGCATTCTGCCCTCAAATCCGAGTTTGATCTGATGCAACTGGCTCACCTGATCTGTGAAATCAAATTTTGCAACCCGTGTCTCTGTCTTCCGTTTGAAATGATGATTGTTGGTGCCGAACGTATTGTACGTGTACGCGGGCTTCTGTGGAAGTCCGGGATCGATAAGCTGACGCGGATCGAGCGGATCCTCGAACAAATATTCTTTAAAGTCTTTCAGAAAATAGGAGACGTTTAACGTGTAGAATGCGGAAGAACCGAGTGAGTGAGTGAGAAGTGCCGACACGGTATATCCTCTGTCATACTTTCGTGCATCTCCGTCGGGCACGAATTTCCAGTCACGATTATAGTCGCGGTAGTCCTGCTTGCTTCCAATCGCACTGAGATTGAGTTTCATCGCTCCCAGATTGAACGTGATTTTTGCCTGTCCAGAGTATCTCTGCCGGTCATTCATTGGAACGGGATTATACGAAGGGTTTATGTAGCTGAGTTCGTTCGAACCATTGTAGAAGGAGTCGATCGGAACAATAGCTTTGCCATTAATATCGTACGTGCGGTTACCGTACAGATATCCGTCGGATTTGAAATAGCGTCCGGAGACATAAAAGGTGATATCCTGCGTCCCCGGGAACGGACCGCTGACACTTGCCTCAAGATTCTTGTTGGCAAGCCAGTTCAGCTTGTCGATATTGTAGAAAATATCCTTATCGGAACTCGCGTAGTCCCCTGCGTAAACATTTACACTTCCGCGATAATTCTTGTCGCCATCTTTGGTTACGATATTGACAATGCCGGACATTGCCTGCCCGTATTCCGCGTTGAATGTTCCGCTGATAACCTGTAATTCCTGAATTCCATTATTGTCAACTTGTACCGCTTGTCCGCCGTCGTACACGTCGGATACGGAGACTCCATCGACCCAGTACGCCACCTCGCTGGTTCTGCCCCCGCGGATGTGAATACCTCCCCCACGATCCACTGTAATACCGGCCTGCAGCGAAAGAACTTCACTAACTTCTGAAACAGGCAGTGAAGCGATTGTTGCCGCATCAACACGTGACTCCGATGATGTAAGATCTTTTTTTACGACAGGCCGTTCTGCCGTTACAACAACTTCCTCCGCCTGCACGTTTTCAGGAGAGAGATCGAAATTCTGTGTCGTCGTCAGATCGACTGAAACCTGAACACCGGTTACGGATTTACGGTTGTACCCGACTGCGGAGGAGATGAGGTTAAATTTTCCGGGCGAGACGTTGAGGATCACGAAGTATCCGTCAACATTTGTTGCAGCACCCAACCGGGTTCCCTCGACAATCACCGATGCTCCAATGAGAGGTTCCTTCGTTTGCGCATCACGCACGGTCCCTGCAATCTTTCCGGTAGTCCCGGCAATTGCCCCGGCATGAAGCAGAATGGCAAACAGAAGTGAAGCTGCCAGCACACGATATTTCATCATGGCGTTCCTTTTAATTGATA
>JBKJJX010000019.1:0-15308 GCA_046597825.1 Bacteroidota bacterium | reverse complement strand
AATGTGGGCAAGCTTTGTAATCAGGCGTGCAAGCATTGTCACGTTGATGCCGGGCCGAAGCGAACGGAGATGATGACCCGTGAAGCGGTCGATCGTTGCCTGGAAATTCTATCGCGGTATCCGCAGATAAAAAATCTTGACATTACGGGCGGCGCCCCGGAGTTGAGCGACCACTTTGATTATTTCGTTGTCGAGGGAAAGAAGCTCGGCAAACACATAATGATCCGGCACAACCTGACCGTGACACTCGACCCGCATCCTGTCAGCGGAAAGAACATGGAATACCTGCCGCAATTTTTCCGCGAACATCAGTGTGAAGTAATTTCATCACTGCCGTACTTTCAGGAACATGAAACCGACTCGCAGCGCGGCCAGGGTGTCTTTGGGAAAAGCATTGAGTCGCTGCGCAGATTGAATGCGCTCGGCTATGGCAAAGACGGAACAGGGTTGATGCTCAATCTCATTTACAACCCTGTGGGTGCATATTTGCCCCCGGCACAAGCCGCTGTCGAGCAACAATTCAAGGACGAACTCTGGAAACGATACCGGATTGTCTTCAACAGTCTGTTTGTCATAACCAACATGCCGATCAACCGGTTCAAGCATTTTCTTGAGCGTGCTGATTTGTATGAACCATATATGTCGAAGCTTGTCGGAGCGTTCAATCCTGCCGCCGCCGAAGGCGTGATGTGCAGGAATCTGATCAGCGTTGGGTACGATGGCGTGTTGTATGACTGCGACTTCAACCAGATGCTGGAGTGGCGGGTGAATCATGGAGCGCCCAATACGATCTGGGATTTTGATTTCGACGCGCTCATGCAGCGCAAGATTGTTTTCGGCGACCACTGTTACGGATGCACCGCGGGCGCGGGAAGCAGTTGCGGCGGCGCAGTCGTAAAGGAATTATCTGCGACCTGAATTGTACTGCATATGAACTTCAATGAACCTGTTCGGCAAAAGCGAACAGGTTCTTTTGCATCTGGAAGGAACTCCGTATCTTAGTGGAGAATTTACGAAAGAGATTGATGACTGATGATGAGCTGAAGTATTTTTATTTTGGATTTGAAAGAGTATTGCGGCGATATCGTTCCACTTCTCTTCTCGGCTGGAGTATCGTGCTTGTGGGCTGCTTGAGTATTCCGCTAGGCTGGAATCTGGGGCGAGCGACCGGTGCTATTGATGTTCTGCTTACTGTTCTAACGATCCTCGCCGGACTTTCACTGATCTGGCAAAACATTTCAGCACTGCAGGAATATGTACGCATTTCTTTTCCCCGCTCTACTGATGAACCCGAACCGGTTCGAATGGAACTTCAGGGAATCATGAAAGAGGTTGATGACGGCGGCTGGCAGGAGGCGTATACTGCGATTGAGAAATTGAATGAGATACAAATAAAGTACGCGCTGCCGAAAGAGTTGCAGCGATAGTCTTCAATTTTCCACATAAAGGAGTCCCGATGTACGGAAGAGTAAAAGAATTCAATGATTTCAGAACCAAAATGAACGAACGCATACTTGGTATCGAGAACCGTCCGATCAAACGATTTTTCGGAGTCGATACACTCACGTATGAATCGGGTGCATTGGATGCGAAGACGAAAGAAATGCTCGGGCTTGTCGCGTCGATGGTGCTGCGTTGCGATGATTGCGTGTCCTACCACATCCAGCAATGCAAAGAGGAAGGCGTAGCAGACGAGGAGATGTACGACATTTTCAGCGTCGCGCTTGTTGTCGGCGGCTCGATTGTCATTCCCCATATGCGCAGGGCGGTGGCATTCCTTGATGAATACAACGAGACACCAAAAGAAAAATGACAGACAATCGCATACCCATACGCATGCTTGTCTGGGTGATTGTGTTTGCCGCGGCGTTCGCGTTTGTTGAGTCGAGTGTTGTCGTGTATCTGCGTGCCATCTATTATCCCGAAGGCTTTTCGTTTCCCCTGAAAGTGATTGTCAGCCAGCATCTGGTGGTTGAGGTCTGCCGGGAAGCAGCGACTTTGGTGATGCTTCTATCGGTCGGAATTATTGCGGGGAGAAGTAAATGGCAGCGCTTTGGATATTTCTGTCTGGCGTTTGGCGTGTGGGATATTTTCTATTATGTGTGGCTTAAAGCTATTCTCGGCTGGCCTGCCTCGTTGAGTGAATGGGATATTCTGTTTTTGATTCCTCTTCCATGGATTGGTCCTGTCGCATCCGCTGTTGCCATTGCGATGCTGCTTATTGTTTGCGGGACTGATATTGTAATCCGGACGTCATTCGAAAAATATTTCAAACCAACAATTATTACTTGGAGTTGCGCGATAGCAGGCACAGCGGTCATTTTGTATTCCTTTATGTACGATACAGAGGCAACGCTGCGCGCCGGTACTCCGTTACCCTATCGCTACGAACTTCTCGTTATTGCTCTCATCCTCTATGTTGCAGGATATGTATTCGCTTGCAGGCCTACTTCGGCAAAGAAAGTTATTGGTTGATGAACGATTCGCAACGCGACACCCGAGCTCAACTCTTACTTCTGTTCGTTACCGTTATCTGGGCGGCAAACTATCCGCTCGCCAAGTACAGCTTTGTTCAGGTCGACAAATTTGTATTCAATGCCGTGCGTTTCATTGTTGCGGGATGTTTCCTCGCCGGCATTTATTTTTACCGAACGAAGCGTCTGCCTCTTCCGGAAGGTAGCTGGTCGGCAATTTTCCGTGCCGGAGTTCTCGCGAATGTATTGTATCAGACTGCGTTCGTGATTGGCTTGAGCATGACCTCTGCCGGCAACTCCGCTGTTCTTTTATCAACGTCCCCGCTCTGGACAGTTTTTCTCAACGCACGTCTTCATAAAGAAAAGATCCGGCCGATCATGTGGTTTGGCATGACGGTTTCACTTTGCGGCGTTGTGCTCATCATTGTCGGCAGTGGAAAGCAATTTGAGTTCGGAGGCGAATCGCTTATCGGCGATTTGATTTGTCTCGCGGGCGCTGTGATGTGGGCATTCAGTACCAATTTGCAAAAGCCGTTGCTCGTGCAGAACTCACCGTTGTATATTGCCACTCTCATGGTCAGTGTCGGCGCCGTCGGACTTTCGCTCGTAGCAATTCCCGCCGCTATAGAAATGAACTGGTCGTCTGTCGGTTGGACGTATTGGGCGGCAACCATCGCATCCGGTGCTCTTTCAATCGGAATCTCCAACGTTTTCTGGTCGCATGGTGTTCAACGGCTCGGTCCGGGGCGGACGTCAAACTTCAGCAATCTGGTTCCGGTGCTGGCGTTGTTCATTTCGTTTATTACGCTGAGGGAAGAGCTTCACTTTCTGCAGTTTGTCGGCGCAGCAATAACAATAGGCGGAGTGTGGCTTGCTCAAAGGTAGCCAACGTCCGAAAACTGCGGTTCATCTTGTTTACGTGCGGCCTAACGCCTGAATTAAGCCGACCCGCCCAAGAACCCGCACGGAGTCTTGAAGCTACGAAGCGGGTTCGGCTTGAATGAATTGTTAGGCAACGGGTAACTACCGCGCCGGTACAACGGGCGGGGATGATGATGAGGGCTGCTGTATTCCGGTCGCTTGAGACCATACAACCTGCCAGCGCCCGTCGCGCTTTTCATAGACGTCAGTGTGCCAGTAGCGCTGGCGTGGCACCTTTTGACCTTGGACCACAATTTCCAATTGCGACTGGTATCGGATGACCGCGGCTTGTCCGTACAGTCGTACTTCAATCGGTGATTCTGGATCCCACACGAGGTAGTTTAGTTCGCCTGAGGCAACGCCCCCTAGATACTCCGCTTTTGAGAGAGCTCCCCCACGGGGGTTTATAAGTTGAAAGTCGTCCGCATGAAGCCGGCGCGCTACCTCCATGTTCGCATCCACCAACGCGCGAAGGCGCTCATGTTCGGCTGCGCGAATGAGATCAGCGTCCTCTTGAGGATTGGATACGAATGGGGTTGAAGTGCAACCAGCAAATGCAAGCACTAAAAGCGCCAACACAATTCGGCTGAAACGCAACATTGTCATTTCTCCTAAGCCATCAGCGAGTGAAGACTACCCGCCTAACTATTGTTTATATGGTTTCCAGATAAAACCACTATCTGGTTTTATTTCCAGATAATATACATACGAAAACTTTCTGTTGCAAGCGTGTTCCCAAAGGGTTACAGTGAATCATTTCTTCTTCCAGCGTGTTATGTGGTTTCCGCGCAGAATAATCTATTCTCTCAAACAACTTCAGAAAAACCTCCACCGCTTGCTCCCGAACTGGTAAAGGATTTTGTCATTGCAGGCCACGGCGACCTAGAGAAAGTGAAGATCATGCTGGAGAAGGATCGCGGTTTACTCAATGCCGCGTGGGATTGGAAAGCAGGCGATTTTGAAACCGCGATTGGCGGAGCGGGACATATGGGCAGAAAAGATATTGCGTTGTACTTGCTCTCGCAAGGTGCAAGAATGGATATATTTGTTGCTGCGATGCTGGGCAAAATTGAAATTGTGAAGCCGACATTGGAAGCGTTCCCGAATCTTGTAACGTCAAAAGGCCCGCACGGCATTACGCTGATGGCGCATGCGAAGAAGGGTGGCGATGATTCGCTGACTGTGGTGGAGTATTTGCGCTCATTGGGCGTAGAATCGTAATAACAATCCATTGAATGATCCCGCGATTTTGCGTATATTGATACTGAGTTTTGGACGCTTAGCTCAGTTGGTCTAGAGCGCCGCCCTTACAAGGCGGAGGTCGTAGGTTCGACCCCTACAGCGTCCACAAATGTTCATTGCATAAGCCTTTTCTGCGTAGCCGCTCGTCAGCCTGCCATCGTTGTCTCGCCGTAGAACAATCTTTTCTACGAGCCCATCAGACTCTCTTCCCCGGACGAAGTTACGAATGTATTGCGTTGCTCTATTAAAAGTTCAAGTATCCATTGTTGTTAAAGAATGAAGAGAATGAAAGAAGAGAGAGTTCATACGTTTCATATTCCCGTGTTGGGACTTGCGTTTTCAATTGATACGCCGATCCGTGTTGCGCGATTTGGAATTTCATCTGTCATTTCCCTGGTGGATGATATATTGATCGAGCATATCCGGAAACACTACTGCGCATTGCACGGCGAAGCATATATTGCAATCTCTCCCAAAGAACACGATTACAGAGCCCGGCGAATCACCGAGTATCTCGACCTTGTGCAGCGCATTGTTCAAGTACAAATTGCACGAATGAAAGAATCGATGTTTGAAACCGGCAGTGATATTGTAAAATATTTTGAGATGCTGCCCGATAGTTCGCCCATCAAGCATATGTACCGTCGCATGGTGCAGGCAGCGGATCCTGCGACACAAGCTGTTCTGCAGGACGAATTGCGGCTAAAAATTATTCCCGGCGCCATAGATGTAAATATCATGACCAAACTGAATAAGTCGAATTTCGATGCTGACCGAAAAGAACTTCCCGGCGAATATTCGGATGCGCTGGCAGGATTGCGCGGCTTTGCAAAAAGCGCTCTCCATTCTTCCGTTGTGCTTTCCGCAGGTTTGAGTCCGCGGTTGTACAGCTATTTGGGAAATTGCGTTGAGTTTCTGCCGGATAAAAATGGCATTCTGCAGAAGAAGGTGATCCTTAAAGTAAGCGACTATCGTTCCGCGTTGATTCAGGGAAAGTTTTTGGCAAAAAAAGGAATCTGGATTTCTGAGTATCGCATCGAATCGGGACTGAACTGCGGCGGACATGCATTTGCAACGGATGGTCTTCTTCTCGGGCCGATACTTGAAGAGTTCAAAGTAAGAAAACAAGAATTGATTGCAGAGCTGCGGGAATTGTACCGCGTCGCGTTGGGAGAAAGGGGAATCGTATTTCCTGCCTCGACAACGGAAGTGCGCATAACCGTTCAGGGTGGAATCGGGACAGCAAATGAAGATCGCTTTTTGCGAGAGTATCACGGCGTAGATGGCACGGGTTGGGGCTCGCCATTCCTACTCGTTCCGGAAGCGACCAATGTCGATGATCAGACAAGAACAAGACTTTCATCCGGCAACCGTGCTGATTTCTATCTCAGCGATGCGTCACCGTTGGGAATTCCGTTTAATAATCTGCGCGGTACATCGAGCGAGGTGCAACGTCGGCAACGCATTGAAGAGGGAAAACCGGGAAGTCCGTGTACAAAAAAATATCTCGTCTCGAACACAGAGTTTACAGAACAACCAATCTGCACAGCATCGATGCAATATCAATCATTAAAGATCAAACAGCTCAAGGAATCCAACCTTCTGCCCGAGGTCTTGAATGAGCGTATTGACCAAGTGATGGAGAAGGCGTGTCTTTGCGAAGATCTTGCTGCGTCGGGATTCATCAACAGTGAGCCTTTTTCGGAAGAATCAAAGCGGGCAGTTGCCGTCTGTCCGGGGCCGAACCTTGCCTTCTTCTCGAATATTGTTTCCCTTGAACAAATGGTCGGACATATCTACGGCCGCTTGCAATTATTGTCTGATCACCATCGCCCGAATTTGTTCATCAATGAATTGCAGTTGTATGTTGATTATCTGAAAAGGGAAATCAAAAAACAGTTGGATTCGTTTACCGTAAAAGAACAAAAATATTTCGGGATGTTTAAGACGAACATGCTGGATGGAATCGCCTATTACAAATCTCTCATTCCGAATCTGCGCGAAGAAACGGACCAATATCGCGACAGGATGCGCATGGAGTTGCTTTCGTTAGAGCAGGAACTTTTAGATATTGTAATCCCTGCAGTTGTGGACTGAAGAAAAATTACAAAGTCGTTCTTTTATGATCAAAGCCATCATCTTCGACTACGGAAATGTTATTTCCCGCGTTGATCATTCTGTTTTTCTAAAGCGGATTGCATCCTTATCTTCTCATCCGCCGGATGCATTGCGGAAGATGGCATCAAGTCAACCCGAATTACTGATTGATTACGAGAGCGGAAGAATTACCTCCCCGGAATTTTATCGGAGAGCCGCTGAGAAGTACCGCCTCAATAATTCAGAATCAGATTTCAGAGCTGCATTTATTGATATCTTCGAGCGAATCCAACCAACCATCCAACTCATCAGAAAACTCAAGCCTCATTACAAGATCGCCCTTCTCTCCAATACAAACGAATGGCATTTCGAAGCCGAGATCAAATCTGTAGAAGTCTTTCCTCTCTTTGATACTGTTACGACTTCTTTTGAAGTCGGCGCAATGAAACCCGATGAACAGATTTACCGGGATGCACTTCGCAAACTTTCTCTTCCGGCTGAATCATGTGTGTACATTGACGATATTCAGGAATACGTCGATGCAGCCCGCCGCATCGGGATGAACGCAGTTCAATACACAAATCCCGCAGAGCTTTTACGGTCCCTCGAAAGCGCAGGAGTAGAGGTGTAACATTGTCCGGCTCCGCCGCGTGAGGCTTCGTTGGATTAGTAATATTATTTTTCTATGTTGGGACAGTTTCACAATCCTCTCCCGGCCAAATGATTCCCAATACAGAAATTCTCAGACAAGCGCAGACGTATGTTACCGGCTTGTTGAGTGAGAAACTTCCCCAGTGGGCCATTTACCATAATCTGCTGCATACCGAACAGGTGGTCGATGCTGCCCAGGAAATCGGGGAAGGATTCCGACTTGGAAAATCTGAAATGGAGGCCGTTCTCCTCGCTGCCCTGTTCCACGATGTCGGATATATGGATGGCGTGGAAGGGCATGAAGACCGGGCCGCAGTTATTGCCTCTGAGTATCTGACAGCGAAGAATTATCCTCCCGAGCGCATTGAGCTGGTCGTCGGCTGCATACGTGCGACGAAGATGCCGCAGTCTCCGAAAAATTCCCTTGAGGAAGTGATGTGCGATGCGGACATTTCCCACATCGGGAAGAAAAGATTTTTCGAGCGGGGCGATTTGCTGCGTATGGAAAACGAATTGCGTACCGGCGTTGTTCTGAGCGATGTCGAGTGGCTGCAGAAAAATATCGAGTTTGCCTCCACCGGGACTTTTTTCACCCTCTATGCCCGTGAGGAATGGTCGCGGCGGCGGCGGAAAAACCTGATCGAGCTTCAGGAACGACTGCGGGATGCTCTTCGTCGCGCTTCGAAAACACAGATTGGGAAAGAGAAATGTCAACTGAAGTATGGAGTGGAAACGATACTTCAGGCTTCGTCTGCAAAACATTTGGACATGATTGCCCTTGCCGATCACAAGGCCAATGTCCTGATCACTACGACCGGAATTATCATGGCGATCATATTCACTGTACTTGGAACCCAGCTTGAAATGCACGCATTTCTACTCGTCCCCACCTTGCTTCTACTTTTCGTTTCGCTTGCAACATTGATCTTTGCGATCCTTGCGGCACGGCCCAAGAATACAACCGGGCTTTTCATCCGCGAAGACGTGGGAAAACGAAATGTCAATCTTCTTCACTTCGGTAATTTCCATAATGCAAGCCGGGAAGATTTTGAATGGGGGATTAAAGAGATGATGAAGGACAGCGAGTATTCAGGCGACAGTATGATGGGGGATTTGTATTTTCTGGGGAGAGAGGTGGGAATAAAATTCCGCTATCTTCGGGTTGCCTACAACATTTTCACGTGGGGTATGATCGTTTCCGTGATTGCGTTTACGATTGCAATTTTAAGCGCTACTCTTCCGTAATTCTTCTCATTTCAGTGCGTTGAATCCTCCTGCTGCACCAAATACCGTTTGATCTTCTGCGTTGTGGTCTTATCAAATTCTTTGTCCCGCACTTTTATTTTCTTGATCTGCTGGTGTCCGAGCAACTGTGTATTCAGTTTGCGGATTTCTTCGTTGAGAATTTTCTCAATGAGTTGTGTCGTGACTTCAATCTTGTGGGTTTCTGCATAGCTGATGAATGTTTCAGCATTCGGAACAATCATCACGCGGATCTCTTCATCGTTCTTCTCATCCTTTGCCCCGTAGATGACTGACTCCAGAACGAACGGAATCCTGTTCACTTTATCCTCGATTTCTTCCGGATAAACATTCTCACCGTTGCGGGCGACGATGACATTTTTCTTCCGTCCGTTAATGTGAAGGAAGCCGTCTTCGTCAAAGAACCCGATGTCGCCTGTGTAGAACCATCCATCCTTCAACACATCATTCGTCGCTGCTTCGTTTTTGTAATAGCCCCGCATGATCGACGGGCCCTTGGCGACAATCTCCCCGTGACCGCTTGCATCAGGGTTTGCGATTTTCAGCTGGACACTTGGCAACGGGACTCCGGCTGCTTCGTCTTTGAGATTGAATTCCCGATTGACAGTGAGGATTGGTGACGTTTCGGTTAACCCGTAGCCTTGGAGGATTTTGAATCCCAGTGATCGTAAGCCTTTGGACACCTCAGGATCGGGCGCTGCGCCGCCGGCAATAAACAAACGAATTGCTCCACCGAACTTCGCGTGAACTTCTGCAAACAATTTCTTTCGAACATCCACTCCGAAAAATTCCAATCCCGTAGCAATTCCTTTCATGGGAGAAATAACCGCTTTCGCTAATCCCTTCTCGCGGATTCCGGCCAGAATTCGCCGGTACATTTTGTCGTACACCAGCGGCACGCCCAGAAATATGGTCGGGCTTGTCTTTTGCATATCGTCGACGATAGATTTGAGGCTGCGTGCATAGAACACGGATGCGCCACCATACAACGGACAAAGAAATCCGCATGTTCCTTCGTACGTATGATGCATGGGCAGAACAGATAGAAAGCGATCATCCGGACCGATGTTGATCATTTTCCGCATGTCCATAAGGTTCGTACAGAGATTTGTCTGCGTCATCGTCACGCCTTTTGCGTGCCCCATCGATCCCGACGTGAAAACAATAACTGCAACATCGTCCGGATTTGTTGAAGCCATTGATAATTGTTTGCCGCTGGCCCGGGCATCCTTCATCATCTCAGTCATTGAATGAATCCCATCTTCCTTCGCAGGAAGATCCATATCAATCAGATGGTGGAGATGTTTCACTGATTGTTTGAACTCCAGAAACATATAGCGGAAAGGTGCCGAGAAGACCGCCGCCTTTGAATCTGAAACGTGAAGAATGTTGACGATGTCGTTTTCCTTTAGGTTCTTGTCGATTGGGACCGCGACGAAGTTAAATGTTACACATGCAAGGTGAGTAATTGCCCATTGAACGCGGTTCTCTGCAATAAATGCAACGTGGTCGCGTTCTTTGAGTCCGAGATTTCTCAGCGCCGTTCCGAATGCGATGACATTTTCGTAAAGCTGGCGGTATGTCACCTCGGGGATCGGAGTTGCATTCAGGTCCTGTAACGCAAGCCTATCTGCATGTTTGTTCGCAGAAAGAGTGAGCATCCCGGCGAGCGTGCTGATTGGTTCGACTGGATAATATGGATATGTTTGCCGGGGTGTTTTCATATTTGATTGTTCATTCCTTTTCGTTTCCAGAAAAAGTATGCAGGGACGCCGAGCGCCAGAAAGCCGAGTCCCGCAATTGCCTGCTCTGGTTTTGTTACGAGGGTGTTCAGAACAAACCAGGCGGCGATGGCGATAAAAAATATCGGGGTAAACGGATATCCGAATGTTTTGTACGGGCGCTCGGCATCCGGTCTCTTCCTTCTAAAAATAAAAATACTCGCCGCCGTCATCGCAAAGAAAATCCAATCAGTGAAGACGACGTACGAAATCAGCTCGTTAAACGTTCCCCAAAACCAGATGAGCACAATTGCCCAGCAGGATTGAACGATGATGGCAACTGCGGGAGTGTGGAACCGGGGATGCACTTCCGCAACTTTTCTGAAGAACACTCCGTCGTTTGCCATTGCAAAATAAATTCGGGGAGCCGTTAACGTGTAAATGCCCGCGGTGCCGAATGTTGAAATGAAAATCGCAACCGCAATAATGCTGCCGCCGGTCGGGCCGAGAACGGTTGCAATTGCATCCGATGCCACGCGTGGCGAACCGCCGATTGCGCCCGGAGGAAGAAGGAACATGTATGCAACATTTGTCAGTATGTACAGGGCCGCAACGATCAGTGTCCCGACAATCATCGCAAAGGGGACGGTTCGTTTCGGATCCTTTGCTTCAGCAGCTGCGAACGATGCATGCTGCCATCCGCCGTACGACCAGAGCACACCAACCATTGCAACGGCAAGAGCTCCGGGATACGTTCTGGAGAAAAATGTAAAATCCGTTGTGTGGCTTGAGCCGAGCGTTAATCCGACTGTGATGAGAAAAAGTATTCCCGCAATCTTCAACAATGTAAACACATCCGAAAAAACTCCGCCGATCTTTACGCCAAAAACATTGACAGTCGTGACAACAATTATTCCCGCGATGGCAACAAGCTTCATTTGAAACGGATCGAGCGGAAAGAAAAATCCAAAGTACGTTGCGAAGGCAAGGCTCAATGCTGCAACGCCTCCCGTGTTTACGACAAGCAGGTAAGCCCAACCGTACAGGAAGCCCGCCAATCTGCCGTAGGCTTCTGAAAGATACACGTACACGCCGCCGGCACCGGGCATCAGTCCGCCCAATTCGGCAAACGTGAGAGCGCCGGCGATCGCCATCAATCCGCCAACAACCCACACTGCCAATATCAGCCATGGCTGGTATAACTCGTGAGCTATTGATGAAGGCGTGAGAAAAATTCCCGACCCGATCGTGGATCCGATGGCGATCATCGTCAGGTCGAATTTATTTAGAGCTCGATTGAGAGAGGGCATACGATCAGGGGTTCAGGGGATCGAAGGTGGATAACCGTCGCAGGAAATTTCTCAGCTCATGGTCCCAGTATTGCCAGCTGTGGCCGCCCGATGATTCGTGGTATTCGTAGGCGGCGCCGCGTTCGAGAAGCTTTTGAGCAAGCGCCCGGTTTCGTTCTACGATGCGGCCAAGATTATCATCCTTGCCGGTTGAAATGTACAGATAGGGGAGTGAGCTTACGGATTTGAGGCTGTCCAGCAAATCAAACGGATCGTTCTTCGTCCACTGTGGAGACCTGACAGCACCGAACGTTGACATCAGGCTCTCTGAGATATTTTTGTTGTCAGGTCGAACGCCATAAGGCACGTATAACGCCCCGCTGAAGGAGGCCGCAAAGACGAAGCGTGAAGGATACTTGATTGCGAACTTCAGAGCACCATAGCCGCCCATAGAGAGGCCGGCAACAACCCGTCCATGACGCGTGCTTAATGTCCGGTACTTGCTTTCGACAAAGGGAATAAGATCGGAGACGATGTAGTCCTCAAATCTCTTCTTCTTGTCGAATGAGTTTGTGTACCAGCTGTTCTCTGCGTCCGGGCAGATGACGACATAGTTGTACTCTTTCAAATATTTGACGAGCCCGGAGTATTTTATCCAATCCATGTAACTGCCGCCGAAACCATGCAACAAATAAATGGTCGTATAGCGCTCACTAACGTGATAGTAATTCCGCGGAAGCAAGACGGCGAATTTCATGTTCGACTGAACGCTCGGCGAGTAGAGACTGTCTTCGACAATTGTGACGGACTCCTGCGCGTAGAGCGGAAGTGCTGCCAAAAATAGAAAAACGAATATATGTCGGAGCTGTTTCATTATTATTGAATTTTGCCCGACGAAGGTTCTTTCTCTTTGACGCAGAGAATTGCCGCTGCGTTCTTTGGGTTGCGACGCAGGTAAAGAAAATGCGATAGGGCGGAGATGATTCCCCATAACGCGGCAGGCTTCAGTCGATGCTGATGCTCCTTGCCTCGCAGCGCCTTGAGGCCATGCATACCATAGACTTTAAACCCGAGAGATTTCATTTCATCGGCGGTCCAACCGGACAAGTGTTCCTGCAAATCGCCATCAGTGCTCTGCTGCGGTAGAAAGCCGTTCGGTGTGAAGATGAGAATTTTCTTTGCAGCGATTCTCTCCATGTCACCGATGAGCTTTAGTCCGTCCGCCTTCGTCAGATGTTCGATAAGGTCGAGGGCAACACAACAATCGAATTGGTTTGCGGAGAAGTGAAGTCCCACTTCAGTGGCTTCAACAAGAAAAAACTCATTGTGTGTGTGCTCTCGTTTCGCCCCTTCCAGAGTCGGTACATGTCCTTCAACACCCAGGGAATACTCAAATTGTAAGTGTCGCACAGGCGAACCTCCGCCGCAACCGATATCGAGGCAGGACCGGCAGTCCGCAAGTTCTTTACGCATTGTATTGAGATAAGAAAAGAAGAGAAGCCGCGGAAAAGTAAGCTTGAAGAGTGCGTTGGCAGTGGTCGGCATGAATAAATAGAATGGAAGGGTCTAATGGATGCAAATGCTTCCGCCGGACTATAGCGGAAGCTTCTGCATCAAGATACTCAACACCCATCTCTATTTCAAGAAACCGAAAGAGCTGTACTGCCGCACTTATGCGTTGGCAACCATGAGGACAGGTTCAACAATTTCAGGCGCCATCGATTTGGCATACGCATTCGGATCGTGATGAAGGGCTCCAGCCGGCAACCACTCCCAAAACTCACCGAGATCGTTTTTAACTTTGTCGGCATAGAATTGTGGGACCACTGATGATTGCTGCTCGAAGAATGGACTGAACTGCACATCTTCAACAAGGCGGCGGCGGATTTCGTTGTAGGCGGTAATGCGTCCGTATCCTTCCGACGAGATCGCCCGCACAACATTCAACCATCTCGGAATGAATGCATTCGTTGCCCGGACGCGGTTGAAAATTGCTTTCCGTGAAAATGTGTAGCGGGTCAGGTCGATAACGTGGCCGTAGAATTCATCCCATGAATAATTAACAGGCTTCAGGTTCATTGCGCTGTTGTTATTCAGGAAATGGAAAGGAAACGGAATAACGCGGCCGGCATGCTGGTAGTCGAGATTCAGCGGTGCTGCCTGCCCGAACGCAGAGAGCAGTGAGTAACCGGGGAATGCGCCCGGCGTGAGATCGACGAAACGTTTCGTCAGTTCGAACGGTTCATCGCCGCTGTCGCTGTCGAGACCGAGAACAAAGTTTGATTGAACGTATGGAATATATCTTAAAATCATATTCACGTGATCGGAAACGTCTTTCACCTTTTGCATTCCGCGGGCGGATCCCGTTCTCGATTTCTCACCCAGTTCGTACCACGATTCAATGCCGGGCAAAAGCGCCTTGAACCCGTTCTTCTTCATGCGGATAAGATGAGGTTCCGAGAGAAGCGAGAGGCTGCTCTCCGCAACAAAGTCGATACTGTCCGGAGGCACGACTTCCTCGATCGCGTCCAGAAAATTATTGAATTGAACCCCGAAGTTCGGGTCGTGGAAACCGATGAGCGGCCTTTTGAATTTCTTCAGAAGAAATGACAGGTCGTCTTTCATTACATCAAAATCAAGCGGTTGGTACGGCACAACCGAGTCGATGCAGAATGCACACGTATACGGGCAGCCCAGACTTCCAAGCATTCCTACCATTTTGATAAGTGGTGCTTTCTTCAGGGTCGGCTCGATGAACTTCCATCGTTCGCGAACGCCGGGAAGTGACGCAGGCTGTTTTCCGGCGGAAATCCTCACCCCCATCGGTTTATGCTGTGAGCATTCTCCAAGCACCTCTCGGATTGTTGACTTGTCTGTGAAGCCCAGAACATAGTCGAAATACTTTTGCGCATCTTGCGGGTAGCACCGTGCATGCGGACCACCAAGCACCGTCACGACGCCTTTTGATCGAAACTGATTGCTCAGCGCATAAGCGAGTTGTGCCGCTTCAGTGAACGCGCCAATAAAAACCAGGTCGAGCTTCTCAGGCAGTTCAGCAGATAGATCCTCGAAACCCGTGTAGCAGACAAAGGAGACGTTATGTCCTTCCTCTTCGCACCACACTGCGACTATTTGTGGCATTATGCTCGCGAGATTCGCATTCATCACCCGTGCCCACAACGCCTTTGTCGGACCGTTGCTCACGAGATCAATAACGCCAATGTTTAATCTTCTCATACTCCCCTCACGGGACAAAAAGTGTAACAGCTTCAGCGGCGCATGCCGGTGGAATTAATTGAAGGGAATCCTTCTGATGAAAGAAAGGAGGCTGGGTCCTTCAGGACGGGATGTTCCTGCGTATTACGGCCGCATCCAGTGATGCGGTTCCTCAGGTGCGAGTGACATTCGACTCTGTTATAACCTCCGGGTCGTAACGCTGCTCGCAAGCATGAAAGGTGAATTATGAACTCTTTGAGCGGGAGACGGGACTCGAACCCGCGACGTCCAGCTTGGGAAGCTGACATTCTACCGCTGAATTACTCCCGCCCAGGGGTAACAACACTCCCAATCTATCACAATCCGGTAATCTTGCAAGTGCGGGGCAAGCAAGCGTTTGTGTTGCGGGATATCTCGCCAAACTGTTGCAGCCT
>JBKJJX010000018.1:0-10643 GCA_046597825.1 Bacteroidota bacterium | reverse complement strand
CTCGTGCTGAGCCTGATTGCAAACATTGGCATGCTCGCGTTCTTCAAGTATTTCAATTTCATCGATAATAATCTCGCCGAATTATTTCATCTCGCCGGATGGAATTATCCGTCTCATACACTCAGCATCATTCTTCCCATCGGACTTTCGTTCCATACGTTTCAATCGATGAGCTATACGATTGAAGTGTACCGCGGTCATCACAAAGCCGAGCGGCACCTTGGCATTTATGCGTTGTATGTCCTCTTTTATCCTCAAATGGTTGCGGGACCGATCGAACGCCCGGGAAATCTGTTACACCAATTCCACGAAATGCGCTACGGCCACGTCTCAACAGGATTCGACTACCAGCGTGTTGCTGATGGACTGAAGCTGATGGTATGGGGACTGTTTAAGAAAGTCGTGATTGCGGATCGGGTTTCAATTCTTGTTAACGAGGTGTACAACCATCCCACTGATCATATAGGAATGCCGCTTCTTCTGGCGACGTATTTCTTTGCAATTCAGATCTATTGTGACTTTTCGGGCTATACAGATATTGCTCTCGGTGCCGCGCAAGTTATGGGCATCAAGCTGATGACAAATTTCAATCGGCCATACTATGCGAAATCAATTGCAGAGTTCTGGAAGCGATGGCATATTTCACTTTCCACGTGGTTTAAGGATTACCTGTACATCCCGTTGGGCGGTAACCGTGCCGGGCCGTGGAGATGGTACTTCAATTTATTTTTTGTCTTTGTCATAAGCGGTCTCTGGCATGGCGCAAGCTGGACGTTTGTTGTGTGGGGTGCGTTGCACGGCCTTTACCTTGTGTCATCTATCTGGACTGCTTCCATTCGCAGCAAGATCGTTGGTTTTTTCCATCTTGATCATTATCCTATTCTTCATAAATACATTAGAATACTTCTCGTGTTCCACATGGTGTTGGTTGGATGGATTTTCTTCCGGGCGAAGACGATCAGTGAAGCGTGGTACATCCTTACGCATCTGCTTGATTTCAACGACGTGACAAACGTCTTCAGTCTTGGACTCGACAAACGGGAAATGGTCGTTGCGCTGTTGGCCATTCTTGTCATGGAAAGTGTTCACTACGTTCAACGCAAATCCCACGTACGGCATGTGTTGGCCGGAAAGCCGGCATTGGTTCGATGGTCGCTTTACATTGCAATCGTACTTGTGATTATCGTCTTTGGTGAATTTACGTCGCAGGACTTTATTTATTTCCAATTCTAAAAGATGAAGCCCCCGAAGAGCGAACTGCGATTGTTGTACGGGATCTATATTGCGGGGATATTGGCGACGCTCGTATTTGTGATAACAAAGAATGAATTCTTGATGGAGCGGGCAACGGAGGCAATGTTCGATCAGGGTGACCTTTATCGGTTCGCGAAGGTGCGGGATTTTCGAAGTGAATTTCCACCTGCTGTCCCGGTGCAGGAAAATGATCTCGATCCTGAGGAACAGGAATTATTTCTGGTCGGCGATAGCTTTTCTGATGACAACAGAGGCCATCGCCCATTTTCGTCGCTTCTGGCAGATACCCTTGGCAAGAACATCTACGCCTTCGAGGCGGGGAACACGCCGGAGATGTTCAATCCTGTGTATTTTTTTGAAGTCAATAATATTCCCGTCGGGCCGGAGAGAGTTTTTATTCTTGAGAGGGTGGAGCGATACATTGTGACCGACTTTTCTCAGCCGATGGATGAGGATCCGGCCGTTCAGGCTCCATCGGTTGAAAGACTCTCCTCGCCTAACTCTCAGTTTGAAGAGAGGATATTCACAAAGGCGGAACAGAATTATCAAATCTTTCTGACGAGCAGCAGTATTACATCGCCTGTTGTTGAATTGTATAAAACGGGTGTGTTTCATCTGGTGGCGGAAATCTCCAGCATGACGCCGGTCTATTCGCTGAACCCGCCATTTCTTTTTTATTATGAGGAAACAAATCGTGACGAGACGAGCTTCTATTACGATCATTCGGATAGTCTGATTAGCGGAATCGCGGACAATCTTGAAATGCTGAACGAAACCATGCAAGCAAGATTCAACACAACTCTTGTCTTTATGCCGGTGCCAAACAAGTACACCATCTACCACAAATTTGTAAACAATGATCCGTATGATGACTTCTTGCCGCGGCTCTGCAACGAAGTGGAGCGTCGCGGCGTGCGTACGGTTCGCTTGTATGAACGGTTCATAGGTTCAAAGGAAACTCTGTATTTTCCTACAGACAGTCATTGGAATGCCGCCGGAATGAATATTGCATTGGATGAGGCGGCAAAAGTTCTCCGCCCGATGATGGAAGGACGATGATCAAACACCACCTGTTAAAGTATGCTCTCTATATTGCAGGTATAACTGCATTTGCTGCGTTCGTTGTAACGAGGGACGAAGTACTTCTTGAGGAGCTAACTGCAGACAGTTATCGGCATGGTGACTTGTACAGGCTGACACTGATTAAGGATTTTAAGATGGACATTCCCGACCGCTTCGTTCAAGACGAGAGTGATACAGTGTGGCAGGACCAGAGAATAATTTTTATCGGTGATAGTTTTTCTGAATCGTGCCGTGGGCACAAACCATTACCGGAAATGATTGCAGAAGCGCTAAACGAGCCTGTATTTCATGTAGCCGCAAACGAGTCGCCGGAATATTTCAACCCGATAGTATTTCTGAAAGAGAAGCACATCCGACGGGGAAAAAAGCGTCTTATCATTCTTGAGAGGGTGGAACGATATATCCGGTCCACCTATGAAGACGAACTGGATATGAATCCGATGCCGGACAGCGTCGGAGAATCGTTCGGGGCAAAGGTACGGCACCTTGGCAATAGATGGTTCTCCACGCATGATGAGGAATTGTATCAGTTTCTGCTGCATAGCAGTGATTTATCGCGCCCCGTTGTTGAATGGTGGGATACGGCGATGTTCCATCTAATCAAAAAAATATCAGCTGAGACCCCCGTATATTCACTTCATCCGCCATTCTTGTTTTATTTTGATGAAACGGATCCGTCGCAGAATACCAGTTACTATTCCCGTCATCCCGACAACTTAATTGAGGCAATTGCATCAAACATACACGAACTGCAAGCAGAGGTTGCACAACGTTACAATGTGGAATTGCTGTTTATGCCTGTTCCGTCAAAGTACACGCTCTATCATTCAGTGGTGAACAGCGACCCGTACGACGGATATTTGCCGAGACTCCGAACTGCGTTGGAATCCAAGGGTGTACGAACGGTCGATCTCTACAGCCGATTTAAAGATGCAAAGGACACGTTATATTTTCCAACCGACGCGCATTGGAACGAACGAGGGGCAACCATTGCATTTCGAGAAACAATGAGAGTTGTAAAAAAGATCAAGTCACTTACATTCAATTAGGGGAACTCATGTTAAAGGCACTAATACTTTTTCTCTTTCTGATGAATGCAGCCATTGCGTCGGACTGGAATTGGCAGCATCCAATACCGCAAGGCAATACCCTGCACAAAATTTCCTTAGCCAGCTCGTCGGCGGGATATGCCGTCGGAAACAGCGGCACAATTTTGTTTTCGAATGATCTGGGTTCGACTTGGTCGTTGGATTATGAAGCAGTGACGGACCATCTTCTTGGTCTGGCCGTTCTCGATTCTTTGACTGTCTGGACAGGGGGTGATAACGGCGTCATTCTTCGCACGACGAATGGTGGTGCTCAATGGATTGAACAAACAAGCGGAGTTACTGTGGGCTTGAATGCCATCACCTTCACCGATCAACTCAACGGCTGGGCGTGTGGTGATGCGCGAACAATAATTCACACGACCAATGGCGGAACGACGTGGTTCCCGCAAACAGTTACCGGCGTTCCGTTAGCGGCGAGCTTTAATGCTTTGTTTTTTATTTCCGCAACGGAAGGATGGATGTCCGGAGCCGGTGGTTTCATTCTTCACACAACGAACGGAGGAGCGACCTGGCAGCTGCAATCTTTTACAAATCAAACGGTGCAGGCAGTGAAGTTTGTAAATGCGCTGAATGGAATTGTTGCGAATGCGAATGGCACAATTCACCGAACAACGAACGGCGGCGCGACATGGTTGCCGGTGTCGACAGGTACGGCATATGGATTGAATGATATTGTGTACATAAGCGCGTCTGAAGTATGGATAACAGGAGATAACGGAGTGCTTCTTTATTCCGTTAATGGCGGCGCTTCGTGGACAGTGCAAACACTTTCAACGTATGCCTCGCTCAACGGCATAGCACGATACCAGAACACGCTGATTGTTGTCGGAGAATATGGAGCGATGGTAAGGAAGACAGGGAGCGACCCGTGGTCGTTTCTGGTTTCCGGAGACAGGCGATCACTCAATTGGATTTCTTTTTCAGGCCCGACGAACGGCATTGCAGTTGGGCAAGACGGGTTTCTTATTAAGACAACAAATGGCGGAAGGGATTGGAACGAGGTTGTTAACGGAGTAACGCTCGATTCGTTTTATGGATCGACGATCATTGGAGCGAATCAAATGTGGGCGCTTGGTGATTTGGGGACTCTCATTCATTCGACGAACGGCGGGACGACGTGGACTGCCCAAACAACAAATACTTCTAATTCACTTTTTAGTATCAGCTTTGTCGATGCGAACAATGGCTGGGCTGTCGGCGATGTCGGGACAATTCTTCACACGGTAAATGGCGGCGCAACATGGACGACGCAGAGTAGCGGCACGAGCGGTGTCCTGTTCGGCGTAACGTTTCTAAACCTTAGCAACGGTTGGATTGTTGGAGACGCGGGAAGAATGTTGCGTACCACAAACGGCGGAACAACGTGGATTCCCGTGACGAGCGGAACTGCGTTTGCTTTGCTCAGCGTAACATTTGTCGATCAATTAAACGGCTACGCAAGCGGGACTGATGGTACAATTCTAAAATCTACGAACAGCGGGACGAGTTGGGTTCGACTGAACACAGGAGTAACGGGGCTGATTAGTGTTGTCGGCGCGGTCTCCAATAATTCTGTGTGGGCAGTCGGTGATAGCGGCGTTGTATTACACAGCTTCAACGGTGGTTCCACATGGACTACTGAATTTCCGAAAACGGATTACAATTTGTTCGGACTGTCAGTCGCGGGAGATTCGCTTGCATGGATAGCCGGTGACAATTCAACCATTCTTACGACAAGGGCGGCAAGCACGACCGCAGTGGAGGAGCAGTTAGTTTACAATTCCAATACAATTCCATCGGGATATGAATTGTTTCAGAATTATCCCAATCCATTCAATCCGTCAACAACCATCCGATTCGGATTGCCTGTAAGTGCGCATGTCGAACTAACGATTCACAATCTTCTTGGCCAGAGGGTATCAGTACTCGTCGACGACCGGATGCAGGCAGGATATCATCAACTGGTTTTCGATGGCAAAGACCTTGCAAGCGGAATGTATTTTTGCCGGTTCGTTAGCGGAGACTTTGTCGACGCAAAGAAAATTCTCTTGCTTAAATAAGTTATGAACTCAAAAGAAATTTTGATTTTGTCGAGGATGGCTGCGGCCGCTGCTCTGGGTAATAATGAAGAGCTACAAAGACTTGCACATTCAACCTCCTTCAAGAAAATTCCTCCGGCGAAAATCAGAGAGACATTGCTTGAGATTCATCTGTTTGCAGGATTTCCGGCGGCCATAGAAGCGTTTACGCTGTGGAGAAATGCGATCCCCAATATGCGTAAGGGGAGGAGGAAGAATGTTTCGATGTCAATCAGGCAACGAAAGAATCGGGGAACAAGGTTATGCCGGAGAGTGTATGGCGCCAAGTACGCCAAACTCATTCAAACTCTGGAAGACCTCGATCCGGAGTTGGCCAATTGGATTTTAGAAGACGGCTACGGAAAGGTACTTTCCCGACCGGGATTATCCCTTATTGAAAGGGAGTTTATTGCCATCGCAGTCCTCGCAGCGACGGGCTGGACTCGCCAACTCAATTCCCACATTCAGGGTTCGTTGAATGCGGGCGGCACAAGGAGCGATCTTTGGCGACAGTTCCGAGCTGTGGCGTCGTTGATTTCTCTCCGTAATGCGAAGGTGTTTCAACATCTGTTAATGACGTTGGATTCATCATTTTGATGAAATATTACTTGATTTTCATCGACCTCTCTGCTATATTTCAACAGTATTAAAACATACCAAAACCGTGATCAATCGTCTACTAATTCTTCTTTTTTCAGCACTTCTTTATTCCACCATGTTTGCCGGTGCGATAAAGGAAGGCAGCCTTAACGCAAACAGCGATGGTACAAGCATTACCTTGCGTTGGGTAAGTGAAGATGAAAACAGTGTTTCAAAATTTGTCATTGAACGTAAAGCCGGAATGAGTGGTTCGTTTATGCTACTTGCCGAATTGCTTCCACGTGGAAACAACTCCTCATATCAGTATGTGGACGACACTGCGTTTCGAATCTCCGGTGAGAGTATCTACAAATATCAAATCAAGATTGTTTACTTGAACGGGTCATCATCGTATTACGGACCAATCACGGTGAGTCACAAGACCAGCGATGTTCGAAGGACATGGGGTAGCATTAAGGCAATGTTCCGATAACGCCGGATTATTTAGCGACAGAACGAATAAAAGCGATACTCAGTGTCGCTTTTTTAGTTATAGAGGTATGTTATGCAAATAGCAAAACCCATTGTCCTCGCTTCAAAGTCCCCCCGCCGTATTCATCTACTCAATCAAATCGGTATTTCACCGAAAATACTGCCTGCGGATATCCCGGAAGATTTCAACCCCTCGCTGTCAGCTGCGGAGAATGCAATGCATCTCGCCCGGGAGAAGGCAAAAGCCATTGCGCCTCAATGCGAAAATGCGTTCATCGTCGGTGCTGATACAATCGTCGTCTTGGGAGACATTCTTCTGGCAAAGCCTGAGGATGGTGCAGATGCCCGACGCATGTTACAGATGTTGAGCGGTAAAACTCATACAGTAATTACGGGCTTCACAATTCTTGATAATTCTACCGGAGAACACGTGTCGGACTTTGAATCGACAGCAGTCACATTTCGGGACCTTCCGGCGGACGAAATTGATGAGTATGTTTCAGGCGGCTCTCCGATGGACAAAGCCGGAGCTTACGGAATACAGGATGACTACGGCGCCGTGTTCGTAACGCGAATCGAAGGATGTTTCTACAACGTTGTGGGATTTCCTCTCTCAAAATTTTATGTTACATTAGAGAAGTTTCAAGCGCATGTGAAAGAACAGAGGACGTATGTCGAAAACAATTAGAGTGCTTGTCGCCAAAGTGGGATTGGATGGACATGACAGGGGCGCTAAAGTGGTAGCGGCTGCTCTCCGCGATGCAGGCATGGAGGTTATCTACACCGGTCTGCGAAAAACTCCGGACATGATCGTCGAAGCTGCCATTCAGGAAGACGTCGACGCAATCGGCATTAGCATATTGAGCGGCGCCCACATGACGGTGTTTCCAAAAATTGCTGCGCTGTTGAAAGAGAAAGGCTTGAGCGATGTTCTTCTTTTTGGTGGAGGGATTATTCCGGGGAAGGACATTGACGAATTGAAGGAGGTTGGAGTCGGACAGCTTTTTACGCCCGGTGCGTCGACGCAGGATATAGTCTCATATGTTAAGGATTGGGTTGCCCGCAACCGAAATTGATGACAGAAGCCCCGAAACTAAAAATCCCTTCTCATAAGAGAAGGGATTTTTTTTGTGTAACCCGGGATTGAAGGCTTCTTGTGCAACGATCAGGCAGGACTAACGTTCACAGCCTGTAGGCCTTTCGCCCCCTGTTCAACATCGAATTGGACCGCGTCTCCTTCTTTCAGAGACTTGTAGCCATCACCGCTTATCGACTTAAAGTGAACGAAGAGATCTTCGCCACTTTCGCGCTTGATGAAGCCGTAGCCCTTTGCGTTGTTGAACCACTTCACGGTACCCTTTTCCATGAATGTGTACCTTTCAACGATGGACAAAATGTAACACCTCATTGCCCTTCGCACAAACTCAGCGAGCGGCTGGGACTGTGCTCTGTGCACGCTGTTTCGACTCAGAATCGCTCGCCATTTGTAGCTCTTCTTCAAAACGAAAACAGTCGCGGTGTTGCGTGGATTGTGGGCGTATATTAGTAAAGTGAACAGATAAACGCAAGCGCGTCCTTATTCATCCAGCCATATTTGTGGGTCGGGAACAAGGTCATCTCCGCTGGCAGCTTTTGCTCCGGCGAGCGTCTGCCTCATAATTGGAACAATCCCGACCGGGGAAAAGGGGAAGAGGTCGGCAGGTGAAAAAATCGCCCGGAAGTCCTGGGGGGTGAAAAATTCCTTGAATTTCTCCGACAATTCATCAAGTCTACGAAGATAATATGCTACGTTTTCGTCTGGGAAGTTTGCATCCCACTCGGAAACGGTCTTGCATTTTTCAAATGTCCGCACGTTTGGATCGTTTCCGGTTATGTAATAGGATATTGTGTCTCCGGGTTTGAAACCCCGCTCCATTGTACTTGCAATTTCATATGCTGCGCTGCGATTTCTTTTCCCGGATTCAACACCCCTCCGGTAGTCGCCCAGCGTGTCCTTCAGCGATTCGGTTCTTGCGAAATCGCGGATCTCTAGTTTATGCGCAGCTATATCATCCCGCAGGAGATTGTTAAGTTGATGCAGGCCGTCGATATCGTCTCGCAGTAAACAGTCAATGCAGCGGTGAACGTACGTGCGCCCGAAGCGCTCCATGCTGCGCGAGATGAGAGACGATCCTTTTACCTTCATTTTATTGTCATAATCGAGCAGCGCATAATTTTTCATCTTGTAGCTGAGCATCTTCTTGTATCGTCCATCGGCGGCAACCGTAATCCCTGTCGGCATGACACCGGAAAGCTTCTCCACAAATTTACGCTCGTACTCTTCTGTTCTAAACGCAAGGGGAGGAACGAAGAATATCCCATCAGTGTCAACTTCAATGACTATCCCTCCCTCGGATTGAATGAATTCGATCATTTGCCGCAACAGTTGCTGCCCGGTTGTTGTCACAACATCTGCTTGGTCAAAGTCGTTAAACAATCCGCGAGTGTAACCGAGATAACCGTAAAATGAATTGATAAGAATTTTCAACGACGACTGCATCGCATCAAGCTTTGCTTTTTCGTTTGCCTCTTCAGTCTTTTTCATTTTGCGCTTTGTATCAAGCCGTGAAGCTGTAAGCACTTTTAATAACTGTTTGAAGACTCCAAGCCTGTCGGAAGCGGGGGCGATTTCTTTGTTAATCATAATGGACGGGTACAGAGATTCAACGTCCGCGTGAATCACCGGCCCGACAATTCCTGTAACAAAAATATCAGTATATCCTCCCGTAGTCTGCGTTCCTGTGGTCGGTTTGGGAATTGAATATTTCAGCCTGAGATATTCCCTGACGATCAGACTTTCGATTTTGGCCGCAGAACCCATTCGGGCAACCTGGCCGTAGCTGAATGGAAGCATCTGGGTCAAATAGAACGCGGTTCCCGAAAGTTGCTCACTGAGTTTACGGGTTTCGGTGACATCGTCGAGAGCGTAGTCCATCAACGTCTTGGGTTCGTTATCCCAATACCATGAAATCATATCTCCCTTGACGTAGGTTCTGTTTTCCGGAACGATGCCGAAATATTTGGCGGCGTATTTCAAGCCATAACTCTCCATGTTTCGCTTCGTCATGTCGTAACTCTGCACGAGCAACATGGTATCGATGATCTGTCGTCCGGCAATTTCTGCCGCAGTATATTCAAAAGCTCTTTCGGCATACGACGCCCGCGTATCGAATGAACGCGGCGTACTTCCATCTCGTCCGACTTTGAGTTGAATCTTGTTCAACTCGCAGCGCTTCAATATGTATGGCAGGTCAAAGTTGTAGATGTTGTGTCCCTCAAGGATGTCCGGATTCTTGTCATTGATAATGCGGACAAGATCCTGAAGCATACCGGCTTCGTCTAACTTCTTTCCGTCAATAATATGCTGCCATCCGCGATTGTCGGACAACGCAATCAGAATGATTCGATCTGATGCGCGGTTCGCGTTGCTAAACTTGTGCGCTCCCGTACTATATGTTTCGATATCCAACTGCATGCGGTACACTTCTTCAAATGTCATCCCTTTGAAAAGGGTTCGCCCGGCTTGCATGAGATATTGAGTGACCGGGTCGGAGTGTAGGAAAATTGAATCCAACTGTTGATACGATTCGACCTTCTGATCCCGCTCTTTGTTGGAGGCGTCAAGAATATAACGCACAGCATCCCACATCGTACTCCATTCTTCAAAGACACAAAGAAACTGGTAGAAGCTGGAGCCTTCCAGTTGCTTGACCCAATGCTTTTTGGAGAATCCCTCGATGAGGGATTTATCAGCAAGGAACAGAAATGGAAACAATTCCACGTCCTCAAGGGAAACCACTTCGGCGTTGCGAAAATAAACACGCATCGTCCTGTCATCTTTTTGATGGACAGCAACGATGCGTTCGTCGGCGTTATGGCCGTAAAGAAGCTTGTTCATTCAGAAATTATTTTTTAGAATTCTTATAATTCTCCAGGAATGGCGCAATTAAATCAATAGGAACAGGGAAGATCGTCGTAGAGTTTTTCTCTGAAGCGATCTCTGTCAGCGTTTGCAAGTAGCGGAGTTGCA
>JBKJJX010000337.1:0-4217 GCA_046597825.1 Bacteroidota bacterium | reverse complement strand
TGGCTGCAACGTACCATCAAGCGTCGGCTGGTGGAAGACGCGGCGGGCGCCACGACCTTGACGGCGCTGGGCTTCATTATCCGTTTGGTTCTCTGGGCTATTGTGTTGCTTGTCGCGCTCGCAAACATCGGCATCGATATCACGGCGATGGTTGCCGGACTCGGTATCGGCGGTATTGCTGTCGCCCTTGCGTTGCAGAATATTCTCGCCGACCTGTTCAGTTCTCTCTCGATAGTGTTGGATAAGCCTTTCGTGATCGGCGATTTTATTATCGTCGATAATTATGTCGGGACGGTTGAACATATCGGGCTGAAAACCACGCGGGTGCGAAGTCTTGCCGGCGAACAGATTATTTTTTCCAACAGCGATTTGCTGAAAAGCAGGCTGCGAAACTTCAAACGCATGTTCGAGCGGCGAATTGATTTCCGGATAAACATTTCCTATCAAACGCCCAATGAAAAAATTGCTGCAGCGCCCGGTATTATCCGTGATGCTATCAAGGCGCAAAAGAATATCCGTTTCGACCGCTCGCATTTCAAGGAGTATAGCGAATCGTCGTTGGTGATGGAAGCAGTCTATTTTGTGCTTAGTCCCGATTACAATACGTACATGGACATACAGCAGGCAATCAATCTGGAAATTCACCGGCGCTTCACAAGTGAAGGTATTGACTTCGCCTTGCCGACGAGCGTTATGCACGTGAATTATCCCCGGCAGGAAAACACTCCGCCCTTCGGGTCGGGGCAGGAGCAAAAGAAATGACATTATGCTTCGGTTGTTACATTCAGAATAAATACTTGCAGAATGTGGCAAACGACAATGAACAACCATGCATGTTTCTGGTGATTCCCGGACAACGATACTCGATTCCCGTATCGCTTCCACCGACCGCGGCAACAAACGCTTCGGGATTGTTGCTGTGGACAGTCAGAAATACGAAGTAGCAGGCCACAAAAAATAGTTGCGCCTTCCTTCCTGGCTGATGTTGCGTATATTTCAACACAACATCATTCTCGCACCTGCAGATTATGTCCTCATTACCGATAGAAAAAGTTCTTCCTGATCTTCTTCTTCAACTGTCTGCTCATTCCTCAGTTGTGTTGTGTGCAGAGCCGGGCGCCGGAAAAACCACACGCGTTCCTGTTGCCTTGCTGAAGGCGCCATGGCTGGCTGATCAAAAAATTCTGATGCTGGAACCGAGAAGGCTCGCGGCGCAACGGTCAGCCGCTTTTATCTCATCTCAACTGAAAGAAAAAGTCGGCGAAACGGTAGGCTACCGGATTCGCGGTGATGCCCGCGTGAGCGCGCAAACACGTGTGGAAATCGTGACAGAGGGTATTCTCACACGTCTATTGCAGCACGACGCCACTCTTCCCGGCGTCGGCGTGCTTATCTTCGATGAATTTCATGAGCGGAACATCCATTCGGACTTGGGCCTCGCATTTGCGCTCGACGTTCAGCAACATCTTCGTCCCGATCTTCGGATCGTTATCATGTCCGCAACACTGGATGCAACAGCGATTTCAATTCTCTTGGATGAAGCTCCCGTGGTGAAGAGCTCAGGCAGAGTTTTTCCCGTTGAGACAATTTATTTGAATACGCCATTCAGCGGGAGAATTGAATCCGCAGTTGCGTCTGCTGTAAGGAGAGTTGTTCGTGAACAAGAGGGGGACATGTTGGTATTCCTTCCGGGTCAAAGGGAGATTCGAAATGTCGAGTCGCTTTTACGGGAAGAAGAATTGCCGCGTGATATTCTGGTTCATTCGTTGTACGGAGAAAGTCCGCCGAAGCAACAACAGAACGCACTCGAACCTGCGCCGCAGGGAATCCGGAAAATAATTCTCTCAACCAGCATTGCGGAAACCAGCTTGACGATCAAGGGAGTTCGTGTTGTGATTGATGCGGGGCTGAGCAGGGGTTCACGGTTTGATCCGCGTCGCGGGATGTCCGGTTTGGTGACGACGCCCGTTTCTCAGGCGTCCGCCGACCAACGGCGCGGGCGTGCGGGACGCGAGCAGCCGGGTGTATGCTACAGACTTTGGACCGAGCAACAGCAGAGCGCGTTGCCGCAATTCAGCACGCCGGAGATTCTCTCCGCGGATCTTGCACCGCTCGCGCTTGAACTTGCGCGATGGGGGGCGCCTCAAGGTGAAGGATTAACGTTCCTCGATCCACCGCCGCAAGCGCATCTTGCTCAGGCGCGTGGCCTGCTGCAATCGCTCGGCGCCTTTGATGAACATGACAAGCTCTCGTCTCATGGAATTGAATTGGCGGAACTGCCCGTTCATCCGAGACTCTCTCACATGATGTTGAAAGCAAAAGAACTCGGGCTCGGCGCACTTGCGTGTGAAATCGCAGCGCTGCTTGAAGAACGCGACTTGCTTCGCGGTGTCCGTGACACTGATATTGATTTGCACTCCCGTCTTCACGCGTTGCGCAACGGCGACGGGTCAGATCATCTTGCGCGGGAGCGGGCACTTGCGCAGACAAAAAGATTATGCGCTTTGATCGGAGTGCCGTATACCCGTGTATCAGATGAACGAGCAGGACTCTTACTGGCTCTTGCCTATCCCGAACGGATTGCGAAACGGCGGGGAGATCGATATCAGCTGGCAAGCGGAACAGTCGCTATGCTGCCGGAGCGAAGCCTGCTTGCCCGCGAAATGTTTTTGGCAATTGGAGATGTTGACGGAGTTGGGGGCGAAGTAAGAATTTTTCTTGCTGAACGAATAGATGAAGCCGATCTCCGTGAAATCTTAGCAAGTCAGATGGAGAGCATCGATGAAGTACGATGGGATAACCGCGAGCAAGTCGTGATTGCACGGCGTGTGAGCAAGCTCGGAGCGATCGAGATTTCTGAAACAGCTCACGTTCCGGATGAATCTCAAATTCGTGAGGCGATGATTACCGGAATACGCGAGGCAGGATTGAATTCTCTGCCCTGGAACAAGGAATCGATCTCCATTCGTTCAAGAAGCGAATGGCTCCGCCTGCGTGGCTTTGATGAAGATGGCTTGCCAAATTTGAGCGATGAAAATTTGACGGTGACTCTTGAAGAATGGCTGGGTCCGTTTCTCAATGGAGTCACCCGGCTTTCCAATCTCGCGAAGCTTGATCTGACAAAAATCCTTAATGCCCGATTCTCGTATGAACAGCGAGCAATTCTAAACCGTCTCGCTCCAACACATATTACGGTACCCACAGGCTCGCACATCCAACTAGACTATTCCGGCAATGAACCAATTCTTGCTGTGCGTTTGCAGGAGATGTTCGGCGAGTCGGAGTCTCCGCGGATAGCGGAAGGGAAGGTACGTGTGCTCTTGCATTTGCTTTCTCCCGCTCAACGGCCGCTCGCAGTGACGGCGGATCTTGCGAGCTTCTGGCGGAACGCTTATCCCGATGTGCGGAAAGAAATGCGTGGGCGTTATCCAAAACATTATTGGCCTGATGACCCGCTGACTGCCGAACCGACGAAGAGAAGAAAAAATAAATAGCGTTGAGCCGGCGTCACCCGAAGAATGGTTCGAAATAAATCTCTCCGCCGTTACGGCGCTTCTTCCACTGTTGCGGACATTGAACCTTTGCAGCCCGGCATGCGCCAATCTGCGCCGTACGATTCAATTTGCTGTTTTCGATGTTCGGCTTTTTCCTTGTGGGTTGTTTCTACGATGACACGTTTCTTCGAATCGACTTCACACGCCATCGCATAGGACGTTTCCATACTGTGGCCGAAAATATCCATCAGCATTTCAATTACGTAGTCGTACGTATGCGCATCGTCGTCCAGCAAGATTACGTGGTGGCGCGGGATGAGTTGAACGATATCTTCTTCAATCGTTTCAACTTCGGGATGTGTAAAGGGGGAGTTTGTCATTTTCAGGTTTAATAAGTTGAATTACGGGTTGAAAATCTACCATCAAAACCTCTGATGGTGCCGATTGATTTAGTCACGCAATTCCGCTAAATTCTCAAGGATTTTGTTTGTTGTCCCGCCGCTCATCTACTAAATAAATTATTCCTGATGTCTGAAGAAAAAATTGTAGAACCCAAATTGCTCCGCGGTTCCAGGGATTATCTTCCAGCGCAAATGAATGCACGGCTGAAGATGATTGCAATCATCCGCAGTGTATATGAACTGTATGGCTTTCAACCGCTCGACACTCCCGCACAGGAATATCGCGTCACGCTGATGGGCTATGGCGAGGAGAACACCAAGC
>JBKJJX010000316.1:0-3600 GCA_046597825.1 Bacteroidota bacterium | reverse complement strand
GCGCTAGCCATTGATTTCGACACAGAAAAAATTGACACTTCTCTGATCAGAGCATTTTCCGAGGGAATCTATCCGAGCATAAGGTTCTTGAAGCCTTCTTTTTCTAACCTGCGCATTATCGCCGAGCCGACAAGTCCGGTGTGGCCGGAGACGTAAACCCCAATTGTCAATCGTCAATTATCAATTGACAATTTTGTTTTTGAGGCAGCCCTTCGTTAGGACCCTCGTTTGGCGGGGTTAACAGGAATTTCCTCACCCTGCAGGATCACAATCTTCCCATCACGGTACACTGCAATCGACTCGCCGAGTTTACGGTGCCGTTCAAGCGCCTCCGCAACTGCAATCTTAATCCCTTTGTCGATATTCATCCCTAAATTACTCTGCTCTTCACGCGGCATAGCATTTACCTCAAAATGTGTTGATATGTGCCTTGATGCAAGATTTCTAGCCTCCCGTCAACTTCCCGCTTCGCAACCAGGAGAGGTGAGTTCCCTGAGTTGTCATATAAATACCAGTTATTAGCCAGTGGAAGATACAGGTTTACCAAATTCCTCCGCCCGGCCTCGTACCTTCGGAGAATGACATCCCTCGGTACCGAATGCCCTCCACTTTCGAAGCGAAGACGGACACGTTCGAGCGCCAGTTCCGGTGAGGCGAGCCATAAGTAAATTAAGTTCACAGTGTACCCGTTGCGCTGACATTCAGTCAGAAACGGAGCAAAAGATCGAGAAGCAAGGGTAGTTTCAAATGCAAAGTCCTTCATTGCGGCGGCAAGTTCCTCGATGCGCTTCACCATGTGTCGACCTGCTTCAAGTGCAACGGCACCGGAATTGAACGCCGACAGTCCGGAAGCAATAACGTCGGCATTAACAAACTCATTCACACGAAGAAACTCCGGCAAAAGCCGGGTTGCACTTGTTGTCTTTCCGGCACCATTCGGTCCACCAATAAGAACAATTTGCGGCATGATACTAATGGTGTGTTATAGGCGTTCTTTTCAATCCCGTCTCATCCTCAGTTAGCTTGCGCATGAGGAAGAGGCATGCATCGGCAAGGTCATCCACGTGCAGGAACTCCCGTTTCGGCTTAACAAGAGTCTACCCTGAGCAAGAGATTTGTGAAACCTTCTTTCTCCAGGCGGCGCATGATGGCGGAGCCAACAAGACCGATGTGGCCGGAGATGCAGATGCGAGCATCAAGTGGAATTGTCGTCATTTTATTTGCTCCGTATAGGAATGCAGGTTAGAAAGTAACCTTTTGTTACTTCTCTTTGGAAGAGAAGTAACCAATCCCGACGAAGTCGGGACGAAATCGTAACGCACGCCTGCGTGCCGTAACGCACTTCGGCGTGCAGGCACGAATCAATCTCCACCACGCTTGCCGTAAATTTCGGTGCCCGCCACTTCCTCCTCTTCACCGAAATTCAACCCCTTCGATTGATTCTTCCCCCACACACAGCCAACGATTTCGGAGGCGAGTTTCACTATAATTCGACGAAGAACACAAACTCAGGGCGGTTGGCCTTGAACCAATAGTTTACCGCTGCATGGTCGCGCAAATCCAGTTGGTCGCGTGTGGCCGTTAGAAGAGTGGTGAAGCCTTCCTATCCGAGTCTGCGCATGATCGCAGAGCCCACAAGTCCGGTGTGGCCGGAGACGTAGATGCGAGAATTATGTGGAATGGTGGTCATTGGTGTATCCTGTATGAAAAAACGAGAGAGGTCAGAGAAAATATTTGGGCAGCAATGATTGGATAAGGGCAACGATCTCTCCGGCTTGTTTCCGCAAAGCCTCATAGTTTTTCCCTGTGTCGGTCGTATCGTCGCCGGGATAATGCTGACTAAAAAAATCTTCTGTCAACTCGATTGCGAGGGGGACAAAGTGGTTGAAAGACGAATCAAACTGAGCCGCTTCATGAACGAGTCGTTCCAAGTCATGCGTCTTTACCAGAGTCCATCCTCGGGCAATCAAGAAACCCTTGAGAAATCGCTCTACCGCTTCCTGAAGTGCCTCAATGCCAAGACCTGTTACACCTTCTTCACGCCACAAAACGTCTGCGCCACGCATTCGCTCTGCTGCAAAGGCAAACCAATCGCTGGGATCTGTTTCGCTAGTTGTTTCCGCAGCATACAGTGTTATGCCTTTGTGAACAATGTCGTGGAAGATCGGGCTGCCATTTTTAAGTTTTTCCTCCACTTGCTCGGGAGTCCTCGACAGAAATGTGAAGGATGCGGGAGCAGCGCGCACATTCCAGATCGCACGTCGGATCTCCATATTACTGGCCTTTGCCGAATGAATGTCCCGACGTACAACCAGCAAATCAAAGTCGCTATGAGCCGTCGGCTCGCCATACGCATAGCTGCCGAAGAGTATAACTTTGTCCGGGTGAAACTGTTCTACAATAGCACGCAGATACGGCTCAAGTGTTTCGGCAACTGCATGGACCGGATAGTGCCGGTTGCGCAGTGCAGGAAAATCAATATGGTGGTCATTCATAGACATGTCATTCAACCGATTGCGTTCGAGGAAATCTCACAATTGCGAGACACAAGTGCGAGAGAGCAATTGCCAAAAGTCAGAGAGAAATCATGCGTCAAAGGTCTGAGGATAGATGTCAGAGATCGGACTCGGCTGTCATCGTCAATCACCAAATACGTTCTGCAACCATTGGATGTGCAAAGCGCGATCTACTAGCCCCACTCACCCAGGAATTTGACCCAGTTCTCCATATCGGCATGGGTTTTCGTGCCTGCGAGAAGAAGCTGGCTCGTGAGTCCATAATCTTCTTTTTTGGGAAAGGAATCGGTAAGTCCAAAAATGTCAACTGCAATAGACATTGCCTCTTTCCACACTGGCATTTCTTTGAAGGACTTGTAAGGCATACTCTCTCAAGCTCAACCTTATCCTGAACCTTATCTACGCCTTAAACGCGCGCCCTTTCACCACGTTCCGCGTATCCACGATGGGCACATCGAACTTCGAAAAATCCATCTTCTTGTATTCGTCATGGGCCGTGGCAATCAAAATTAGATCGTATCCGCTCGTAATGGCAACGGACGCTTTGCCGGCATACTGGGGATGTTCGCGTGTCATCTTGATAACAGGCACCCAGGGATCATTATACTCGACGATCGCTCCTCTTTCCTCCAACTTCTCCATCAGATGATATGAGGGAGATTCTCTGTCATCATCAACGTTTGCTTTGTACGCGAGTCCGAGCATCAGGATACGTGAACCTTTCATCGGCTTGCCGTGGTCGTTCAGGACTTCCATCACGCGGTGCACAACAAAATCCGGCATTGCCGTGTTAATCTCTCCCGCCAGTTCAATGAACCGCGTTGAGACTCCGAATTCCCGCGCCTTCCATGTCAGGTAAAACGGATCGATGGGAATGCAGTGGCCTCCGAGTCCCGGACCCGGATAAAACGGCATGAACCCGAACGGCTTTGTCTTTGCAGCGTCGACTACTTCCCATATGTCGATTCCCATTTTCATGAACGTTACTTTCAGCTCGTTCACGAGCGCGATGTTCACCGAGCGGAAGATATTCTCCATCAGCTTCGTCGCTTCGGCGGCACGCGTGGAGGATACGGGCACGGTG
>JBKJJX010000219.1:0-10620 GCA_046597825.1 Bacteroidota bacterium | reverse complement strand
CATTAATTTCGCCATTTCCTGGATAAGAATGTAGCGCACCCGGTTTGCTTGGATATATTCGACCGCCGGAATAAACCGCGACGAACGAAATGCATTTGGCCACGCATTTTTTATTTGCCGCACAAGCAGATCGTCCTTGCCGCTGCGCGTCAGATCATCAAAAGCGGCGCCGGCTTCAGCGCTTAGAATAATGTGAAGATCATTAACCGGCAGCTTGGGCATTTCGATGGGGATGAGATGGACACCCATCGCCCGCAATTTTGCAAGCGTTGCATCATTCTGCAGTTTGTTGACTGTCGCGCTATCGAAATCTGTTTTTATGTAGCCGACTACCAATCCCTTTAAATCAATTTTTGGAGAATAGTTGAACGGCACATCATACAGCGTCTGGTCTCCGGGATCAAGGCCGTAGATTGCGTTGAAGACCAGAGCACAATCATCGACCGTACGGCAAATCGGGCCGATCTTATCCATCGACCAACTCAACGCCATCGCGCCGTTGCGGCTCACGCGGCCGTATGTCGGACGCAAACCGGTCGTTCCGCAGCGATTCGACGGCGAGACAATCGATCCCCATGTCTCTGTCCCGATGGAAAATCCCACAAGTCCCGCCGCTGTTGCCGATGCAGAGCCCGCTGATGAGCCGCTCGATCCCTGATCGAGTTTCCATGGATTTTTCGTCTTCCCTCCGAACCAAACATCGCCCCATGCGAGTTCACCCATTGTCAGCTTTGCAACGAGTATTGCGCCCGCATTCTCAAGCCTCTTGATAACTGTAGCATCTTCATCGAACATTTGTTCCTTGAATGGGACCGAACCCCATGTGGTCCGGATTCCCTTTGTTGCCAATAAATCTTTCGCGCCGTACGGAATTCCATGCAGTGGTCCGCGGTAATGGCCCGCGGCAATTTCTTTATCCGCAGTGGCGGCACGGGCAAGCGCAAGTGAATCGGTGAGTGTAACAACGCATTGAAGCGTGGAACCGTATTTCTTCAATCGCGCAATATACATGTTGGTAAGCTGGACGGAACTCACTCTGCGCGTTCGTATCAACTCCGAAAGCTGTCCGACGGAATAAAAGGCGGCATCCTCAAGATTCTTTGGAACTACGACCTTGCCGGGCGAAGCCATTCTGAATGGCACGCGCTTCGTTCCGAATTTCATTCCAACAGGAATCGGGTTAAAGATGATGGCAGGAGGGACGCTGTTGGGCAGATTGACTTTCCGGATTCCCTCGTAATTGGCGAGATGATCGTTGAGATCGTCCAGCATTGAATCACGTTTTGCTTCCGAGAAATGCAGGCCGATCAGCGATTCAGCTTCTGCAACCATCTGCTTCGTGACTGCCGGATGAGATGCTTCCTGAGCGAGGAGAATGTCAAAGCAGAATAATACAAAGACAACTGTAAGCATGCGCATGATAAAAGCTCCTTCTTATGTCAGATAGTACAGGCTTGCAACAAATCCGCCCCCGACTGCACTGCCGAGTAATGCACCAAGCACGACCTCGCCGGTCGTGTGTCTCTTCAGTACAACTCTGGACCATGCTACGAGGCAAGCAAGAACAAATGCAATTGCTGCTGTGCGTGGATGAATAAGATACAACGTGAACGCCACGAAGACACCGAAGGCTGTATGCAACGAAATCTTTATCCATTTGTTGATGATCGATCCGGTTCCCACCAGAACAATAATGGCAAATGATCCCAGGACGACTGAGCGGGGAACGTTGGCAAGCAACGCAATCAACGCAAGGACAAACAGCAGCGGGAGTAAAATGCCATAAAACTGTCTGCGCTCCTGCTGGTTGGAAACATCCAGATCTCCCCACGTCCCGCGCCGGACCCGAACAATCGTGTAAACTCCTGCCGGAATTATCACGACACCCAACGCAACTATCTCCGCTATCAGTGCCTCGTGTGGAGGAAGAATATGATACGCAATGATGCCGGTCAGTACAGGCATGAGGAGGAACGGATGACCAATGACGGAAATCCATCGGGCGATCTTTACTTCAGGGTCATTCATTCGAAGAATTACTAACAGTTGAAGGTGAGTGTATGTCATTATCAATTTATGGAAAGCGAGTCTTTGATAAAAGCTTATTCCACCTTCAATCGCCCGGAAATATCCTTCAATGATGTCCAGCTCTCAAGCATTTCAGGGAGATATTCGGTTGAAGTAACGAAGGTCCACAGATAAGCAACGATCGCGTAAATATCTCCCGTTGTAAAATTGTCCAGGTCGATTGAAATCCACAATACGACGAGAAAAATTCCTAGTAACACTATACGCATCATGCCGAATGACAGAGCTCCCCAGTTGGCAATTTTTTGTTGCGGTTTGGCGAGCTCGGTGTAATAGGCACGGACTTTCTCGGGATTCTGTTCTGCAAAAATTTCATATGTCTCCTCAAAGCTGTCGTGCAAATTGCTCTGTAGTGAGGCGACTTTTTGATTGTAAATTTTTGTGATAAAGAAGAAGGGGACAGTCACGATAAGGCATGCTGCTGCAATCCTGTAATCAAAAAACCAAAGGCCGATCAGCGCCCCTGCGATCGAAATGCCTTGCTCGAGAATTTCCGGCATGCGGTACTGAAAGAACGAAATAAACTCTCTCGAAAGCTGGGCCCTTCCGGCGGTGCGTGAGGCACTTATTCCCTGTTCTTTCGAAATACGTGACACTCTCGTCGCAATTTGAGTGAACATATTGAGGAATATTCGCTGGTCTACTGAACGGCGCAGAGCACCGACGCCCGAGTTGATGGCAAACGCGATTATCCAGAGCCAGAGAGGAAGGATGTACGCGTTGGACTTCGCCTCTTTGGCGGCCACATCAATCAATGCATCGATGACGCTGCCGAACAAACTCGGCTCGACAATCCATGCGATGTTTTCAATGGCAACCAGCGAGAGGGCGATAAAAATTCCTCTCTTGAACTCTTTGATAATATCGATAAGGTACATAGAGGCTCGAAAAAACTGTCCCGCTTACTCCGGTCTGAGCGGGCGAAAGCGGGACGAATGTAAGAATTTCTGTAACGAACGATTAGAGATTTCGGAAGTAATTATGCGTTTCCCTTCACCATTACCGCTAACTGTTGTGCCTGCATCTGATTGTACTCGAATGCCAGTTTCTTATAGTTCACGAGATCGACAATCGTACCGATGAAGCAGAGTCCGGCAGTAAAGAAATAAAGTATGCCCATCCCGATCTGGTCTGTCATGAAGCGTTGTATGCCGGCAAATCCGAGAAACCCAACAATCGTTACGAGCAGAATTGTTTGCGGATCACGCCTGCGGCTTCGATACATCATGGCAAACTGCGACGCTTGTTGGTCTGAAAAATCTTTCAGCAGACTCTGCACGAACATCATTTCTTCGCCGTCGAGTTCAGGAAGTAAATTCATTGTATTAGCCATTCGTAAATCCTTTCTGTGATGAGAGAGGGTGGATAAAAAAGGGTTTAGCCAATGTTACAATCCGGCGGGAGAGTACAATGAGCGTGAATAAACCAAGCGGATGAGATGAAAATGATTCTCCCGCCTTACCATGAAACAAAAAGGATATAGAAGTGCCAAGGCCGCAGCCAGGACAGTGTTCGAAACCCAAATTCTTCAGGGGACAAAAAGAGAAATGAGACGTGCCTGCGGGGTCGATGAACGCAAGATATGCCAGCCCCGAAATCCAGACTAACAACTCAAGCCACAAAACAGAGTTTTTTGATTGAGGTTTCAGCACGTTGGGAAAAGAGATTTGTACTGCGCGCCGGAATGCTGGCTTATGATAAGGAGGAGACACGACAGAAGCAAAGAGCCCGCCCTCCGATTTACTCATGGGCGGGCCCGATGAACACTGAAGAACTACCGCAAATACACAAGCTTCCGGCTAAGAGTTGTTGCTCCGACTTGCAGCCGGTAGAGGTAGACTCCGCTTGGCAATCCCGATGCATTCCAGGTTGCCCGGTATTGGCCCGGATCCATGGTTCCGTCCGCCAACGATGCCACTTCCTGTCCGATCAAATTGTATATCGACAACCGGACTTTTGATGTTGCGGGCACTGACCACTCAATGGTGGTGCTCGGGTTAAACGGGTTGGGATAATTCTGCGCTAGCGATACTTCGGTCGGAATTCCGCCGAGAGTAGTTACCCCCGTCAGCGGCCCCTTCACGAGAACGTCATCGAGGTACACGACGAACCCATCGATCGTAACATTTGTGTGATAGCGAAAGCCCACAAAGAGATCCTGCCCTGCGGCAACGCCCACAGGGAACGCGTAGCGTTTGAACGTACCGTAGAGATCAGTATTCTGCCACGTAATAGTCGCCAACTGAAACGTAATACTTGCAGGCAAGGAATCTTGTGTGTCAATCCAGATTTCAAGTGTATCGCGGTAGTACGTTCCACTGGTTCCGCCATTCCCGCCAATAGCCCAGAAGATCAATGAGTCATTAGCCTGAATATTCCTGATGCGCTTTGTCACCAGCCATGCGTCGGCCTCACCGTTGCCTCCGGTATTCGTGTCGGATCCTGCGACCCAGGAAACTCGGGCGGCCTTCAAACTCTGGTGTGCGGCACTGAGACGCGATGTTGCGATGCCCGGAACGGCGCGACCGGTATCCTGGACAAGCCAGTGGGATTCAGGATCGATCGGGAATGGCGCCTGGTTCCATTTCGACCAACCTGCAGGAAGATGCGCGCTATCGCTCGTTTCAAAATTTTCCTGGAGTTTGATTTGACCCTGAGATAACGAGGCCATTCCAAGCGCGGTTACAACAACCAAAATCAATTTCTTCATCGGACTCTCCTTAAGAGTTAAATGAAATACAAAAACCCATTTACCGGATGGTGGAATAAGGTACGTTGCGAGATTGGGATTGTCAACAAGTTAACAATGATTTAGGGGGATGATGTAGAGGATTTGCAAAGTCGGTAAGAGTTGCCATGTCAACAAACAGAAAATGGATGACACCCAAGTCACGCATGAGCGTGCAGACAAAAGTGCGTTACCCCACAATATCCATTCTCGTAGGACGTATCTTATAGTGTAGTCTTCTGGACATCCTCGTCCACCGTTTTTACTACAGGCCCGCTCGGGCCGTGTTGATCTCAAAATCAAAAAAAATCAATAGCGCGGGGTACCATTATGGGGCAGCAACAATTATTACTTCTTACTCTTGGTGTAATCATCGTCAGTATCGCAACATCGGTTGGGATGACAATGTTCGTCGATAACGCCGGCAACATGAACAGAGATGCCGTATCAAATGACCTTATGTACTATGCGACGAAGGCGATGCAGTACTATCGCAAGCCAGTGGAACTCGGCGGAGGCGGCAATTCGTTTGCCGGCCTGACGACGAAACGCCTTGCGAACAAAGTGGACGCAAATGGATTCATCCAAAACGCGAATGGTACTTACAAAATCGTAGGAACGCCAGGCGGGAATAATCCCTTGCAGATCAAAGGTACAGGCAAAGAGGTGGGGTACGACGGCAAGAATAAACTCTCGCTGGTAATGAACGTGTGGCCTGATAGTGTACATATCGATATGACGAACGCAGCGACCAACTAACTTGCCTGAATCAAGTGGAGAGATTCATCAGGATTCATGCGAGGAGTCCCGTTGGCGTCTCTTAATGAAACACAAGGAGCCTGAAACTACTCAGGCTCTTTTCGTTATGCCAGTCGGACGGGACTTCCCGATCCACTCGGATGAATCTATGGAGGATCGGGACGACCTCCTGCGTGATCACTTCTTATTCCCTAAAGAGAAACTCGTCTCGGGGACGGGTTTCTTGCGGGGCGGACGGGACTCGAACCCGCGACCTCCTGCGTGACAGGCAGGCGCTCTAACCAAGCTGAGCTACCACCCCTTGCATTTTTTTCTGCACACCAATATACAAATCAAGCCGATAATATCAAACTGAAACTTTGAGCTATGAATTGCGTTGCAGCGGAGTTCAGAAATTGAATTCGCCCGAGAAATGGTTTATCTTGAGTCAGCTCATCGAAGTAATCTCAGCAACATCTCACCCAATTCTAAAGGACCAATCATGACGTATCCCGGCCAAACAACAACGGCAGCAGTTCAGAAAACTCCATCCGGACTTCAATTCATCGACATGGTTGAAGGGACCGGCGCATCTCCGTCGTCAGGAAAAAGTGTTACGGTGCACTACACAGGATATTTGCCGGATGGGAAAAAATTTGACAGTTCTGTGGACAGGAATTCGCCGTTTACGTTTGTCATCGGGTACGGGCAAGTCATCAAAGGGTGGGATGAGGGTGTTGCGACTATGAAGATCGGTGGGAAGCGCAAATTGATCATCCCCTCACCGCTCGGATACGGAGCCAGAGGAGCAGGTGGATTGATTCCGCCAAATGCAGAACTGATCTTCGATGTTGAATTGATTGGCATTAAATAACGCTCCGCCTCTCTTTATCTCTACTTAAAATATGATGGAGTTTCGATGCGCACCTTCTTTCGCCTGGCACTTTTATTCGGCATTATCCCATGCCAATTGTTTGCTGCTTCAACCTACGACCACTTCTTCACCGGGAAGACGATGCGGGTGGATTATTTTCACACCGGCACGAAGGGACAGGAATCGTTCAGCCTTGATGAAGTAATAGAAGAAGGGGAATGGCCCGGCAGTAAAGTGAATCTTATTGATACGCTCGGTTTCGGTGAATTCGCCTTCCGGGTGTTCGATGCACAAACTTCGGCTCTGATCTATTCCCGGGGCTTTTCGTCCATCTTTAACGAATGGCAAACAACAGACGAGGCTTTGAGGGGAATGTTCAGGACGTTTTCAGAAACCATCCGGTTGCCGTATCCCAGAAATTCAGTTCAATTGACAGTTTCACGGCGCGACAAGCGAATGGAGTTTCATGAACTCTGGGCGGTGACGATCGATCCCAATGATCCGATGCAGGTAAACAAAGGCAGGACGTCGTACTCATTCAAAGTTGATAAGGTGATGAATAGCGGCTCGCCGGAGGAGAAAGTCGACATCCTTATTCTGGGTGATGGATATTCTAAAAGCGACATGGGGAAATTTCGCAGCGATGCGAAACACTTCAACGACGTGATGTTTGCAGCCGATCCATTCAAAAGCAGAAAAAATGATTTCAATGTCTGGGCGATTGAAGTGGAGTCGGATGAAAGCGGCATCGATGTGCCGGACAAGAATGTGTGGAAGAAAAATATGCTTGGTACGCGTTACAGTACATTCGGATTAGCGCGGTATGTTCTCACCACATTCAATAAGACGTTGCGGGATGTTGCCGCTGCAGCGCCGTACGATTTTATCTGCATCCTCGTAAACGATACACGCTATGGCGGTGGCGGAATTTACAATCTGTATGCAGTGACATACACGAACGAACAAACCGTATCTCAGCAATGGCAGATGGACTATGTCTACGTGCATGAATTCGGCCATAGCTTTGCCGGTTTGGGAGATGAGTATTACGGATCTACAACGGCGTATAATGATTTCTACTCACCGGGCGTTGAGCCGTGGGAAGCGAATGTCTCGGCGTTGGTCGATAAGAATAATCTCAAATGGAAAAACTTTCTTTCGCCCGGAATTCAGATTCCGACTCCCTGGCGGAAAACAGAGTACGACAGTCTGGAAGCTCAGAGGGGAAAACTCGATCGTCTTGCCGCAGATTATTACCAGAAGCGGGAGCCGATTCTCCAGCGACAAATTGTGATACTGAAGGATGAGAGGTTTGTCGGCAAGGTAGGCGCATTCGAAGGATCCGGCTACGCTTCAAAGGGGCTGTACCGTCCGGCGCTGGATTGCAGGATGTTTTCTCTAACGGCGAAAGAGTTCGACCCTGTTTGCAATGCAGCCCTGCAGCGGGTTATTGATTTCTATTCGCACTAAATAAAAAAAGTGACCGCAGAATATCCGGTCACTTTTCCTAAAGCGAAAAAGATGTCGCTGTTACGCTGTACGGGCGGGGCTTGGCGGTTGTTGTTCTTTTTTTGTTTTTCTGCTGACGAACCATAACACCACGACCGCAACGATAATAACGTTTACAATCCAAAACAGAATTTTCCAATCGAATTTCTCTTTGGGCAATTCGCTGACTTTGCGATCGAGCGATTCGAACTCAACCTTACCCAACAAGAAATCTTTCTCAAGAATCGCTTTCCACTCTTTATCAATTCGCTGAGCCCAAACCTCATCTGCGAACGTCTTTGTATCTCCACCGGCCACCTTTGCTGAGTCGACATAGGCCCGAATGCTGGCAGAGAAACTCTGCGAGTCGTTGAACGGGTGAATTGCGACCGAGCGGCTTGAAAATTCCTTCATCACGCCCGCCCACACTGACGAACTCAATTTATTCTGCCATTCCGCGAGCGCCGCATCGACGCGTTCTGCAGGATTTTCTCCAGTGGCGGCCATCATATCTTTCTTTCCTTTTCCCGCAGCTTTTGCATTACTGGCGGCGAAAGCAGCATTCACCGGATCACGCAATCCGCTCCACCGGTTTCGGAATTGCTCATACTGATTGACGAGCGTTCCGTAGTCTTTGTTTTCGAGGTTCGTTGCGCTCAGGAACTTTACATTGTCTTGCGCGATATCCGCAATGCGTGTCACGATATTGGTTGTTTCGAGTTTCTTTCCCAGGGCATCAGTCTGGACATCCGTCAGAGACTCCATGCTTTTTCCGAAGGGGAGGAAGATGGAATCGACCATTGCATTCACCAGCCTGTCTTTCGCCTGGAGATTCTCGGTAAGCCGCCGGACAAGTTCTTTTTGCTGGGCAGCGGAGTTATTTGCAACACGCAGTTGCGCAATCAAATCCTCGCGCTCAGAATTCAATCTCGCCAACTCGGTGTTCAACACGGCAAGCTGCGTTGAGAGTTCGTCAATCCGCGTCCCTTGTGTGTGGATTGTCGTTGCCTTCGCTTCTGCGAGAGCGAACTGATTTTTCAATTGTGACATCATGCTCTCGAACGTTTCAGGGTAGAACGCCCCGGCGATAAGATCCTTGTGCGGCTCAAACTCCGTCTCCATCCCGCTGATACGGTTGGGGATGAGGGCGATTTGATCGGCTGTTTTTACTGAGTCAATGTCGCGCTTCAATTCATCATACACTGTTTTGAAACGTTCTTTGATTTCAAAATCGGATTGTTGGGCAACCCCGACAGCTACAAAAGTCAGGACAAGAAAGGCGAGTTGAAATGTTCTCATTAGTGTTTCTCCGTCCGTAAGTCTGAAGGCTGCACAAGGTCGTCGCTCGTCATAAGCACACGCATGTCTTTTCCATCTATCAATTCAACATACGGGTCGCGTAGATTCAGAACGGGGTGCTTCAGTCCGGTTTTCGAAACTTCAAATGCGTTCCAGAGCTTCAATTCCCTGGCGCCCGGAGTCATAACGTATATATACTTGAAATTAATGCCGGTAATAAAATACAGGCCCTCATTGCTCCGCAGAAGTCGAAGCTCTTTGCCTTTGAGTGCTGTAGAGTCATCAAACTCCCTTGCAGCGAGAGGCGCAACATTGAACGCAAGGGCATACCGTCCCTCCGACACTGTATTGTTATCTTTTACTTTCACAACGCTTTCCACAGGCCATCCAAAATCAACTTGTTGCAATGTGAACGTCGAACAGGCCGGGAAAAATCCAAGCCCGAAAACGAGTACAAAAAATTTCAGCGGCACTCTTATCATTATTCCTCCCAGTAGATGGCAATAATCAGCGCAAAAAAGTACAAATCAATGGCTGTGCGTCCAAGTTAATTTATTTTTACTTCAACGTGAAAACTGTTGTCTTCCGGACAACGGTAAAAGAGTGGTGTGTTCGGGAGCGATGTTTTCAGATCTTCAGGCACGGTCTCATATGTTGACTTCCTACCCGCTTTCAGTTACCTTGAATTGGTTGTTCTTCTGTAATAAACGTTTCAATTCATACCAAAAACAAACTCCTGTCAAATGTCTAAAGCACCAAAGTCCGCCGGGACGAAATCTGTTATGATTGTAGAGGATAGTGTGGATTTTTCCAACCTTCTGAAGTTCATTGTGGATGACATGGGGTATGAAGGCGTCCAGTTTGCAATCGACAAAGATGATATTGTTGCGCGTACAAAAGAGTGCGATGCCGAAGCAATCCTCATGGATCTTCAATTGCGCCGGAAGAGCGGAATGGAATACATCCAGGAATTGAAAGCAGATTCATCCACGAAAAACATTCCCATTGTTATCATCAGCGGATGCGAACTGAACCAGAAAGAAGTCATTGAACTTCAAATGAAGAATGTCCGCTACCTGCGGAAGGGGAGAGTGGAGATGGATGAATTGAAGAAAGTCATCAGCGATACGCTTCACCTGAATGATCCCGCCGCCAAAAAAGTCCACTGACCCGCTTATACTTTCCCCGGTTTTATAATCACTCCTTTGTTTTGACTGCCGTTTATTTTTACCGTCATCGGCTTTGCGAAACGAAGATGCGAGGTGTATGCCATCCGTTCTACGGGTGCCTGCTTCGCGAGCCAATCCCAATCAATGAAACCCAGATTGTTGAATGAGTTGACGGTGAAATATCCGATCCTGAACGATGTAATGTTCTGGAAAAAATGCGAGCCCTGCGAAGGCGT
>JBKJJX010000332.1:0-2895 GCA_046597825.1 Bacteroidota bacterium | reverse complement strand
CGCCGGGGCGATGCACGGAAGTACTCCATTATTGTGGACCGCCACAAGAATCAGGCGTACGCGCTTGCGTTTCGTCTTGTAGGCGAAAAACGGGAGGCTGAAGAGCTCGTGCAGGATGGCTTCGTACGGGCGTTCCGGAATCTTGATCAATTCCGCGGCGATGCCAGGTTCAGTACGTGGCTTTACCGCATCGTCTATAATTTATGCATGACTCGCGTGACGAGACGACAACCCCGCCCGGATTCTATTGACATCAATGAAGAGATGCTCGATAACATCTTTGTGGATGAAGAGATGGGTGCGGATGAACGGATGGAGAACGAAGAATATACCAGGATCATCGCCGAGGAGATTCAGCAGCTTCCTGAAAAATTCAAATCGGCGGAAACATTATTTTATCTGCAAGAAATGAGCTACGAAGAAATGACCGGCATTCTGAATCTTCCATTGGGCACGGTGAAGACAAATCTGTTCAGAGGGAGAAATCTTTTGCGCGAGAAAGTTTTGTCAAGATTGAAGGGAGAATTGGTATGAGCAACGAACATTTGACCGGCGAGCAACTTCATCTCTTTGTTGATGAAACGTTACCGGCGAACGAGGCGGTTGCCGCTGCGGCACATATGCGGAGTTGTACCCGTTGCCGGCATGCATTGGATGGACTTCAACATCTGGCAACGGCGTTGCGGAATTTGCCCGCATCAAATCTTGGGTCTGAGTTCACAAGGAATGTTCTACGGCGGCTGGATATCGTACCGAAATCGCCTTTGCTGTTCCGTATCGTGGAGAATTTCGCGTACGTTTTCGGAATGATGCTGGTGTTGGGAGTTATGCTCGCAGTGTTTGTGTTGACGGGAGCCGTCGACTCTTCGCAGGTTTCAAATACACAAACATGGGTGAACAAGGCAGGTGATGCGGTGGGGGAATACACACTTCATGTTGCTTCGGGGCTGTCCGCTGTGCTTCAGTCGTATCTGCCATTTATTTTTGGGAACGGAAATCTCAAGATTGCCATCATGGGCTCCGCAGCGATAGGATTGCTGGCAGTGCTTGACAGATTTTTGAAGAGGAGAATTCTTCCGTGAGAGTTGGCAGAGTTACTTTGCGGCGCTGAGGTATTTTACTTCTTCCTTGCCCACCATCTCCGCCCAATGGACGGTATTCTTTGGAAGATCGATCCTGTCACCGGGCTTGAGAATCCATTGGCCGCGTTCCATTCCAAGCTTCATCTGCCCCTGCACAATTACAAGGAAATCGTCAAAGTCGTGCTTATGCCGGCCGTACTTTGTTCCGGCGGCATCGGCGTACAATTCCCACTCCAAGCCTTCGCTTTCTAAAATGGCAGTTAACTCTTCAAGAGTCGGCTTTTTGGATTTTGATATGTGAACTACATCAGGGATTGTTTTCATTTTTAATTTCGTACCAAAAGTTCGGGCGTTGCGACGCCATTGGTTGGCGGCGAAGCTGCAAGGCATTGTTCGTAGTAAGCTTCATATTGGTTCACGATCTTGTGCACATCGAACTCGATGGCGCGGGCCCGGGCCGCCTGTGCAAACATTTTGTGCTTTGCTTCGCTGCTGAGCAACTCAATTGCATAGCGAGCCATCCGATCGACATCGCCGATTTCGGCAATGTAACCCGTTTCACCGTGAACCTGAAGTTCGGGCAGTCCGCCGACGCTGGTGGATATTACCGGGACTTCGCACGACATTGCCTCAAGGGCTGAAAGGCCGAAGCTTTCCGATTGGCTCGGCATCAAAAATAAGTCCGCTGCTGAAAGAATTGGCACCAGCTCAAGCTGCTTTCCAAGGAACTTCACTTGCTGATGCAGGCCTAACTCCCGCACAAGCATTTCGCATGCAGAACGATCCGGCCCGTCTCCGACAAGAATCAGGGTTGATGGAATCTTCTTTTGCACCTGATCAAATATGCGGATGACATCCTGCACGCGCTTCACGGCACGGAAGTTTGAAACATGGACCAGAATCTTTTCTCCTTTTGGTGCCAGTGTCCCGCACACGTCCGCGCATGCGACGCGAGTATATTTCTCCGTATCGACAAAATTCGGAATCACTGTGATATCTTTCTCAATCCCGAAATTTGTCAGCGTTTTTTCCCGCAGGAAACGCGATACCGCTGTTACGCCATCGCTTCGTTCGATGCTGAATTTCATGACGGGAAGAAAGCTTGGTTCCAATCCAACGAGAGTAATATCGGTGCCGTGCAGAGTTGTTACGATCTTTAATCCATTATTGAGAATTTCCCGCGCGAGAAAAGCACTCGTTGCGTGTGGAATTGCATAGTGGGCATGAATAAGATCCAGCTTTTCAAAGCGGGCAACTTCAACCATTTTGCTTGCGAGTGCCGGCGTGTAGAGTGGAAACTCAAACACGGGATACGTCGCCATTTCTACTTCATGATAGAAGATATTTCCCATGTAGCCGGTCAGCCGCATGGGCATCGCATAGCTGATAAAATGGATTTGATGTCCCTTATCCGCCAGTGCTTTGCCTAATTCCGTTGCAACAACGCCGCTTCCGCCGTATGTGGGGTAGCAAACGACTCCTATTTTCATCTTCTGTCAATTCCTTGAGCGTGTAACGATGAAGATAGTAACCGAACCACTCATCTGCAAGAAATACTTTTGCAGACATTTGTGTCTCCCGAACAAAGGATTATCTTGAAGATATGATGGACGAATACAAAACAGTTCAGGGAGAGCAGCGGGGCGAGACTAAAATTCAAGGGTCTCGCTTCATAGCAACAATCTTTCCTGTTACCGCTAAAGGTGAAGCAGATATTTTTCTTGAAAGAGTGAAGAAAGAATTCTGGAATGCAACACACAACTGTTTTGCGTACCGGATCGGAATGGGGGAGGACACATTCCGATTCAACGAC
>JBKJJX010000311.1:0-6706 GCA_046597825.1 Bacteroidota bacterium | reverse complement strand
CTGCACCTGACGGAACACGGTGCCGCGAATACCGTCGAGATAATTTCCGAGCAACGAAAGCCGGATGCTGTCGTCTTTGATGGTCTTGAGCATATAGTCCATCAGCAGCGCTTCGTTGAATGTCGATGCAACTTCGGCGACCAAAATGGAGTAGTGTGAGTTGCTGTACGGCTGATGCTTGTTGGAGAAGTAACTATGCATCGTGTGCCCGAGCTCGTGTGTCAGCGTGCTCACGTCATCGTACTTGCCGTTGTAGTTCAGAAGAATGTACGGATGCGCGTCATACACCGCGCCGTTGCTGTACGCCCCGGAACGTTTTCCTTCATTTGGAAACACATCGACCCACCGCTCGTTGAAACAGGTGCGTGAAACATCCGTGTATTCTTTGCCAAGCGGAGCGAGTGAAGCGAGCACATGTTCGTTCGCTTCTTCAATCGTGTAATTCAAATCCAGATCTTTCACCAGCGGTGCATATAAATCATAATAATGCAGCTCGCTCACTCCAAGCATGCGCTTGCGCAATGCAAGATAGCGGTGGAACGTCGGCAGGTTTGCGTTGACGTTATCGATAAGCCCTTTGAACACAGCCACAGGAATATTGCCGCCATCAAGCGCATGCTCAAGACACGAATTGTATTTCCGTGCGCGCATGTAGAACATGTTCTTCTTTATTTCGGCGTAGAGGTTCGTCCCAAACGTCAGGCGGAATTCATTCAGCTTGCCAAAATACGAATGAAAAACTTTTTTCCGGTCTTCGCGGTTCGGCGCACTCTTGTGCAATGCGAACGCCGCCTGATCCAGTTTGGCTCTTGTTCCGTCACTCAGTTGGATTTCCGCATAGGGGAAATCCGCGTTTGAAAAAATGCCGTAGACGGCATTGGGCGAATCGGACATCAATCCGGCATCGGCAATGATCTTTTCTTCGCCTTCGGTGCCGGTGTGCGCTGTGCGGCGAAGTGTTTCGTACAGGTTATGCCGGTGGATTTCCAGCTTTGGCTCACGACGAATATAGTCGTCGAGTGTTGCCTTGTCTATTTTCAGAATTTCGGGTTCGATGAAGGACGTCTTTGCACTGAACTCAGCTCCAATTGCGCTAATCTCCTGTTCCATTCCCAGATATCCCGCATCGCGCGTGTCCAGGTCGGAGTTCATACTCGCATAACAAAAGAGCCGGCCGAATTCTTTCCCCAATCTGCTTACAAGCTCAAGACATCCCAGAAGAGATTGCGGAGTTTGCATGACCTGACCGCGATAGGCTTCTATCAGTGGAAGTTCTGCCACTAAACTCTGTTTCGCTTCCCGCCATGCTTCCACTGCGGGATAAACAGGCGTCAGATCCCACTTGTGGTTGTCCGGGATCTTTGCCCGGTCGCGTTCGCCGGGCTGATTTCGTGAAGTGGAATGAAACTGCAACAGCGATTTCTCAGAGTAAATGATCATGCGATGACTGCTTTCAGTGTTCAAAAATTTGTTGAACAATGTACGCTGAAGTTGGGGAAAGAACAATAGTTTATTGAGAGACGTGAAGCCTCTCACGCTTCGAAATTCTGTCAACTCCATCACCTCTGGTGTGGTAAAGCACGATCACGTCTGGGTGACTCTTTCCGGATTCTTGATTCTTCAGGATGAAATCCCTATCATACTTCCGAGTTTCGTAATTTTTCATTCCTCAGCGTTAGATGTTGCTTCGCTGATTTCAATCCGGACAATTTTTCCGCTTCACCATCAAAGGGCTTTTTCCATCAATCAGCTTGGAGATACCATGAAAAAAGTCGGTTTCCTCTTCGGAATGGAAAATACTTTCCCGGGAGCTGTCGTTGCCCGCATCAACGAAATGAACCAGGGTGTGCTCGCCGAATTTGTGGATGTGGGGATCACAAAAATGGCGGACCCTGTCACGTACGACGTTATTTTCGACCGCATCTCTCAGGATGTTCCCTATTATCGTTCCTATTTGAAGAATGCGATGATCAACGGAACTGTCGTGGTCAACAATCCATTCTGGTGGAGTGCGGACGACAAGTTTTTTAATTATGCGTTGATGTCGAAACTCGGCGTCGCAATTCCAAAAACTGTTCTTCTTCCTTCTTACAAACACCCGCCCGAAACGACAACGCAGTCCTTTCGCAATTTGCATTATCCGCTGGAGTGGAAGGAAATATTTGAATATGTCGGCTTCCCTTCGTTCCTGAAACCACATTCGGGCGGAGGATGGAAGCACGTGTATAAGATTCACAACGAGGGCGATTTCTTTCACTTCTATCATCAAACGGGCGACCTCGTAATGACGTTGCAGGAAGGAATTGAGTTTGACGATTACTACCGTTGCTACTGCATCGGTCAGGAGAAAGTCCACATCATGCGGTATGATCCGAAGCAGCCGCACGACAGCCGCTACATCAAACCCAATTCATCTCCCGAGCCTGAACTCGAAAAGCGAATCATCCGGGACTGCCTTACGATCTGCCAGACACTCGGGTATGACATGAATACAATCGAGTTTGCGGTACGCGATGGCATTCCGTACGGCATAGATTACCTGAATCCGGCACCGGATGCAGACTATCATTCTGTCGGGGCAGAAAACTTCTCGTGGATTGTAAACGCCGTTGCCGAGTTCGCGGTGAAGACGGCGCTCAGCAACAACCGGGAAGTAAAAGAATACCGGTGGTCAAGATTTTTGAACGGGGATCATCCGGAATCTTTTACTAAAAAAGTCACAGCCAAAACTTCTAAAAAGTAATTCACAGAAAGCCGGGTGGCCCATGCGTCCGAGTTTCACGTTAGGCATTGAGGAAGAGTTCCAGACCGTCGATCCGGTCACGCGAGACCTGCGTTCGCATATCAATGCCGAAATCATTGCGAAGGGCAAACTGCGATTACAAGAACGCGTAAAGCCCGAAATGCATCAGTCCGTGGTTGAAGTTGGAACCGGCATCTGCAAAAACATCAAAGAAGCAAAGGAAGAAGTCTTTGAATTGCGCCGCAACATGGTGTATCTTGCACAGGATAACGGCTTGCGCCTCGCCTCCGCCGGAACGCATCCCTTTGCTGATTGGCATAACCAGGGAATTTTCCCCGACGACCGGTACCACACAATTGTCGAAGACATGCAACAGGTCGCCCGCGCAAACCTGATATTCGGGCTGCACGTTCACGTTGGTATTGAGGACAAAGAGGCGACCATCCACCTGATGAATGCCGCACGGTACTTTCTCCCTCACATTCTTGCGCTCTCGGCAAATTCTCCGTTCTGGATGGGACGGAATACGGGATTGAAATCGTATCGATGTAAAGTGTTCGACAAATTTCCGCGCACGAATATCCCTGATTACTTCCCGAGCTACGGGGAGTACGAAAATTTTGTGAACCTCCTCATCAAAACCAATTGCATCGACAACGCGAAGAAAATCTGGTGGGATATGCGTCCCCACCCGTTCTTCGGAACGCTGGAATTCAGGATCTGTGATATCCCCATGCGCGCAGAGGAAACGATCGCGCTCGCGGCGTTGATGCAGGCAATTATAGTCAAGTTGTACAACTTGTATTCTTCCAATATGGGTTTTCGTTTGTATCGCCGCGCCCTGATTATGGAGAACAAGTGGCGTGCAAGCCGCTACGGACTGGGCGGAAAGCTGATCGACTTCGGCAGACAGATGGAACTTCCGGCGAAGGATTTGGTTTATGAACTGTTACAGTTTGTCGATGATGTTGTCGACGAGCTGGATAGCAGAGAAGAAATCAACTACATCCATACAATTCTGGAAATGGGGAACGGCGCCGAGCGGCAATTAAAGATTTGGGAAGAAACCCAGGACTTAAAGGCGGTTGTGGATTTCATTATTGCAGAGACGCGCGTTGGGCTGAATGTTCCGGAGTATGTTCAATAGTTAGAGCAATGCATGAGTGTGGTCGTTGATGATATTCTGGTAGATGAAGAGCTGGTTGAAGGCGCGTACAATGCCATCAATGTTTGCTTGAGAGTAAAACCTTCCGAGAAAGTCACAATCATTACTGACGAGCGGACGCAAGACATTGCAGCGGCACTTGCACAAGAGGTTGCAAAAGTCGGTGCACGCTGCAACACCTTTCTGCTTGAAACGTTCGCCCCTCGTCCGCACAAGGACATGCCCCAACCGATTCTCGACGATCTTGCCACAAGCCAGGTGAGCATTTACGCCGCGTGGGGACAAACCGGCGAACTGCGCACACGCATGCAAATGACCCGGGTGGTGACCGATCATCATCTCCGCCACGCCCACATGATCAACGTAAATCACCAGATCATGAAAGAAGGAATGCGCGCCGATTTCAATAAAGTGGACGAGATCAGTACCCGCGTTTTTAATCTTGCCCGGCTCGCCAAAAAAGTCGTCTGCAAAACTGCTCTCGGCACAAACATTACTGCGGAACTCAGCCCGAAACTTAAATGGCTCAAGACAAGCGGCATCATCAGTCCCGATAAGTGGGGCAATCTTCCCGGCGGCGAAATCTTCACGTCACCGGCAAATCTTAACGGCATATTCATCGTCGATGGAGTCGTCGGCGATTATCTCTGCGCGAAGTATGGAGATCTCAGCGACACGCCGGTTGCAATCGAAATAAAAGACAGCCGCATGCTCTCTGCGCACTGCGACAATAAAGATCTGGAGCGGGAGTTTTGGGAGTATTGCCACACGGATAAGAACAGCGACCGCGTGGGTGAGTTTGCAATCGGCACGAATATCCAACTCAAACATGTTGTCGGGCATATTCTGCAGGATGAAAAAATTCCAGGTATTCATATCGCGTTCGGGCATCCATACTCCGAGCACACCGGCGCCGACTGGACATCTTCTACCCATATCGATGTAGTCGGTACAAAGTTCGACATCTGGATTGACGATAAGAAAATAATGGAACGCGGCGAATTTCTAATCTGACCTTCGCATAATATTTTCACCACACGCCCAATCCGCAACTCCACATGATTCCTCACCTGCGCGAATATTACAACAAGAATTTTACAGAGGAAAAATACCGGCTCTTCCTCAATCGCCTCGAGGCGTTGTGCGGAACGCATATCGATTTCAGAATTTCGGAAACACCTTTTTTTATTCCCGCAAACCTCATGGATTCGATGGTTCACGCCGGAAAAGAACTGATCCGTCAACTGGTCCACAATCCGGAATATCTGAAAGCTTCTACACGGGCCATCCCTTACGAATACAATGTGCCGAATGAAACCGATCATCCGCTGTTCGTTGCAGTCGACTTCGGCATCGTTCAATTGCCTAACGGCGAATTTGTCCCGCGTCTCATTGAGTTGCAGGGCTTTCCCACGCTCTTTGCGTTCCAACCGGCGCAGTCGATGCTCTTTAAGGAAGTCTTTGCATTACCGCGAGAATGCAGATATCTGCTCGGCGGACTTGACCTCGAGGCGTATTTCATCGAGCTGCGCGCTGCAATTCTCGGCAATCATAATCCGGAGAATGTTGTCCTTCTTGAACTCGATCCGGAACGTCAGAAAACACTCGCTGATTTTATTCTCACAGATAGAATATGCGGAACGAAAACTGTGAACATCCGTGATGTGGTCAAGGAAGACAAACAGCTGTTTTATCGTGACAACGGAAAGCTCGTCCCCATCCACAGAATCTATAATCGTGCAATCGCGGATGAACTGAAAAAAACCGGAGCGGAACTTCCTTTTAGTTTTCGGGATGAGCTTGATGTTGAATGGGCGGGACATCCGAATTGGTTTTTCCGCATTAGCAAATTTTCACTCCCCTATCTTCATCATTCAACTGTTCCCAGAACTTTATTTTTGGATGAGGTCGAATCCTTGCCCGGGGATTTGCAGAACTGGGTGTTAAAACCGTTGTTCTCTTTTGCCGGAAGCGGCGTGATTATTGGCCCCGGCAAAGCCGACATCGATGCAGTACCTCAATCCCAGCGACATGATTATGTCCTTCAGGAAAAAGTCGAGTACGGTACATTTATCAACACACCGCATGGCGGAACGAAAGCAGAGGTGCGGATTATGTACATTTGGAATAAGGAGCTCACGCCGGTCGCGAACCTCGTACGGATGGGCCGCGGGAAGATGATGGGCGTAGACCACAATAAGAATATGTCATGGGTTGGCAGTTCAGCGGGTTTTTATGTCCCCGGGGACTGATGCGCCAGCACACGTTTTCCGTTAATCCAACTAAACCTATTTTACGTATTTTAGACAGACGATGAGCCTGTTCTTTCTGGCGGTGATTGTAAATCAAGCAGGACGCAACGAGGAAGATCTTCTTCTGTTGATGCGAGTGAAGCAACGCGACCAGGCAGCGTTGAGCGAACTATATGACCGGTATTCGGGCCTTGTCTATAGCATGATTGTGAAAATCGTGAAGGCAACGGATGAGGCGGAAGATTTGCTCCAGGAAATATTTCTGCAGATTTGGAATAAGGCAGAAATGTTTTCACAGGAGAAGGGAAGTGCGTACACGTGGATTGTAACCATCGCCCGGAGAAAAGCGATCGATCGATTGAGATCTAAGGAAATGATCAACAAAGGACAGAGCCTCGACGCCGACGATAATTTCATTTCGATTCCGGATACTGCGTATGCTGCCAACCCGCTTCATGCAACCATCAGCGAAGAGCAGGAGTCATTGATGCGAAACGGACTGGCAAAACTCAGCGCAGAACAAAGAACAATTCTCGAGTTGAGTTA
>JBKJJX010000224.1:0-23095 GCA_046597825.1 Bacteroidota bacterium | reverse complement strand
CGTCCATCATCTACTATACAACTAATGACTGCATTCGTCTGCACATCCGGCGCTGTGAAGACAACGTTCGAACCGCTTCCGGTGATTGCGCCCTGACTGACTTGCCATATATATGTCAGCACGTCGTTTTCGCGATCCGTCGCCGTACAAAAAAGCTGCGTGCTGCCATTGAAAAGAATTGTGGATGCTTCAGGCGAAAGGCTTTTTATTCTTGGTGGATAATTGGAAACAGGCTGGCCTGAGTGATAGTCCACGACAATTCCGTTCACCAGCATTTTATCAAGTGAATAGAAAATGCTTCCGCCCGAAGGTGTTATTACAATAACAACGGCTGAGTTTGGTGCAATAACGAACGTCGTCGAGCCGGTGACTCCTGTTCTCAGGAATGAATTCGTGACGCAATCATACACATCATGCTGTCCGCTGCCAACATCAAGAGCGATTGTCTTGGCAATATTGTACGGATTGAAATACAGGAACGTCGGATACGCCGCAACGTGATAATAATCTGTCTTGAGAAGGTCGAGCTTCAAAATGGCGGATACATTCGTCGTATCGATAATGCCCCCGAATATCCCCGCGTGGGATGCCCCGTACAGCCCGAGATTCGTCTGCGCCCAGTTGTTCACCAACGCATCGCCGGTTGCAAAGGGGCTCCGACCATTGCGGGTCTGGCGCAGCGCTTCGTACGCAATCGTTGACGATGGATCGTGCTGATGTGCCCACGGCGAGCTGTCCTGCAATGTATCGGGCAGATAATTGGAATAAAACAACCGCGAGGCATTTGCAGCGTTCAGCATCCATTTGCCGATGGCGCGTGCGAAGCGGTCGTCGTAACGGACCAACGGAACTAGCGCGCCTGCCTGCTCAAATGTATTCATCACGAAGGCATAGTCATTCGAGCCATTCACTTCACCGATCAGACCGCTTACATCGTAGCCGCCCCAACTCCCAACCATCGCTCCCCATGAACGCAGTGGCCCGATATCGAAACACCAGTTCATCATGCGTTCCACGTTGTATGTTGTTCCAAGTTCAGCGTTCATCCGCGCAGCGAGATATGTTCCGTACACGAGTTGCAATTCATATGAAGGATTCGACCCATATGTGTCCAGAAATTCCATTGCCCATTCAGCCCCGATCCGGTATTTTGCGCTGTCGGTTTTCACATATGCATTGTATTGAAGCCATGCAAGTGCGCCCGCCGCTTCAGGTTCATGCACGCTCGCATCGTAGGGTGTCATTGTTTGCAAATACCAGCCGCGATGATCCACGTTCGGTTTACGCCATGGGATTGTGCTGCCTCCCATCACTCGCAGAGCTTCCAGCCAACGATCAGCGACTGTGGTGAATTGATAATTGTAATCGCCGGTGTTGGGATAAAGATAATTCAGTTGATAGAAGAAAATATTTGGCATCGTTTCATACCAAAAATCATTTCCCGAATCATCAACCGGCGCGTTCTTGTACACGTTCTGCGATGGTCGTCGATTAAACCATTCTTCAGCCATCAACGCATAGTTGCGGGCGTTCTGATTGCTCTTGTCGATGCCCGCGAGAGTAGCACCAACGACTGCGGGCAAACAGTTTATCGCTTCGCGACCGTTGGGAGAGTTCGTGCCGACATACGAATGCAAACCAAAGCTGTTATGGCCTGGATAGTTCACGGTGTTCGTGACAATGCGACCCAGTGGCAGGTATGTTCCTGTTTGAGTGAAATCGAACACCAACGAATCATACCCACGCGCTACCTGCTTCCAGTCGCGCATGAGATATGGCGACGGAGCGTTCGGCATCTGCTCGATGCGGTTGATGGCGATTTGTTGAGAGAAAACCATAGAAACAACTACCATCGATACGACAATAAGATTCAACAGTCGAATCACGTGGATTGTTTTGACGTCGCTTGAAACGTCATTTGGTGCAATGCCAGGCGAAACCATTGAAGCGGTTACCATGATATATCTCCTTGTATAATCCACGACTGAAGGCGTGGGCTGAGCTATGGTTAACCTAACCACTTCGTGAAGCCCACAACTTCAGTTGTGGGAGACCAATACAACACAGAATCCTCGCAACCGTTTCAACGGTTTGGTTGTCGGTTGTGAAACTCTCTGCTCTTCTCATCTTCTAGCACCATCAGCTTCGACTTCTTCAAATCCAACGCAAGCGTCAACTGATTGCCGGATGAATTCTCAAACACTCCGTACAAATACTTCGTCGTCTCGCCGCTCTTGACTTTGCGGTAGTTCAGATATTTCATCGCGATAGGAAAACGTTCAAGCTCAACCATCGAATGCAACGCTTCAATTGTAGATTCGGCACCCGAATTTTTGTTCACCATTGTTGAATCACTCAATCCATCAAAACATATTCCCGTCGCGGAGTCATACATCTGTTGATGAAGATTGTTGTTGCCGAAGAACCAGGAGCCAGCAAGTCCCGCCATCTTCACATATTCCGATTTCCCGGTCGCCTCGTACAGTCGCAATAACCCGACAACCATCGGACGAAGCCCGTAGGCAATCTGCTCGTACTCAATTTTCTTTTCAGGTGCTGCGACATCCATCTCCTTCATAAATCCTTGAATCAACAGTCTGCTGTAGAATCCCTTAGCTTCACGCTCCGCAGATGCAATCATCTTCTTGTTCTTCAAGAGCTTTCCGGCGGACGCAAGCACCTGCGTCTGTCCATTTCCCCACATGTGCCACATGGATTCCCACGAGCGATGAAGTCCGAACGGATATTTAGTCGCGTCGCCGTCTTGCATCACCATCAACCCATCAGAAAGTTTCTCAATGTAGTTCTTCACTTTGGGAGAACGGGTTGACTTGTAATGTTCAATCAAACCCAAACACAATTCTGTTGTCGCGTCAGCCCCCGATTCGTAAAAGAGCCACTGGGGAATGCGGTATCCGTTCACAGTTTTTGTCTTGCCATAATTCTTCAACAAAATGTCGATATGCGGAAGCGCCCGCTCAACGCCGCGATGCAATTGCTCTGCGAATTGCGGGTCAACGGATTTGAACATGCGCTCTCCCAAAGCCATGCACCACACGCCTCGCGCCGCCCACCAGCCGAATGATTTGAAACTCGTCTTTCCGTCTTTGTTGATGGAATGGTCGGCGAAAATAAAATTGTAGAACTCACCATCATCAGCCTGCATCCTCATAACGAAAGCAAGAATCGGTTTCGCTCGTGCAAGACTTTCCTTGTCGTTCGTCAGTTCATAGTGGCGCAAATACACAACTGATGCTCTGGCAGCATCATCAACGCACGCGATACCTTCAGGACCCGATTCCTTTGCATCGACCCATTCGTACTTGGGATAGTTTGCGTAGATGTGAACGATGTCCACAGAGTCGCCGCCGAATGCAATTCGCTCAGTGAGATGTTGGAGATGTTGGAAGTTGACGAACGATTCCTGTCCAACACCGCGTACCGGCAATCCACTCATCAGCAGCAACAACGGAACGAATATGGATTTCATTCCGGGTAACATTTCGAGCCAATTACGTTTTTCGACTATCATACTAATTGTCCTTGAGTGGAAATAGCGGTTGAACGCCTTCAGTTCTTGCAAACAGCTTTTCACGTTCATGTTGATTCATCGGCGTAAAGTTCGCGCCAATCTCCAACGCTAAACGAAACAACCTTTCATCACCCGGAGGAAGGGCTGCTGAGACATCTTCCGACAACGTGAAGCGCAACGCCGCTTTTGCAAGCTCGTGGTCAGTGATTGGTTGATACCAGCATTTCGGATGCGTGCGTTCCGCATTGTGAGACCACGGTGAATATGCAAGCCCCTTGAGTGCAAGACGCGCAACGCCTTTTGCCTTTGCACGCTCAAGAACTTTCGGTCCGAATTTTCCTTGCGCATAACAGACAGCATTGAACGGAAAGAGAATCGAATCAAAGTCGAAACGGTCCATCATCGCGAAAGCTGCATGCTCTGAATGCGCCGAGAAGCCGAGGTAGCGAGTTCGTCCAGCGTCACGGGCTTTGAGAAACGTCTCAATGGCACCACCCTTTGAAAATATCTTCTCAACTTCTTCAAGTGTCGTCACGGCATGGAGTTGATATAGGTCGAAATGGTCCGTCCGCAGCCGTCGCAATGATTGCTCCAATTCTTGTTGGGAACTCTTGGCATCACGATGCATCGTTTTGCACGCGAGGAACGTTCGCTGCCGATACTGCTCCAGCGCAGGCCCGAGTTTTCGTTCAGCTTCGCCGTCGCCGTAGGATGGGGCGACATCAAAATAGTTCACTCCTTTATCGAATGCTTCGGCAACGATATTTGCACATCCCTTTGAAGACTGGTTGAGACAAACAATGCCGCCAAAGCCGATGATCGAAAGCATATCATCGTTCTTGTAACGGCGCCTTGCGATAGTGGAATTTGTGGAGGAGATCATGGTTCGTTTCTCATTCGCTGTCAGGTTCAGTCTAAGAATTGCACTGCTTACAAGTGCTGTGTTCAAGAACTCACGCCGCTTCATGGCTTCCTGTTCATCCGTTTGGCTGAATTATGCTTTTAATTGTTTTTCCCTCGCGTTGGTACCGCAATGCTTCGTGTACGCCATCGAGAGGAAATTTATCCAACTGAAACTTATCGATTCGCACTCTACCGGATTGCAGCATCGCAATCGAGCGGTCGAATGTATGCGGATTGACATACGAGCCGACGATGGTCAACTCTTTGAAATAGACGTTGTTCGGTTCGATGGAAATCTTTTCACCAATCGGGCAGACGCCGAAAAATTCCACGGTCCCGCCCCGGCGTGCGAGATCAAGCGCAGCTTGTGCAGTTTGCGGCTTTCCGACACACTCAATCACCACATCGGCACCGACCCATGTCAGATCGAGAATGGCAGACTGAACATCGAGTTCAGCCGGATTCAGAACGACATCCGCGCCAAGCTCGATTGCAAGTTTACGTTTGTGTTCCAATGGCTCGATAACAACGACGCGTGCCGCACCGGCGTTGCGAGCAAGTTGCAGCATAATCAATCCAATCGTCCCGCCGCCGATGATGACCACCGTGTCGCCGGTTTCGATTCCCGCCAGATCAATTCCATGAATCGCGCATGACACAGGCTCGATGAACGCGCTTACTTCCAGCGTCATGTCATTCGGAAGCGAATACAGTTGCCTGACGGGAACAATGCAAAACTCCGCCATGCCGCCATCGATGTCCACACCGAGCGCACGGAGGTTTTCGCACAGATGGACGAGTCCACGCCGGCAATAGAAACAGGTTCCGCATGAAATGTTCGGGTCAATGCCAACATGCTGGCCAGCAGCAACGTCCGAGATTCCCTTCCCCGCATCTGTTACAACTCCCGCGTACTCATGACCAAGAACAACCGGCGGAGTCGAGCGCGATGTACCTTCTACAATGTGAACATCCGTTCCGCAGACTCCGCAAGCCTGTACCTGCACAAGCACTTCTCCATCTCTCAAAACCCGCAATGGTTTCTCGATGACCTTCAGAGTTTGCGGCTTTTCGAACTGTGCGACTTTCATTTTGTCCAGCAGGATATTGTTACGTATTGCCACGAGCTTCAGCTCGTGGAAAAGAAACGAATGAAATTCCCGGGCTTTAGCCCTCAACACCCCCGCAAGAGGGCTAAAGCCCGGGAGTCTTTTTCGTGCCATCCATCCACGACCTAAAGGTCGTGGCAATTCAGAACGAACCCTGCCCCCCGATCAGTACATCACTTGAATTGATTTTCTTTTCTCGGAACCCTGGAAAGAAATTCTCGCACTTCTGATTCCATTGGCTGCTGTCTGAACTTCGAAATCTGTGTGCGTCCTGCCATCGATCAAGATTTTCTTCACATCCGCTAATCCGACTACCGACATAACTGTCTTGTGTCCCGTAAAGGATGAGACGCTGAATGACAGCGATTTTACCTTTGAGTCATATAGCGTAGTATGAAGCGTCGCATTTACACTTTCGAGATACGGCGTCACCGGGTTTCCGAACTTCACATCAATTTTCGCTGCATCACTATTATCGGACGGGAGAACAAGCGAGGGAACGGCTTTCCCGTCAATCAGACATGATTGAAGGTACCTTCCTTTTCCGCTCACGGAAACACTTTTCAACTTTGCAACAGCAAGTGAGTAGCTCGCCGATTCGGGCGAAGCAGGAAGCGGTCCCGCGAACGAAACATTCCACTCATTCTCTTTCACACCAAACAATTGATACAAAGTGTACAGATAGAATCCTCCCGCCCAGAGAAACGACGGCTTGTCAATCTTCCCAAACTCTTTTGACGATGGGTCGGAGTACCGATACTCGTACATCGCCGGAACTCCCATCGGACTTTTGGCGACGCCATCAAGCGACATCGTCGTCTTCACGAACTGCACTGCGTCGTCCACCCTCCCTACATTCTTCAGCGCAAGCGCGTACCACGCGTTATTGTGAGGCCACACCCCGCCGTTGGCATAATAGTACGGCTGTCCGGCTTCATCGCCCGCGAACTTGAAGAACGCTATGGATTCTTTTGTATGAAAGTCCGCGGGCATAGCAACTCGGACGCCAATTCCCGGGGCAACAAGCTCCTTCGTCGCGGTTGCGACCAGTTGCTTTGCTTTGTCAACAGGCAAGACGCCGAACGCAGGCGCAAGCAGTGAACCCATATAGTAGTGCTTGTCCTCTTCATCACCGTTCCAGTTCATTAGATACTTAGCTTTCGCGTCCCATAACTTATTTTGCAATGCTTTCTGCATCGCATCTGCAAGTTGTTCATACTGAACAAGATTTGAATTTTTCCTGAGTGTCGCGCTCATGAACACGTAATCACGCAGCGCCCGGATTGTGAGAATCGTAATGTACGAACGCGGCCCCTCCACATGCCCAATGTCCCACCAATCGGGACGAAACGCGTACATCAGATTGTCTGCTTTTTTCTGCTGAAGAATCTCTTCGAGACTCTTCTTGACGAGCGGATAGAGAACGGTTGCAGTCGAATCATCCATCGAATGCCGTAAGTAACTAGCGCTGACAAGAACGAACCAGAGATGATTCCAATTGTCGGGCGTGCAATACTCGGTCTTGAATCCGTCATCCCGCCAATAGTATGCGTGTGGAATAATTCCATCCTTCGCGAGCGAAGCCACATACAACAAATCCTTCTTCACCCGCGCCAGGTCAAAGTTCACTGCGGCGAGATTCGTCATCAACACATCATGCGTGAAGAAGAAATTATACTCAGCGGGACATGGCATCGGAACAATTTGTCCGTCGAGGTAATGAGCATTGGTCGCAAGAATAGCACGTGACCACACCGCGGAGCGGTCAAGCCATGCATCACCAGTAGTAAAGGAGGCTTCCGTCTCTGCCTTCTGACGAACAAAACCGTCGTACGCTGCAATCTCATTCTGCCAGGAAGCTTTGAGACGATTCAGTTTCTCTTTCACTTCAGCCTTTCGACAACTGCCAATGACTTGCACAATTTCAAGCGAATCATTTGGCTGGAGTGTTCGTTCGTAGACGAATGCTGCGACGGGGTTTCCTTTTTTCGCGGAAGAGAAGGTTTTCGCCTGAAGCTTCGCCGGCGACGTTATCCAATTTGATGAACCGGAGTCTGAGACAGCAAGTTCGTTACTGCTCGTCGTCCATTGTGCGGGCATTGTTCCGACATTCTGAACAAAGCAGGTGGCATGCCCCGTTTCGGAGTCATCGAAATAGGCAATCGCCGCATTGTTGGATACATCGAACTCAGTTGAAACGGAATCTTTTCGGGCAAACGTCTGGCATGTCCGAAGTACGAGTCTGAGATGCGTGTAGGCAGAAATTGTTGCAGGTTTTGCAGACGTGTTTTTTATCTTTAACGAAAACACCATTGCCGGTTCGTTCAGACAAAATTCATAACTCATCGTGTACTTCACGCCGGACTCTTCTCTTTCGAACCTTACCCGGTGCGGACTGAGTATGTACAACCATGGTTCTTTGCCCAGCCAGCGTTTTGTCCCGTCATTCACCTGTACACCAACAACCATCGGCTGGGAATCTTCCCTCTTCCAGTAATCCGTGCTCAGGTCAATACTGTTTGCCACCGGATAGTAGAAACTGATGCGCGAAGGCAATGGCCGGCTCAAATGGAATTCCGCGCCGGCAAATCTTCCACCAACTTCCACTTGACCGTACTTCCCATCGAAAAAGTACGAGAGCGGATCATTCGGCGGTGTTTGGCCCGATACCGTTATCGCGGCAAAGGCACCCGCAAAACACATGAGAGATAATCGGATCATCGGGATTGGGTCACTTCACTTTTTTTCGGGGAACCCGATTTACGTGCAAGCGGAAATCTGAACAACATTGCCTCACCCGCTTTCAACTTCACATCCTGCCATGTTGAACCTTCACCATGTTCGATTATTGCACGTCCTGTTACAGATTCATCAGCAGCAACGAATAAGAGGGCCTCATTGTCGAGAGCAAGACCAATAGTGAAGATGTTCGGAGTGTTTGATGTGGTGCTGAGAAGAGTTCCGGTTTTAGTCCCATGAGAGCTTCGGACATTATGAGTCGAATACAATATCTCATCAAACAGAAAAGCACTGATACGTTCTTTCTTGTACAACAGCTGATTGACGGCAATCCATTTCCATGTTGAAGGAATTGCGGGATTGATTTCCAAACCGTCCAGCGTGGGTCGTGCACCCAATAATCCTTCAACGCCAAGCCATACATACGTCGGCGGCATCCACGGACTCATCGTCATGCCGCGGCTTACGAATGTTTCTCCATGCAAACGCTCAGGGAATTCTCCAGGCACAACATTGACGAAATCCTTCGGCCTTTCCGTTTCGCTCAGCCGGTATGTATTCAACAATCCTTCGACAAGTTTTTCCGGATGTTCTCTACGCAAGCAATATGCCGTCCATGCCGTAAGATTATGCCAGACGCCTCCTACAAGCTGATAGCCAAAGTCCGGATCATAGTTCGCCTCTGTGGGGCTGACGGTGCGCGTGCCGTATTGTGTCCAGAATTCTGCGCCGCCGAGGCGTTCGAGAATTCGTTTTCGCATCTCTCCTTCTGCAACATCAAACATAACCGGAAAAATCAAATCGCCGGTGACGTCATGATGACGAACGCCGTTGTTGTCGATATTCAACAAATACAAGCCTGATTTTTCAGAAACGAGCGATGTGTTGATCGCCAATTTTAATTCCACACCTGACTTGCTGTAAAGATCAGCCTCAGCAGAATGTCCAAGTTTCGAAGCAACATCAGCAACAAGTCGCAGGGCGTAGTAACATTCGACATTTATTTCTGTAACTGCGCCGGTGAGATTGTAGTCGTCAATGATGTTGCGCCAGCTGCAGATGCCCCACACATTCGTTCCATCCCCATAACAACGAACAAGCCCGTTATTGATTTGTGTGAGAATGTAGTCGCCCGCCTTCTTCATCAACGGGTATGCGCTGCGCAGAAATGACTCATCGCCGCATGTGATTGCATGATGATACAATCCGTAGATATACAGCGGCGTATCATCGTTGATATTCAGTTTGTAGTCGTGCAACTCGGGAGTTACTTCATTCGCACGAATGAACTCTGTCAGCTTGCCATCGTCGTGAAATGCATAGTTCTCCGCGAGCTGCAGCAAGCCCCGTGAAAAGGAAGGCGTCAGGTAGTCTGAGCCAAGCAGATACCAGCCGAGATCACGTATGACAATAATATCCTGCGGCGGATCATTCGTGAAGCCTTCTCCGATACGGAACTGATGTTGCACGCGAGCCGTATTCACCTTCGCCCATTGGAACCCGCGGTTGATAGCGGGTTCAGGCGTAAATATTTCCGTCCGCGCCAGCAGTTCATCGATTTGTTCGTGCGTCCATTCAACCACCGCGTCCGTGTCCTGACACTGCTGCAATGTATTGTACGCGTGTTTCATTCCTTTTGGAGAGAATGTAAACACGAACGGCTCTTCCAAAAGCTGTTGTGACGCTACTCCGAATTCGTATTCAACTTGCAGTGATCGTTCGTCCGATTTCGACCGATGCGCCGTTTGATCCGACCAGAAAATTCTTGCCTCGTTCGCATTGCCATGAGTTGCAATTTCATACGCCCTGCCCGCGCTGTTGATACTGACGGTTTTCTTTGTCTGATCTTCAGGAGGCTTCTTTGTGAATTTTTCCGATGTGCTTGCAGGAAAAACAAGTGAATGCTTGAGGGTGAACTTTGCCTTCTCTCTTCCCTCGTTTTTAAGTCGTACCAGCATAATCCCGGCGCTAAGACTCTCATCATAGTCCCCGCAATCATCGATTGCGAACGGCAACAGGAATTCAATCTCTGCGCTCACAGCTCCGCTTTTCAGTAATGTTGTTTGGGATTGAGGATGGAATATCGTGTCCGTTGGCTCGAGCACCGTGCCGTTATGGATAATCTCAACATTCCAATCGCCGAGGTAGAATTGATTATCCGCCGAGCTCCATAATCCCACAACATTTGTTCTCTCATCAAGCTGGGCAAAGGCAAACCGGTTGCCCAAGCTTGCACCGGTGAAGAGAGTTTCTACCGCGTATTTGTATTGGAGATTTTTCATGGGGCGAAGGACTGCCAGCGTTGATCAATGGATGGAAATGCAACACGGGGAAATGTCCCGCCCGGTTTATAGATCATGACGTCAATGGCGTGCAAATCCGGAGGCGTTTCAAGCCGTCTCACAACTTTTTCGTGAACAGAAATCTGATACTTCTTGCGCAATTGTTGCAGCGTTCGGAATAATATTCCGGCTTCCGCTTCGTAATACACATCCAGGCGAACCTGGTCGCGGGCCCGGGCGAAATTGAGTTGCTTGCCCGCTGCATCCCGGAAGCGTTTCTTTTCCTGTTGGTAGTGACTGGTCAACATCGAATCTGAAATCGAGATTGTCCGCATCAATCGCGAACGACCGGCAAGGTACAACAACTTTGCTTCCCACTTTTTTGCTTCATGCCTGACTTCCGGTCTCCTGTTCAATCCACGGGCATACGCTTCCTGACTGAGCAATTTATCCTGCACTATTTTCCAGATTGTTTGCTTCACGCTGGAGTTGAATGCGGCAAGCGAACTGCGCTTCAGTTGAAACTGACGAACATCAAACCATCGCATGTAGTCACGAACACTCAGTGTCTGCCCCGCAAACGTGACAAGCGGCCGCCTCAAAAAATTTTCCGATGAACTCAGAGGCATCGGGCCTGCCTCCGTCATGAACGTGGACGGAATACTCCATTTCATCTGCGTATCGCGTGAAAGTCCCTGTTCGGCAAGATAAGCCCGGACGATATTGAATCCTTCCGCTTTGATGACTGGATTGGCGGTTTTCATCCGGGACTTCACATATTCCCGCCCAAGCTTATCTGCTTTCGATGTACGCAGAAGTTCTCCTGTGCTCTGCTTCAACGTTTCGAATTCGGTTTCCGTCGTCAATGGATTTTGCCACGCCTGATCGAGGCGTACGAGATAAAATCCGTCCGGGCCTGACAAAGGCGAAGAAACCTGGTTCGTGCGCAACGACCTGATTCCGTTGGCGAATTCGGGCGCATCGTTTTCGAGTTTGAGCAGTGTTGTTTTCAGCTCCCTATCGTTTGTCGAATCGGTTTGCACACTGTAGAGCGAGTCAAAGGAAGCCCCATTCTTCAATTGGCGCGAAAGAAGTTCCGCTTTCTGTTTACCCTCCAGAAATATCCACCGGATGCGGAGATTTGTTTTTGCTTTTTGAATGCCGGCTTCAATCTCTTTCTCGCTAAGCGTTACTTTGGATAACACTTCGTCCTTGTACAATTCATCCACCGTCAGGTCCTCCTCCAGCGCCGAGACGCGTTCGCGGACGAACTCAGTTGTATCAAACTTTAATTCTTCCGCCTCAAGCGCGAGCAATCTCTCATCAATCATAAAGTCCAGATGCTTGCGCAAGGGATCGGGCAATCGCTTGACGAATGCGGGGCCGAATTCATAGCTGTCAAGCAAATCCTGGCTCGTAATAACGAAATGTCCAACCGTCGCCACAATTTCCTCTCCGCCTGCTCTTGCATATTCGCCGGCGACACTCAACATGAAAAAAGAAATGACCAGTCGCAGCACGCACATCTGTTTCTCTCTCCAACCACAAATTACTTCGTCCATCATCCCTTTAGTCCCGAACTCGCCATGCTTTCGATGAAATATTTCTGGAAGAATGAATATGCAATAATGACCGGCAGCGATAACAGCGTTGCTGCGGCAAGCAAGGAACCGAGTTGCGATTCCGCTTCTCCGCCAATCGTGAACAGTGTTACGATTTGCGGCATCGTCATCAAGGAACGTTCGCGGACAACCATCAGGGGCCACAGAACTTCATTCCAGCTTGCCATGAACGTAAGAATGGCGACCGTGACAATAACCGGCCTCGACAAAGGCCACACGACACTAAACAAGATGCGGGTTTCCGAACAGCCGTCGATTCGTGCTGCATCGATAAGAGCAGACGGGATGCCCATGAAGAACTGTCTGAACAGCGTTATGCTGAATGCGCTCATCATCGTCGGCGCAATGAGGGCAAGATATGTATCCGTCCAGCCCAGCTTCACCATGAGGATATATTGCGGGATCAAAACAATCTGAAATGGAATCATCATAGTGAAGAGGATGATCATGAAAAGCGCTTTGTTCCCGACAAACTTGAGCTTCGCAAGCGCGTAACCGACCATCGAACCGAAAAACACCACTGATGTTGTCGTTGCGAGGGAAACAATTAAACTATTCACAAATGCTTTGCCGATAGGAATCTTCGTAATGACAGCCTGATAGCTGTGCAGCGTCATATTCGATGAAAACAAGCCGAGGCTTCCTATCTCAAGCTCGGGTTTCAATGAGCCTGCAATCATCCAAAGAAACGGGTACGCGAACATCAACGCGCCGAGAATGAGCATGAAATACGTGAACACCTTTCGCATCAGGTCGGCTCCGTTTCAACGACTTTTCGCTGAACTAATACAACAACAAGAATGACGAGCGCGAACACAAATCCCAGCGTCGCAGCGTAGCCCATATGATTGAAGTAGAATGCCTGATTGTAGATGTACAACATTCCCGATAACGTACTTTGCATTGGTCCGCCACCGGTGAGCACATACGGTTCGATGAACAGCGAGAAGCCGCCGATAGTTGACAGGACAACAATAACGACGATTGTGGGATTTAACATCGGCACAGTGATATGGCGGAATTGTTCCCACTTTGTCGCACCGTCCAAACCGGCTGCTTCGTACAATTCACCGGGAATATTCTGGAGTCCGACGAGGAAAAGGATGATATAAATTCCCACATTCTTCCAGGTCGCCATGATTGCAACTGAAGGCATCGCCCACGAAGAATCAATCAGCCACGGAATTGAAGGAAGCCCGATTGTATGCAGAAGCGTGTTGAGCACGCCATAATCATACGAGTACAGTTGCTGCCACAAAATCGTTACCGCCACCCCCGAAACAACAACCGGCAAAAAATACAACGCCCGGAAAAATCCCCGCAGTTTTACCTTCGTGTTCAGCAGCAAGGCAAACAGCATTGCTATGGCAATCTGCAGTGGAATGTGAATGAGCAGGAACGTGAGTGTATTCCCAACCGATTTGAAAAACAACGGATCATTCAAGAGCCGGGAAAAGTTTTTCAATCCCACCCATTCCATCGGCGTAACGATATTCCATCGATGGAAAATAAGTACGAAGGAAAAGAACAGCGGGTACGCGACAAAGGCGAGAAAGAAAATAATGTACGGCGACGAAAACCAGAAGCCATGCTTGTCGCTCTGCCTGAACGCTCGTCGTATGTTTGCAATCATTCTCATCCGGTCAGTTACTTGTTCCAATCTACAATAAGCTGCGCTCGTTTCGCCGCATCCTTCACGGCTTCGGCAGGTGACTTCTTTCCGTAGACGGCGCATATTTCGTACTCTTGTGAAATGCCGTCGAAGATTTCTTTCAAGTCGGGAGCCGTATCCATACTGCGTGTGTAGACTGCTTGCTCGGCAAACTTCACCATCACCGGATTGCGCCTGAAATAATTCGCAAACAGCGGATTCGTCAACAAGTCGCCGCGAACAGGGATCTGATTGCACAACTCAAGCAACATCATATCATGTTCGGCAGTGACAAGAAATTTCACAAATTCCCAGGCTTCCCGCGGATGCTCTGTGTTGCCAAAGATGGCAATGTTTTTATAATCGCCGGAAGTATACACCGGACCCTGGTGGTCATCAGGGACAGGCAAAGGCACAACTCCATAATTGATGTTGGGTGCAAATTTTTCAATCGCCGCAACCTGCCACGGACCGCTGAAATGTGTCGCTTTCTTTTCGAGAAAAAACGGGTCGCCACCCTGGAAAAAAGTTTTCGGGAACAATCTCCCGGAATAGCACGCCTGGAAAAACGCCAGAACATGTTCAGCAGATTTGTTTTCGAACGCCACTTCGCCATTTTCGAACAGCGTTTTTCCATTCGATGCAGCTATGTAGAACGGATAGAAATCAAACAGGCGCTGCCACCAAATCGGACGGATATCACGCTCACCCATCCAGACATCAATTTGCCCGTCGCCATCAGTGTCGCGGGAAACTTTTTTTCCTGCCGCAAGGAATTCCGAATAGGTTCTCGGCACAGTCAGGACTCCCGCTTCGCGCAACAGGCGTTTGTTATAAAACATCATGACCGGATTCGTTTTCCACGGGAATTGATAGTAATGCCCGCTTGAACTCTGAAACGTCTTCAGCAATTCACGAGGAATGCGTGATGAGGCAATTGAATCGAAATCGGAAAATTGGTCGAGAGGAATGATACCACCTGCTTGCGTATACTCATGCAGCGCACCGGGCCAGATATTCGAGCAAACATCGGGAGTTGTTTTGCCGGCAATCGCGGCGAGCAAGACTTCTTCAGTAGATTGGCTTACCGGAATCGGCTGCATACTGACATGGATATCCGGATGAGTGCGATTCCAACGTCTCACCATGCTGTCGGCAAGTTGCACTTCTTGTTGGTTCGGGGCGGGCCAGTAGGTTAGTTCAACGGACGCGGATGCAGCATTCGGAGAAGGTTTCTTTTCCGAACAGCCGGTAAGAACAACGGCGATAGAAGTGACATAAAAAAGTGTTTTCCAAGTCAATTTCGTCCCTAGAAAAGAACCGAAAGTGCAAACACATGCACTGCCTTCAGTCTGCCAAAATCACTGTACGCATAATCGAAACGTCCCTTTATCTCATCTCCAAAAAGACTGGCGAGAATACCCGCACCGAATGACAATCCGCCTTCGCGATCACTCAGGAAAAGCGATTGATATCCGCCACGGAGGAACAATGTATTGTTGAACCCATATTCTGCGCCGACATTCATGCTCTCATAGTTATCCGAGGGATGCAGCGCATCAACTTCAATCGTGATAATGTGGTCGTCGGATTTTATTGCATCAACTGCAACGCCGAATTGAAAATTCAACGGCAAGTGCCAGCTATCCAATTCGATATTTTGCGGTATGCGATCGTTGCTTCCTATCTTTGTTGCGTCGATAGGATGAAATGTGCGCGTGTCCCTCCCCGACAGCCGCATATCCGTACCGAAGTTGGAAATTTGCGCACCAATGCGCATGCCGTTCAAAAAATTCGTTGTAAAGAGCGTGCCCACATCAACAGCAAACGCCTGCGCCTGCATATCCCAAATCTTCTCTGAAATATATTTTCCGGTAAATCCGATTGAGAATTTCTCCGACAGATTACGGGCATAATGAACGCCAACCGCAAAGCTTCCGGCACTGAAGCGTTCGCCGGTGCCATCCGGTTTCTCAACTGTCCGGACAAGCATATCGTCCATTGAAAGTGATGTAAAACTCAAGCCCAGCGTGCCGACGCCTTCGAGAGGGACGGCAAGCGCGGCATAATCGAACTTCATTTCAGCAATCCACTCACTGTGCGTGAAGATTGCTTCGTTGCGTGTAAGCCGCGCAACGCCGGCGTTGTTCCAATACAGACTCGTCACATCGTTCGCAGTCCCGACGAATGCGTTTCCCATCCCCATCGCACGGGCGCCGACCGGAATTTCAAGAAACACTGCTGCTGAAGTTCCGGACTTCGAGACATTTTGCCCGCTCGCCTGCACCCAACCAAATGAGATCGCAAGGCAGCAAATAAGTACAATATTTTTCACCAGGATTTCTCCTTCTTTAAAATTCAAGTCCCACTGCCAACAGCCAAACCGCTTCAGCTGTTTACCTCCCGTAAAGGATGCTACTTGATGATCGCAAACTTATCGATTTTCTCGCCGATACCCGGCGCATCAACGTGAAAAATGTAAACACCGTACGCGAGATCCATTCCGTCTTTTGTCACGAGATTCCACGACTCTTGTCCGTTTTCAACGCTTGCGTCGTGCTCAATGGTTTGAACAAGCGCACCTCGTACCGTATATACTCGAATCGTGCACCTTGCCGGCAAATTTACAAAAAATATTCTGCGTTCTCCGCGCCCCGCACGGAACAAATTCGCCGGCTCCCATGATGCAGCGCCGACATATGGATTCGGCACGACGGCAACTTTGTCGAGATCGGATTTGGCTTTCTTCAGATCGGTTTGCGGTGAACGAATCTTAAACTGAAATGCTTCGCCGGTGCGAAACGGCTTCTGTGTCGAGATCGTCAGCACATCGCCTGCCTGGGGAAGCCGCAGGTTTAGCCTTGCCGAATCGGTGAACACCTGCACACTCCATGTACTCCGGTAGTTCCCTGACTCGGGGCGCTTACCAAGACTGTCGCCGTACACGATAATAATTCGGTCGCCCGGCGTGAAGGTATTGTTATTGTCGGCGTCGTAAAAAAGAAAGTTCGCCTTCTTATTCTCTGTCGTGTTAAAGACTGTAAAGTTTACCGGCTTGGCAGGCGGGGCGCCGAAGAATAATTGTCCGGTGGAAGTATCAACTATGCCCGCCGAGAATCTCAATTCAAAATCCGCCGGATATTTTACATTCAGAAGCGCAAAGCCGCCGGTTTGATCAAGACGCACGGTTGTCGTCAGCACGTTTGCGCTGTTCCATTTTGTTTTATTTTGATTGATGTCGACTGTTGAGTCGTTGTAGACGTAGCCAATAAACCCATCGACGATCGGAGTTTCTTCGCCGACGGCAACGACGGGTCGATCCTCTATGAGTATCCTGCCATCTGTTTCATCCGTCATCTTAAACGTCGGGTTCGGACTGTTTTGAAATGGCGAACTGTTATTGAAAACGATCTTGTAGATGTGGGCATTCTTCAGCAAAGCGGGATTTAAAACCGCTACGTCAAGTCTTCCCGAGGCGGGACCTGCATGCAAAATCTCGCCGTCAACTCCCGGCGCAACGTATCCCGCCGACGGAGCCCGGGGTACCACAACCGCTGTGTTAATGTCGGCTTTCGTGTTGCCGTTGATATCTGCGTTGATGATGCTTGTCGATTCCGAGGGAGGGATTCCATCCTGCACACCATTCGCCGTTGTCGTGACAAACCCGTAATCATACGAAACAACTCCGTAGTAATACGTCTGTCCGTTTTGGACTTCAGTATCAACGTATGTATGGCGCAAACCGGTATCGTTTCCGAGATCGAACTTCACGCCATTCACATCGATTGGCTGCAATCCCTTTTTCCCATCCTTCAAATCAAACTGAGCAAGAGGTTTGCGATAAGTTTTCTTTCCATACGCATCGGTAATCAGCAGGCTCTCAAGAAAATTCGGGTCCGTGCTGCGATAGATACGATATCCTTCGAAGTCATGCTCGCGCAGGAACGGATCGTACGATGCTTCTGCTTTATCGTCCCAATACAATGTAACCTTATGATCGCCCGGCACTGCAGTAACCCGCGGCAAATCTGGCGGCTTCGCGAACCGGTAGTTGGCATTATAGATTTGCTGAACGGTTTTTTTCCTGCGGACGAGATCGTTCCGGTCATTCCCAAAAAGCATCGCCATGGAGAAGCGTTCGGTCGCAAGACGTGCCAGGGGGAACAGGTTGCCGGGGAATGAGCCCAACGGGCGGGCGCCCGCAGAAAAATACATCCCTAAGTTCACATTGTTGAGCTGCTGGAATCCGGTAGTATCGATCGGTGTGGTAAGCACTTGCCAATTTTGTTCATCGTTGTGCAGTTCGTAAAAGTGGACGGGAAAAATACTGAAGCCCGTCAAGCCAATCTGGTCTGATTCATCTTTATCGAGAATGCCAAAGGCCGGTTCTCCCTGTTCTGGTTTGCCATCGCCCTGCGTTCCGTCTGCATCGGGCCCCGTGTATGCCGCATCGAACGGCCCAAGTCCATCAGCTCCGACATCGTCATTCAGCGGTTCGCCTGTATCCCAAATTCCATTATTGTTCAGATCGGTGAAGCTGCGCCAGTTGAAATTCTCGTCGCCTGTCCAACCGAAACCCTGTTGTACTGCAGCCACTTCCGAGAGGCTATCCTGATTATAGAAAGCCAAAAACTTCTGGACGTTGTAATTACTTTGAATGTAGGAAATGACGTTTTGCGCACCCGTAATTTTTGTGCCCGCGTCGTTGTCGCGGCGCTCCTCGCGTATGCCGTCATCGTCATCATCGATTCCATTCACGGCGATACCGGGGCTTTCAAGAAACGCGTAGCCGGCGTACCCCACAGGCGACCAATTCCCGGGCTGACCGATACCGTCGCCGTCAAACGCATACGCGATATCCAGTTCTTTATCGAACAGGCCGCGGTCATCGCTCGAATCCTCAGTGCCGCCGATTCCCCAATCAATGTATTGAGCAAAAACTGTCTTGGTATAGTCCTGCACAGAGATATTTGTGATTTCATAATACCAGAAAATAACATCAGCCGCGAGCACCTGCGACCACTGAAACGCGCGGGCCGCAACCTGAATACCCAATCCGCCCCGCGATGTATCTGTCGGTACGGGACGATATGAGTACTGTTTATCCGCGGCGTCATCCATTCTGAAATATGTTTCGAGATCGGCATTCTGAATTCCGCGGCCGAAGAAACCATTCCACAATCCATTCCAATCCTGTGAACGATCCGGCCATGTCGATGGCCATGTTCCGGGTTTGTTGCTGATTGCCGGTTCGTTCTGTGTTGCATTTGCATAACCCGGCAATGGCTCCCAACCCCACGGCAATCCTGTGATCGGGTCTTTGCGAATGAACTCACGATAATTTGTTTCGAGCGGATGAATCGTCTGGCCCGCTGCGTCACGCGTTTCAGCCTGGACGATAACCGAGATGCCGTCCATATATGTGTGTCCTGAGCCCTTGGGCCATTCGCCGGACGGTTGATTGGGATAGAGCGCAATCTCTCCGTGGTTCAGATAGATGGTGCGAACGTTGTTACCGTCCATGATTCCTTTTTTTGTATAGATGATGTTGCCCTTGTTCGGATCAATAAAGCGTTGAGCGAACATTGATGAGAGTGGAACCATCATCAAGAGAACGACAAAAGTTTTCATGGACACATGGCGGTAGGAGTTTTTCATTTCGTTGCTCACAATGATATGCCTAGACCAAGAATCACCTGGCGCGGTGCAGAATAGAAATCGGGACGCGTATAGTATTCGGCAATTGTGTTGATGCCGCGAGGCCGTCCCTCGAACCCCGACTGAACGCTGTAGCCCGCTCTGCCTGTATCGGTGAAAACATCAAGCTCGTTTTTTGTATCGAACACATTGTAGACCTTTGCAAAAACATTTATCGGGCTGCCGAAGAAGTCGAAATATTTCGTGACATATAAGTCAAGGGACACAGTGGTCGGCCTTGTTTCACTGTTCACAAGACCGGTGCGCTGGTTGGAACTCGATGGCGTGTAGGGCAGCCCCGAGCCCAGCCTTCCTATAATCGTAAGAGTAAAATCACTGAGCGTACCCATGGTCGCCGTAACATTCAGTGAATGTTTCCGGTCCCAATCAAGAGGAGCGAGTTGTTTCTGACTCTCCCGCGGCGGACTCGTCTGGTTGTCAAGAAAAACAGAATTGGGGTCCGACGCATTCCCCTGTGCGATCTGGAATGTATAGTCGAGCGTCGCTGAGAATCCGTGCGTATGTCTTTTTTCCAATGAGATGATAATGCCTTTTGCGTTTCCGTAGTCGCGGTTCACATACTGTGCGTACAAATTTCCGTTCCCGATATCGAAGACTTCCGTTCCGATGAGATTTCTAAAATCCTTATAGTAGCCGGTGACATCCATTTTGATCTCCGGGCTGAGTTGCTGTTGCAATCCCAGCTCGTACGCTACGGTGCGCTGGGATTTAAGTCCGGGATTTCCAACCTGAAATTGATCCGTCGCGTTGATGTTATATGATGGATTCAAAAACATCAAATCAAATTGCGGAATCTGAAAGAAATGTCCATATGAAAGATGAAGCACACCCTTGTCCGTAATCGGATATGAAATGCCGATACGCGGACTGATCTGGCTCTCCGATCCTGCGTTCACAAATTGAGGCGATGAGTTCAGCCGCAATTGATCGACGAGAACTTTTCCTTTCGGATTAAAGTAGTCATAGCGGACTCCGAGGTTCACAATAAAATCAGGGAACTCCATCTTATCCTGAATGTAACCTGATAGCTGCAGCGGACGAAGTATCGTATGCGCAAATGCTGAATTACCGAATTCAGCCGGTTGCGGTTTGAAATTCGTGCTTTGGTCATTCCGGATTCCGAAATTATGAATCCAGATTCGATGAACTTTCGTTTCAAAACCGAATTTCAGCTGGTGCTCTTGCGTTATCTGACTGACGAGATCGGCCTTGCCGCCCAGGTACCTCGATTCGCGATGCAAATGAAGATTTTCGGCACCGCCTGTCAGGAATGATGAACCGCCGGTTGCAAGCGACCGGGTGTAATCGGGAAACCGCGGGTCGTATGGATCAGCGTACACATATTGGTCCTCACGATTGCTGAACCAGGCACCGCTCCCTTCAAAGTATGTCGTTGCATTAAATACTTTGGTGTACGTAATGCTTGCCAGGTTGCCCTTCACATAGTTGAAGTACGTACCGTCGGGATTGTATTTGTAACGATGGTCGTATCTGCGCGAATCATTTTGCTGATGAAGAAAGTTGAAGCGCAGTTTGTCAATGCCAAACAAATTGAACGTGACTTTGGCCTGCGTTGTCCATCGCTTGTCCGGATTCAGCGGCACATAACTTCCATCGCCTGATTTTCTGACTATCCACTGCGATGGATCGTTCGAACTGAAATCAGAGAGATCGGTGGGAAGGAACGTGCGTATTCCGTACAAATAACCGTCGTTGTAATACAATCTGCTTGAAACAAAAAATGTCGCACCGGGAAAAAGTGTGCCGCTCAGATTTCCATCTACATTATAAATATCCTGCGGACGCACACGTTTGATATTGGGAAAAAGATCGCTGGACGAACTCACATAATCGCCTGTATAGGCCGAAAAATTTCCCTCGATTTTTTCACCACCATCTTTCGTCACCTGATTGACGACGCCTGACAGTGCCTGCCCATACTCGGCATTAAACGTTCCGCTGATAATTTCCAGTTCCTGGATGGAATTCGTCTCCGCGGTGACACCCGACTGGCCCGAATACGCGTCGGTCACGGGAATCCCATCTATCATATAGAGCACTTCGCCGCTTCGTCCGCCACGGAAATGCCCTTCGACAACTCCCGCCTGGAGATTGATCAATGCGCCGATATCTTCCACCGGGTATGCCTTGATTTGCTCGGCGGTGACTTTTGCGGAGGATGAAGTCAGATCCCGCTGAATCATCGGCCGCTCCGCGACGACGGTAATTTCTTCGCCCAGCGCGACTGAAGCTTCTTTCAGCTCAAAGTTGATTGTTGTGGTGAGGTCGACCGAGACCTGCACTTTTGTTATGCGTGCAGGATGATAGCCGATGGAGGATGTTGCCAGAGTATATGAACCAGGAGGAACATTGATAATGACATACTGACCGTTGATATCGGTTGAAGCTCCAAGCTTCGTCCCTTCGATGAGAATGTTGACACCAATGAGTCCTTCCTTCGACGCGGCCTCAGTTACTTTTCCTGAAATCTTACCTGACGTGCCCGCAAAGAGTATCGGGATAGAGAAGAGATACATTGCAAGAAGTAGAAATGTTCTGTTCATTCCTCACTCATCATAATTGAAAAAAATAAAACGGGGCGCAGCAAAATGCCGCGCCCCGATGCACATTACTTCATGAGAACCATTTTGCGTGTAAGAACAACATTCGGAGTTTCAAGACGGTAGAAATAAATTCCGCTTGCAACCTGTGTTCCGAATTCGCTCTTGCCGTTCCATACAACACTCCACTGACCTGCGGACTGCACATCATTGACGAGTGTACGTACTTTCTGTCCGACGATATTGTAGATGTCGAGACGTACCGGACTCGTTGATTTGAGGTCGTAGTTGATTGTTGTTGTCGGGTTAAATGGATTCGGATAATTCTGTTCCAATTTGAAATCAGCCGGAATTGTCGAGCCGATCGTCTTTGGCCCGTCGCCAACAGACGTAACAACATCGACGCCGTTGAGTGAGAAGTCATCATAATACGCGACGCCGGTCCACAACGGATAGGCACGCGGGCGGACGGAAATCGCACGCACCGTGTTATCCGGTATCGTGACGATAACCTGGTATTGCGTCCAATTGGATGAAGTATCATTTAACACAAACCGATATTCACCTGAACCGACTTCATTCCAGCCTCCCGCATCGGCAAATAATTTCGAATGCATTGTCCATGTAAAGCCCAATGCATAAGATGAGTTAAAGACTGAATCCTTCTTGATGCTTCCTGTCTTCACCCATGCACTTAACACGTATTTCTTGCCTGCACTGTTTGCCGGTACCGGTACTGTTTCAGTAAAGTAAATCAGCTCGCCCGATGGGCGGCCAACCGGTGCAGTAATCTTCAGAGATGATGTTCCGCTGTGTGCCTGCTCGGTTGTTACACCGGAGCCGGGGAAATACGTTACTCCGTCATTCCCGCCATTCGGCGCTATCCAGTATTGCCAGCCCGAATCCGCATCGGCAAATCCATCCCAGTTCTGTCCCGCCCATGCATTCGCACGGCCAACATGGATGAAGTTGTCCGCC
>JBKJJX010000168.1:0-8579 GCA_046597825.1 Bacteroidota bacterium | reverse complement strand
AAGTCTTCGAGCCATGAGGAACGATTCACGGTCATCTGCTTCGATGACTTCATCGATATATTCGAAATGAAGCGTGCCCGGCACGTAGTCTTGTCCGATACCCTCGACTTTGTACGTCTTGATCAACGGCGTAATTTTTTTGGTGTAGAAATATTCTTTGAGGGCAGATCCCTTCGGGTCGACACCAATTACTTTGATGCCAGGGTTTTTTTCTTTCAGGAATTTCCCCACGCCGCTAATCGTGCCGCCCGTTCCGATGCCGCAAACAAAATAGTCGATTTGTCCGCCTGTTTGTTCCCAGATTTCTGGGCCTGTTGTGTCGTAATGTGCCTGAGGATTTTTCGGATTGTAATACTGATTTGCGAGAATTGAATTAGGCGTTTCGCGGACCGTTTTCTTTGCGACCTCCGTATAACTTTCCGGTGCGTCATGCGGCACGGCGGTCGGCGTTACGATTACTTCCGCGCCAAATGCACGCAAGAGGCGAATCTTTTCCATGCTCATCTTGTCGGGCAGGGTGAAGACTGTTTTATATCCCTTTACAGCCGCGACAAGCGCCAATCCCATTCCGGTGTTTCCCGATGTTGATTCGACGATTGTTCCACCCGGCTTCAACCGTCCGTCACGCTCGGCCTCTTCTACAATTGAAACGCCGATTCTGTCCTTCACTGATCCGCCAGGGTTGAAATATTCTACCTTTGCGAGTATCAATCCTTTAACATTTCTGGTAACCTTGTTGAGTTTAACAAGCGGAGTCCGCCCGATGGTTTCCAGAATGTTCTTTGCATACGTCACTTTACTTATGTCTTTTGCCATGTCAACCCGTTGATTATCTCTTTCTGTTGATAGTGCTTGCTGCGAAGCCGGCACCAAATCCATTATCTATATTTACAACCATTACTCCTGCGGCGCAAGAGTTCAGCATGGTAAGAAGGGGAGCCACACCGCTGAAGTTTGCACCATATCCTACTGAAGTCGGGACAGCAATCACCGGCACATCCACTAATCCGCCGACGACGCTGGGCAATGCCCCGTCCATTCCCGCGACAACAATAATCACCGATGCTGAACGCAGAATACTGCTTTGAGTCAGAATCCGATGAATGCCCGCAACGCCAACATCAGTCAGCTGGGCGACGTCATTTCCCATTACACGCGCCGTTTCAAAGGCTTCTTCGGCAACGGGTAGATCCGATGTCCCCGCTGTAACGATGAGAATTGTTCCGCGTCCCGTGGGTTTCACAAGCTTCTCGTTAGCCACTATCGTTCTTGCTGTATCATTATAGCGGGCAGTACGGATGTTTTTCTTTACGGCGGCGAATTGTTTTGGTGTTGCATGTGTTGCCAATAGAACACTTCCATGTCCTACGATACGTGTGGCGATTGAGGCAACTTGCTGCGCGGTTTTTCCTTCTGAAAAAATAACTTCGGGAAAACCCTGACGCATTTCACGATGATGATCGAGAGTGGCGAACCCCAAGGTTTCCACCATCGACGTCGAAATGCCCTGAAGCAGCTGCTGCTCGGAAACTTTTCCTTGCTTGAACGCTTGAAGAAGTTTTTTGAGTTCAGGTTTGATCATTGATCGCACTGGGAGAGAGAATGGGGGGATAATCTGATTTTTGCTCGCACAATATACCCCTTTCATTCAAGGGAATCAAGAAAACGTTGATTCTCCTGAAGATTTTGATTATTCTTTCAGAGACACAACAAGAGTCGTCATGCTTCTGTATCTGCTCGCAGGTGGTTTGGGCTATCTCATCGGTTCTTTTCCCACCGCGTATCTTCTCGTCAAATGGAAATCCCGTATCGACATCCGGAAGGCAGGAAGCGGAAACGTAGGGACGCTGAACAGTTATGAAGTGACGAACTCAAAAGCAGTCGGAGCAGTAGTACTTGTTGCGGATCTGCTGAAAGGCGTTGTCGCGATTCTTCTCGCCCACATCATCTTCGGCAATGATTTCCCGTTATTGGCCTGCGCTGGAATCGGAAGTTTGCTGGGACACAATTTTTCCGCGTGGATTGGTTTCAAAGGGGGCCGGGGACTGGCAACAGCAGCAGGAGTAATGCTGGTTCTGAGTTGGATTCTTGTTCCGGTATGGATGATTTCGTGGTTTGTAGGATTTAAATCTTCAAAAGACGTGAATGTGGGAAATGCGATTGCCACGCTGAGTATCCTTGCGGCAACGTTATTCACTCCTGAAGCATGGTTGATGCGCGTGATACCTGATGGCACATCGGCTGGTGCTTTCAGGATGTTCGCGTTAGTATTGGTTGTCGTAATTTTGTTGAAACTCATTGAGCCTGTCCGGGAATATTTTACAACAGCCCGGGTTCCTGAAGTCTGAGATCGTTGCCAAACAAATGAATAAGAATACTATGATTGGAATTGCAGTATTTCCTCTGGTGGTAGGTGGTTTGATCGGTTACGGAGTAGGACATGGAACTGTTCCCGGCAGCGAGAAATCCATTTCAGAATTCGTCTCGACGCCGTTTACTGAATCATCGGGTTCTCCGGTTCAACTGCGCGATTCAATCGGTTCAGATGTTTCCAATTCGCGACGGAACGCAATTACACGCACAGTTGCCTCCGCGAGTTCCGCGGTTGTGGGTATTAACGTTCTTGAAGTCCGGCAGTTGCGATACAGAAGCCCGTGGGGCGAAGACCCGTTCTTCCGGAATTTCTTCCCGGATCAAATTTATACACAACAGCTGCAAGAACTCGGATCCGGGTTTATCATTTCAGCCGATGGATACATCCTCACCAATGACCATGTTGCGGGCAACGCAAAAGAAATAACGGTCACCATGACGGATGGTGAAAAATATAAAGCTGAATTGATCGGAACAGATCAGGTAACGGATCTTGCTCTTTTGAAAATAAGCGGGAAGACTTTTCCATTCCTGACGCTTGGTAATTCGGATGATGTGATCATCGGAGAATGGGCCATTGCATTCGGCAATCCGTTTGGTTTGTTTGATGTGAACAACAAACCCACTGTTACCGTTGGCGTCATCAGTTCCACAAATATGAATCTGCGGGCCCAGGAAGGAAGAACCTACCGCGGCATGATTCAGACTGATGCTGCAATTAATTCGGGAAACAGCGGCGGCCCGCTTCTGAATAGCGCGGGCGAAGTGATCGGCGTGAACTCAGTTATCTACACTCCCAATCAGGGCAGCATCGGACTTGGGTTCGCAATTCCCATCAATCGTGTCAAAGGAATTATTGCCGAGCTCAAGCGCAGCGGCAAAATCGAGCGGGAGTATTATACCGGACTTGAAGTGCAGAATGTTGATGCCCGTGTCGCCCGCTATTTCGGGCTCGAAAAGGTAGAAGGCGTCATCATCAGCAACGTTGAACGGAGAAGCCCGGGGGAGAGGGCGGGATTCAAGCCTGGCGATATTATTACTGAAGTCAACACTGAGAAAGTGAATGACCAGACCGCGCTGGTTTCCATTCTGGAAGAGAAAAAAGTTGGCGATTCATTGAAATTCAAAGTCTTGCGGGACAAGAAGCCGCTGGATCTTATTCTGAAGCTTGAAAAGCGGCCATCATAAACGTTTGGGTTTAAGGATTCCGTATGAAAAATATTATCATGGTTTTGTTTGCCCTCGTGCTAACTGCTCAGATTTCGAAGTCTCAGGCGTTCACCTCCGTGCAATGGATTGTCGCTGAGCCGACGGAGAGTTTTCGCCAGAATGCAGGCACCGGCACCGGAGGTCAGGCGACGTATTTGTATTTTTTCCATCCCCGCTTCGCTTTGATCGGCTCTGTGGGATACATCAAGTGGGGTTCACGGACAGATAGTGTCTCGAACGGTCAGTTTAAGTTTACTTCAATTCCTGTTCAATTCGGACTTCGCTTTCTTCTCTCGCGGGATTTGGTCGCCCCGTATGTCGGGTTCTCGGTTGGAATGAATTATCTCACGACGCGGCATGCGGTTGCGAATTCCAGTCCTGTTACATTTGCCGAGAGCAATGAATTGAAATTTGGATTTACCCCGCTTGTCGGCATTGCCATTCGGGTTATCAAACCTGTTGGAATCAACATCGATGGTTCGTACAACATCATTTATACATCGGGCACACCTTCGAAATTCTTCGGCCTTGCCGCAGGCCTTTCGGTCGGCTTTTAGCCTCATTCCTTTTTTCGCCTCTTTTTCGTACATTCATATGCGATGTTGTTGAGCTTCGCATAACGATCCCCTCTTTCTAATAATCCAGTCGTACAATGATTGCGCGATACACCCGGCCTGTCATGGGCAAAATATGGGAAGAAGAGAATAAATTTAAGATATGGCTTGAGATCGAGCTGCTCGCGTGTGAAGCACAGGCGCGGCTTGGTGTTATCCCGGCCGAGGCAGTGCGGGTTATGCGCGAGAAATCATCCTTTAATGTTTCGCGGATTGATGAGATCGAGCGGGAAGTAAAACATGATGTGATTGCGTTCCTCACCAACGTCGGTGAATATGTCGGCCCTGAAGCACGATATATGCATCTGGGCATGACATCATCCGATGTTCTTGATACTTGTCTTGCTGTCCAGATGAAACAGTCGGGAGAGTTGCTGCTCAGCGGATTGGATTCACTGGAGAAGGTTCTTGCGCGTCGGGCGCGGGAATTCAAATACACAATCATGGTCGGGCGTACTCACGGCATTCACGCGGAGCCAACGACATTTGGCCTTAAGCTTGCGCTCTGGTATGATGAAACCAAGCGGAATGTTGCCCGGTTGCTGGCAGCTGTCGAACGCATATCTGTCGGGCAAATTTCCGGTGCTGTTGGAACGTTCGAACATTTGAGTCCGGAAGTTGAAGAATACGTTTGCGAAAAACTCGGACTCAAGCCGGCTCCTGTGTCGACACAGATTCTTCAACGTGACCGCCATGCCGAGTTTTTGTCGACGATTGCCATCATCGGAAGTTCGCTGGAGAAATTCGCCACGGAAATCCGTCATCTGCAGAGAACAGAAGTGCTGGAAGCGGAGGAGTACTTCTCCAAAGGGCAAAAAGGTTCATCTGCAATGCCGCATAAACGCAATCCGATTACATGCGAGAGGATTGCCGGATTATCGCGCGTACTTCGCGGCAATGCGCTGGCAGCGATGGAAAATGTTGCCCTCTGGCATGAACGGGACATTACACATTCGTCAGTGGAGCGGGTTATCGTTCCCGATAGCTGCATTCTGCTAGATTACACGCTCCATCTCATGACTGATGTGATCGACAAGTTGCTTGTGTATCCCGAAACGATGATGAAGAACCTCGAAAGAACCCACGGGTTGATTTTCTCACAGTCTGTTTTACTGGCGCTGACGAAGAAGCAGATGAAACGGGAAGACGCGTATCGAATTGTTCAATCGGCTGCTATGGATGTCTGGCAATCAGAAAAGAACTTCAAAGAATTGCTTCTCGCTCATGATGAAATCGTCCGGGTACTGGGCAAAGACCATGTAGAGGAATTGTTTGATTTGAAGAAAAGCATCAGAAATGTTGATTACATATTCAATCGTGTTGGACTTGCATAAGGATAATTTTATGGCTAAGAAATTCAAGAATTTTATCAACGGAAAATGGATCAATGCAATATCAGGAAAGACGTTTGAAAACCGAAACCCTGCGAATTGGGACGAGGTTATCGGCACATTCCCCAAATCCGGTAAGGAAGATGTTGAAGCGGCAGTAAAGAGCGCACGCAAAGCATTCGACTCATGGCGCTTAACTCCCGCTCCGAAGCGAGGCGATATTCTCCGGAAAGTCGGCGATTTGATGGTCGAACGGAAAGAAGAACTTGCCAAACAGATGACGCGGGAAATGGGAAAAGTACTGGCTGAAACCCGCGGCGATGTTCAGGAAGGGATCGACACGGCGTACTATGCTGCGACAGAAGGCCGGCGTTTATTCGGGCACACTGTCCCATCAGAGCTTCCTAACAAATTTAATATGGCGATCCGAGTTCCCATTGGTGTGGCGGGAATTGTCACTCCATGGAATTTCCCCATGGCAATTCCAACGTGGAAAATTTTTCCCGCACTGTTGTGCGGTAATACAATTGTCTTCAAGCCGGCATCTGATACACCGGCGACGGCATCGTCACTCGTTGAAATTCTTTTGGACGCCGGCGTGCCGGAAGGTGTTATCAATATTGTGCATGGAGGCGGAAGTGAAGTCGGTAATGCAATTGTCAGTCATCCCGATGTGGATCTTGTAAGCTTTACGGGTTCGACGGGAGTTGGAAAGAAAATTTCGGAAGTGGCAAGCCAAACGCTGAAGCGTGTTTCCCTTGAGCTCGGCGGAAAGAATGCCCAGCTTGTTATGCCGGACGCCGACATGGAACTTGCACTTGACGGTGTACTGTGGGGCGCATTCGGTACAACAGGACAGCGTTGTACCGCAACAAGCCGGCTCATCCTCCATAAAGACATTCACGATGAATTCCTGAAGGAACTGGCGAAGCGCGTCGACAAACTAAAGCTTGGCGATGGACTTAAAAAAGATGTGCAAGTCGGCCCCTGCGTGAATGAAGGCCAGCGACAGACCGTTCAGTCATATGTTGAGATTGGATTGGCAGAAGGCGCCGAGCTTGTCGCCGGTGGCGAAATTCCCAAAGACGGGTCGCTGAAAAAAGGCTGGTTCTATAAACCGACTCTTTTCAAAAACGTCAGGCCTGAACATAGAATTGCGACAGAGGAAATCTTCGGCCCTGTCCTTTCCGTTCTCAAAACCAATTCGCTTGATGAAGGCGTCGAGATTCTGAACAATACAATCTACGGACTTTCATCTTCCGTCTATACAAAAGATATCAATGGCGCATTCCGCGCCATTCGCGACATAAAGGCGGGCATAACGTACATCAATGCGCCGACGATTGGCGCCGAAGCACATATGCCGTTTGGCGGCGTGAAGCAAACCGGGAACGGCCATCGTGAAGGAGGATGGACCGTCTATGATTTCTTCTCCGAATGGAAAACCGTGTATATCGACTACAGTGGCGGGCTGCAACGCGCACAGATTGATAATTATTGATTGAATACCAATGCGCTGCAATGAAGCCATATTGATCTGTCTCTACGAACATAACGAGTTCTTCTGATTGCTCCGTGATCGCTGCTTTCGTGGCGTGCTCATTACGGAACTTATCAATCAATCAGGAGAAACATTATGTCTACAGCATCATTGGCGCAAAGCGCAGTTGTATTGCCGCCGCAAGTCATCAAGTCACTTTCAGAGCACCTTCTGGTCGATGGCTTTGATTTTGTCATCGACTTTCAGAAGAGTCAAGGTACCCACCTTGTTGATGCGAAAAGCGGAAAGACGTATCTGGACTTCTTTACGTTTGTTGCCTCGGCTCCCATCGGGATGAATCATCCCAAGTTAACCTCACCGGCTTTCCTGGAAAAAATTTCCCGTATCGCCATCAACAAGCCTTCGCTTTCCGATATTTATGCGCAAGAGCAGGCGGAATTCGTTGCGACGTTTTCACGCGTTGGCATTCCATCATATTTGCCTCATGCATTTTTTATCGAGGGCGGCGCTCTTGCGGTTGAGAACGCTCTGAAAGCTGCGTTCGACTGGAAAATCAGGAAGAATTTTGCAAAGGGATATCGGGAAGAAAAGGGGACACAGATTATTCATTTCCGGCAGGCATTCCATGGCCGCACTGGATATACGATGTCCCTCACAAACACCGACCCGGTGAAGACGGCGCTGTTTCCGAAATTCAAGTGGCCGCGCATCCACAATCCTGCAATGCGCTTTCCTCTCAACAAGCAAAATCTCGAACAGGTACAGGTTGAGGAAGATCTCGCAATTAAACAGATCAAGCAGGCATTCGTTGATAACCGCGATGACATTGCAGCAATCATTATCGAAGCGATACAGGGCGAGGGTGGAGACAACCAATTCCGCAAGGAATTTTTTGTTGCCTTGCGCCAGCTTGCCGATGAGAACGAAGCGATGTTTATTATCGACGAAGTGCAAACCGGGGTGGGGTTAACGGGCAAGATGTGGGCGCATCAGCACTACGTTGAGCCGGACATGATTGCGTTCGGCAAGAAGATGCAGGTGTGCGGTTTCCTCTGCAGCAAACGGATTGATGAAGTTGAGAACAACGTGTTTGCCGTTCCGAGCAGAATCAATTCAACATGGGGAGGAAATATCGTTGATATGGTTCGGGCGCAGAAGTTTTTGGAGGTGATAGAGGAGGATCGTCTCGTTGACAATGCCCGATTGCAGGGCGAAATACTCGTAGCGGGACTTCAAAACATTGAAGCGGAATTTCCCTCGCTGGTAACGAATGCACGCGGACTCGGATTATTCGCGGCGTTCGATCTTCCTTCTGCCGACATCCGAACGAAAGTGAAGAATAGCTGCTACGATAAGTGCCTGATCGTGCTGCCGAGCGGTGAACGGTCGATCAGGTTCCGGCCGCCACTGAACGTTTCGCAAACGGAAATCGAGCAGGGATTGTCTATCATCCGTTCAGCTCTCAAGGAGCTTTGAGTCTTGTCGTATCATAACAAAAAAAGCCCCGGAGAATCATCCGGGGCTTTTCCTTGACAGAGAAGGAACAGCTAT
>JBKJJX010000166.1:0-2520 GCA_046597825.1 Bacteroidota bacterium | reverse complement strand
TCGAGCCCGCAGAGTCCGATCAACTCGCCGGTGCATTACGCCATCTCATTGAACAGCCCGCTCTCTGCCCCTGGCTCCCATCTGCTTGCACAAATCGGGCTGTTCAATGAGATGGCGTAATGCACCGGCGAGTTGATCGGACTCTGCGGGCTCGACGAGCAAACCGGTCACTCCATGTTCAACAACTTCGGCAACTCCGCCAACCCTTGTTGCGACGACCGGACACGCTGCAGCCATCGCTTCGATAGCGCTCATCGGTAAGCCTTCAAATAGGGACGGCAACACAAAGGCGTCGAAAGCAGAATAAAGCTTTTCTGTTTCCCGCTGATACCCGAGGAACACACAATTGTCGAGCGCAAAGGTTTTCGCATATTCCTCCAGATTCTGCCGTAATGTTCCATCGCCGGCGATTATTATTTTCAGATGAGAGAAGGATTTATTCAGCACAACAATTGCCTCGAGCAAATAGCGAAGACCTTTCTGTTCCTCCAGCCTTCCGATAAACCCGATAACGAACTCGTCCGATTTGATCCCGAGAAGGCGGCGAGATTCTTCTCTCTCATTCACTTGAAGCCGTTCAAGGTCAATTCCGTTGTGGACAACTGTAATTTTGTTCGCCGGTATCAAACGAAAATGTTTCAAGGTAAATGTCTTGACATAATCGGAGACTGCTATTATTCTCGACGCAAAAACGGAGAGTAACGAATAGGCGAACCTCTGTCCTGTCGTGAGAAAATGATATGTATTATGAATTGTCTCAATACGCGGCACGTGTATTACTTTGCCCAGCAACAATCCAACCCAATTAAAATGATTGTGCACGAGATCGGGACGGAATCTTTGTGCAAACAAACGAAGTGAACGGAATCTCGCCCACATCGCCGGGGCATCGTAGTGAAACAGCTGAACGCCCGGGAGTTTTTTAATCTCATCCGCAACAACACCTCCCACACGATATGCAACCGCAACATCGAATCGTTGTTTGTCGAGGAACTTTGCATACATCAAAATAACTTCTTCGAGCCCGCCTTTATCAAGATAATGGGTGATGATGAGAAGCCTGGTTTTGCGGTGCAATGGAGATTCGTTCGGATTCATCAGGTGATCACTTCCAACATACTACACGAAGCGAATCATTCAGCGTGAGCTGTACCGGCGTCCGGCCCTTCATGAGGCGGGAAGTGATAACGCTCTTAACATATCCCGGCGAAATTCTCCTGCTATACGGAAATGTCATGATCTTGAAATCCGAAAAGCCAATCGAAGAGACGAGATACTTTGCACTCACTGGTCCGTACAGACAAATATGCGCACGCGGCTTGATAAGGTCGGCGTTTTCTTTATAGACGTGGCGTGCAAAGAATCCATCAACATTCGGAGTTTCGATGACAAGCACGCCGCCGGGCTTGAGTATTCTTTGAATCTCGCTGAGGTATTCCTTCGGTGTGGTGAGATGTTCGAGCACATCAAACATCGTAACGGCGTCGAAGTGATTTGAAGGAAATCCGGCATCAAGCAACGACCCTTCGAAGATGTTGAGGCCGACTTTTTTCCCTTCTTGTGCAGCCCATGAAGATATTTCAACGCCAACAGCATTCCATCCCCGATCTTGTGCAATTTTCAGCACGCCCCCGGGCCCACAACCAACATCGCAAAACTCGCCCTGACTTTGAGTTGCGTAGTGCTCGACGATATCAAAATACTCCGTAACCAGCGCATGCGAGCATTGTGTAAAATAGTCCTCGTACCCGCTGGTTGTTTTGGTATCCGGATTCTGGATGAAGTATGATTTGTCTGAGTAGAATTCCACAAGCTCCTTTTCACTCAGGCGGGGATTCTCATACACAAGCGAACAGGTATTGCAACGGACATACGTCGCATCATTCTTCGTCCACAACATTGCTGCGCTGTTCGACCCGCATAGCGGACAGGAAACGCTTTCCATTTATTTCCCCATTATCATGTTCACTGTGCAGACTTTCTCGCTACTAATATGTAACCGAGAGTCAGGTCAGGATTATAAAAGATTTTGTCGAGAAGAATCCCGACCGCCTGAGCCGGGCCGAAGATGAGTCGTGATGCATGCGTTCTCCACCGGCTCTTTGAATTTGGGAGATAGACCATCAGAGCAAACATTTGGGCAATCGCTGCAAATGCACCGTAACGTTCTTCAAGCAATATCACGTTGAGCTGATTCGTATCGCATAACAACTGAAGTGCGTACCGTGTAAAGCGATAATAATCATGAGGTCGTTCGTGCAGACACCAGAGCTGAGGCGCCGTGATTATCAGAATACCGTTCGGGCGGAGTACGCGTGTAATTTCTTTTAGGAACACTTCCGGACTTTTCACATGCTCAATTACCTGGTTCGATATAACAGTATCAATCGAGGAAGTTTTCACCGGCAAATTGAGTGAATCGGCACAGATATCCGCTTGCTTGGAATTACCGAGATCAATGTCCGTCCCCAGATATGATGATGTGTTGGCAGCAAACAAGCGCGCATACGGTTTTTCTCC
>JBKJJX010000119.1:0-5223 GCA_046597825.1 Bacteroidota bacterium | reverse complement strand
CGAAATTCGGCACTTCGGATATGGGAAACGTCAATGTGCGGGGCTTATCGCTGGAAGCAATGGAGTTGCGTCCCTCCGTGAAGATGATAGGCGGTCGGATGTTTCAAACCGGCGCACGGGAGATTATCGTTGGGAAAAATATTTCTAAACGATTTCAGGGTGCGCAGGTTGGGAAGCAGATAAAATTCGGAGGCGGGTTCTGGACGATTGTCGGCGAGTTTGAAGCAGAAGGATCAGGATTTGAATCAGAAATTTGGGGAGATGCAGATCAGGTTATGCAGGCATTAAACCGGTCTGCAGCATATTCATCTGTAACTGCACGGCTGAAGGAGGTAAACTCTTTTGATGCGTTGAACCGATCAATGCAAGCGGACAATCGTCTAACCACTGTAAAAATTGAACGTGAGAAGGAATATTACGAGCGTCAATCACGGATAATGGCATTGTTCATTCGTGTCATGGGCTTGCTTATTACAGTCGGATTCAGCATTGGAGCCATGATCGGGGCGATGATTACGATGTATGCCGCAGTAGCAAACCGCACGGTCGAAATCGGAACACTGCGTGCGCTTGGATTCCCACGCAGGAGCGTGCTGACCGCTTTCCTGATAGAGGCAATTTTTTTGTCGATCGTCGGCGGAGGCGTTGGGCTTCTTATCGCATCCGGACTGCAATTCTTTACAATCTCGACAATTAACTTTGGTACGTTCTCCGAACTTGCGTTTAGTTTTGCCCTATCCCCGCAAATTGTTGCCGGTTCTCTTCTGTTTGCCGTTCTCATGGGACTCCTCGGAGGATTCCTTCCGGCGTTACGCGCCGCACGGCTTGATATACTCTCCGCATTGCGCGCCTCGTAAATACTTGTTTCATGGTATTGGCCGGAGATTTTGTTTCGGCCAGCCCGTCGCGCTGATCATTCATCCTACTACGTAACTCCTCTGCAATTCTCAGCTTCCATAACCTTCTTACATTCTTTGTAGAAAAGAACACCTCACCTTTCTCTTTGCTTTAGAATTTGAAACGCTTTGAACAATTTCTTTCGCTTTCAACTGGCACCAAAGTGGCAGTACTTTTGGAAGCGGTGATGAAATATTACACCTCTTTTAGAGCTCTCCCCTGATTTCCCCAACTGATGCGCTCTCTGGTAGGAAACATGCAAGTAGAATAATTGGGTGATGAGAGATGGGCGTTAACATGTTGTTGACCATTGGCGGGATTATTCTTCTGAGTACATTCGTCCTCTATGCAAGCGGACTCATGTCCGACAACGTTAAGATCTCTTCGGACAATGAATATGTTATTACCGCCATCGGCCTGGGACAATCCCTTATTGAAGAAGCCAAACTGAAAGCCTACGATGAGGCGACAGTTGCCGGTGCCGTGACAACAGCTTCACAACTGTCGGCACCAAACATTCTGGGCAGCGACAGCGGCGAAAGCATTCAGAATCCGGATACCGCAATGGCAAACGGTTCGGCGTCGTTCGCGAAGTTCGATGACATCGACGATTACAATAACTATATCCGGATCGTGAACACTCCCCGCGCGGAAAACTATAGAATTTCGTCTACAATTAATTATGCGAGTGAAACGTTTCCCGACTCATCAAAATCTACCCAGACTTTTTGCAAACGGATGACTGTTACAGTGACAAGCGCTTACTTTCCTCAACCTGTAACACTTTATTATAGCTTTACTTATTAGAGGGGAACACTTATGAATTCAATGCTCGACTATATTGGCTCGATGATAACGGGTGGGGCGGTATTTATCATGATGCTGACGTACTATTTTAATCTCGGCGGTACTGCAGTTGCCCAGATGTTCAACGCCTCAACTCAAGAAGACCTCACATCGATTACAGAGATTTTCGAATACGATGTACGCAAAGCAGGATATGGAGTTTCCGATAGCGTCGCATTCGCAACTGCCGACTCGAATAACGTGTCAATCCGTGGCGACTTTGACAATAACGGCAGGGTGGACACGGTATCGTACTGGATCGGCTCTACCCAGATGCCGGGGAGCGCAAATCCTGCAGCACGCATTCTCTATAGAAAATCCGGTTCGACAACCGTTCGTCTTACGTTGAACGCAATTACCCAGTTCAAGATTTGGTATTACGATGCTTCAAAAAGTCTTACAACCGATAAGAAGCAAGTCAAGTTTATACGTGTAGCACTAAACATGGAATGCAAGCTCTCCTACGATAACCAAACCGCAGGCGAGTATTGGGAGCGAGTGTTAAAACCACAAAATGTGAGGTAATAGATGGGTGGCCGAGCTTTGATTGTTTCGTTGTTGGGTCTCATGATCCTCTCAGCAACAATCTTCTTCAGTATAACTCGATCAAGTTCCGACTTGATGAAAAACGTCGACAAGTATTTCCTCCGACAGTCTGCACAAAATATTGCGCAGAGCGGGGCAAATATCGCGCTGCGTCGTCTATCGGGAAACAAATCATGGCGAACAGGTTTTTCTATGATGGATATGTTCGGCGGAAAATTGAATGTGGCTCTTGTGGATACAACATTTAAATCGAAATACGTCATTAAAGTTACTTCGGTCGGAATTACGGATTACGGGAAATCGACCGAACGACGTGAAAAATCTGTTGCGTATTTTCCTTCCGGCTTTATTCCGCCGGCATTAAAAGCCGCCATCACCACGAATAATCCCGTCAAAACGCTGGGCAATCTCACCATCGACGGACGCGATCATACCAGCGGCGGAACATTGGTAGGTTCTGCAGGCACACTTGGTATCTGGACAACACAAAGTCTTTCACAAAGCGGCAGTTCAACAATCGGCGGAACAGCAAACGGCACGGATTACGTACCAGCCAAACCCGGCAACGCAAATATTATCACGACGGGTCAAACCTGGCCCGGCGGTTACCCGGGAAGCCCTGATAGCGTTCTTGGCGGGCCTGACAAGGGATTCTCCGAAGGAACACTCAAAGCAATGGCACAAAGCGGAATTGGCGGAAGCCAGTATACAACCAATCCAAGCACATTAACCAGACCGTTCCAGGGTGTCACATATGTTGAACTCCAATCCGGTGGATTGTGGCAATCGATGGATATCAGCGGATCCGGAATCCTGATTGTGCACAACAGTGCGAAGAATGCCGGAATGAAAAATCTTAACTCCGGCACGTTCACCGGTTTGGTAATTGCAGACGACGTTGTCCACATCCATACAAATATTATCGGCGGATTGATTGGCCTCTCTCCCAATCCCTCCGAAGGAAACACAATCGGAAATGGTAGCGGTGTTGTACTCTACAGTACAGAGGCAATTATTGCTGCAACCGGAAATGCAGGCAATAATTCGGGGAATGGAAATGGCAGTGCGTCAGGTGTTATTGCCTGGTGGGAATAACAGTTTTGTATAAATCAAAAAGACACTAACAAAAGGAGAACACCTATGAAGGCTATTCTTGTTGTGGGATTGGGAATATTCACGCTCATGGCTTCGGCTTTCGGCGGCTCATGGCAAACGACGTATGGACCATATACCGGGTTCGTATACGCACAGGCAGTCGATGTTGACGGAAATATCTACGCAGGTACGGGCGGGCACGGAATCTACATCATCGAAAAATTCAACGGCAGTACCTGGCAGGAACACAACTCAGGCATGGCAACGAACGCAGTCTACACGATTGCGATCGCAGCCAACGGTACCGTCTTCGCCGGAACGGATGAGGGCGTTTACTTATCAACGGATAAAGGTACAAGCTGGAATCAATCAAGCAAGGGAATAACGAGCACATTTATCAACGCTCTTTCGGTTAAGAATGACGGAACCATATTTGCGGCAACGGGTGGCGGCGGCATCTTTCGATCCAATGATAACGGTGGAAGTTGGACGGCAATAAATTCCGGTCTTAATTCAACTGTCGTTCTTTCTCTTGTGATCGATGGGTCGGGCACGATATACGCAGGCACGGATGGAGACGGAGTTTATCGTTCAGCGAACAACGGCGATTCGTGGACCCAGGTAAGTGATGGACTCTCGAACACAGCGGTGCTTTCACTTACTACCGACGGAAGCGGCAACATTTATGCAGGCACACGCGGAACGGGAATTTTCCGCTCTTCTACAGGGACTGTAAAATGGTCCGCAGCAAACAGCGGTATTGACGGAAGCTCAGTGTACTCTCTCGTATTCGACGGTCAGGGTTCATTGTTTGCAGGGACGGATCGTGGCGCATTTTCGTCAACGACAAACGGGGCAAGTTGGAACGACATAGGTTCCGGTTCCGGACTTGCAAATACTGTGGTACTTTCCCTCGTTACCTCTTCTCCTTCAACAATTCTTGCGGGTACGAACGGATCGGGCGTGTTTCGCTTTCAGTAGATTGGTGGTGGGTTGGGAAACAAGAGCCGATGGAGCTATCCATCGGCTCGTGCTGTTATGAACGGAATGAAATCTCCAAAGCTTTGCGATTCGCTTTCACCGTCTTCTCAATATTTTCAGACGTGTGTGCTATTGAGACAAACCCTGCTTCGAACTGGGAAGGCGCCAAATAAATTCCCTGCTCTAACATTGAAGTGAAATAGATGCTGAATCTCTTTGTGTCTGATGTAAGAGCCGTTTGATAATCTGTTACCGGCGTCGGCGTAAAAAACAAAGTCGACATTGAACCGACTCGATTAACTGTTACCGGCACTCCCAACGTTCTCACATTCGCTGCTATTCCATCTGCGAGCTCACGGGATTTTCTTTCAAGATCAGAATAGAAATCTTTTTGTTCCAGCATGATCGAAAGTGATTCATATCCCGCAGTCATTGCAAGCGGGTTACCGGAAAGGGTTCCCGCCTGATACATGGGTCCGCTCGGTGCGACCATCTCCATTATTTCCTTCTTCCCTCCATACGCACCAACGGGCAGGCCGCCACCAATGATCTTTCCAAATGTTGAAAGATCAGGTTTGATGTTGTAGAGTTCCTGCGCTCCGCCCATTGCCAGCCGAAATCCCGTCATCACCTCATCGAAAATCAGAATAATCTTTTCCTTTGCGCAAAGAGAACGTAAGCCCTCGAGGAATCCTTTCGCCGGAGGCACGCACCCCATGTTGCCAACCACAGGCTCGACAATGATTGCAGCAATCTGATCCTTATTCTCATCAACAAGCCGGGAGACAGACTCAAGAGAGTTGAATGTTGCAGTGAGAGTTAACGCCGCAATTCCGGGAGGAACGCCCGGACTGTCCG
>JBKJJX010000072.1:0-10391 GCA_046597825.1 Bacteroidota bacterium | reverse complement strand
CCCCACCATGTTTTGTGGAACGAACGCGAGTCAGGAGCAACCCACGGCTGTGTTCCGCGAAGATACCCATCGGGATCGAAAATGTTCATCAACACTTGCAGCGTGTCAACATTCGCTGCAAACCCAAGGGAATCAAGCTTGATTTCAAGCTCCAGCGTGTAGCCGCTATCCACTTGTGTCGTGTCGTAGGGAATTGTTCCCGAGGCAACCAAACCGATACCTCTACCAAATCCGGAACGGAAAGGACCACCGGGTTCGTACACTGCGCTGTCTCTTGATGCACCTGTTCGTTCAGCCGCATTGTAGTAAAGCTTGAACTCACCTTCAGTACCAGCCGAATTTTTGATCTTCATAAACAAACCGTCGCCCTCCCAACTATCCCCGAAACGACCAACGGATTTGTCTTTCGATTGAATGCCAATGTATAGCCTCGGACCTTTGCGCAAGAACTTCATTGTTGCATAACTTGGATCCCAATACGCTCCGCGTACAAGCGCACCGCCTGTCACGGTTTTCTCATCCGTTGTTGTTGGGGGATTTGGACCGAACTTCAAATACGGTTTTGCAAGAGCCCAATCTGCCTCATCCATCTTACCATCAACATTGATATCCCCAACCGCTGCTTTAGCTGTCAACACTGCGGGATCATCAAATGCTCGCGCAGGTTCAAGATAAATTTTTCGGAATGCCGGACCCCATTCACTACCCCACCATGTTTTGTGAAATGTTCGCGAAGGAGGTCCAACCCACGGCTGTGTTCCGCGATGATAACCGTCCGGGTCAAAAATATTGATCATCGCTTGCAGTGTATCAATGTTTGCAGCAAAGCCAAGCGAGTCTAATCGAATCTCCAACTCCATCGTGTAGCCGCTGTCTACTTGTGTTGTGTCGTATGGAACCGTGCCCGAATTTACTAAGCCTACACCATTGCCAAATCCGAGACGGAACGGTCCGCCTACCTCATACACTGCGCTGTCCCTTGATGCGCCCGCACGATCAGAGGCATTGTAGTACAGATGGAACTCCCCGTTGTCAGCCCCCGCTGCATTCTTGATCTTCATGAACAAGCCATCCCCTTCCCAGCTATCACCAAAGCGGCCAACCGACTTGTCCATTGACTGAATCCCGAGGTAAAGTCTTAGGCCTTTCCGCAAGAATTTCACGGTCGCCCAGCTTGTGTCTGCATACGATGGACGCACTTCAACTCCACCAGTTACTGATTTCGAAGCCGCGTTGGTTCGTGCATTTGGTCCGAACACCAAATAAGGCGCGGCCATTGACCAATCTGCTTCATTCAACCGTCCGTCTACTACCAGCGTGCCCACAGCGCTTCTTGCCGTCATAACAGCGGGATCATTGTACTGAGCACGCGCAAGGCAAGCACATATCAGTAATCCACTAAACAGCACAAGCGGAAGTTTATAACCAAATGGTTTCATTGTGAACCTCTCTCCTTTTGTTATTCTAGTTGGTTAGAAATTGGAAAAGCGAGGTCTCTCGCTTGTCACGAATGTTGCTAAAAATGAATCGGAGTAATGACGATTTCAATGTTTGAAGGAGAATATGTAAACGTTTACATTGGTTGATGTAAACGTTTACAATGTAATATATCTGACAGGTCTTGTCAAGGACTAAAATAAACTAAGCGGAACAAAAAAAACCATATTTCACAAAATAAAGTTAGTAGCCGGAACCGACTCCTCCTTTCTTATCGCCCATTGCTCACCGACGTGCGACCTACCGAGCGCGAGATGAGGCTACGCACTCGCGAGACATGAGGAGGATGGGCCAGAGCCACATGTCATCAGCTAGCCACAAAGAAGTAGTAGAGAGTCACTATTTTTTGGGAGAGCATCTAATCCAAGAAATCGAGAATCTTTTACAACAACCTCCTATAGTTGGCTTTAGTTCCGTCCAAGAACGGGCGCTCCCCGCCAAAAATCCCTCTAACGCACCCTTGCCTTTTTCGGTTTGCCGTTGTAAACACCTCATCATTGAACCGTTGAAAAACGAATCCGGCAATCTGCTCAACTCGGCAAAGTTTGTCTCCGGCGGAAGGCACTGTACATCGCAGGCTTTCTCGATGTGCAAGGGAAACTTTCTGTAAAATATTATCGGCCAAACGGACAAAGGGAAGCAATGCTCATAGTTGTCAAGCATGCCCCATCTGTTGAGCGCTTGTTCTCAATTAGTGAGAAACGACGGCGTGCGTTTGTGATTTCGTTCGCTGGTAAGAATAGTAGATAGACGAAATCGCAGGATTGTACTGGTGGAATCCGTCGTTGCGTTTCGGTTTCGGAAACGGTTTCTCCCGCATCAATTCAAAATACAATTGTGCGGGATGCAGTAAAGCGGCATTTCGTCCATTTCTTTGGCGGGCAACGAAATGGACAACGAGATCGCTTCATCATAATCACAACAAGGAAAATTACCATGATACCCAACGCGACTTCCTTGCCTTCGCAGCCGGCGCAACATCTCTATTACACTGAGAAATGCAGCTTCTCAGCAAAGCGCTGTCGGATGCCCGGACAATCTGCTCGAACCTAGAGGGCTCGTCTGTCATTTCACAATTCTGGCTCGGAGAACCCAGTGACCCGAGACCAACCGGCATCCGTTGAGCAAGAAGGTCAATATGACCAAGGAGCGTTGGATCAACGATGAACGGGAATGGGCTGTGCAGAAAGACGTGCATCCGGGAATCATCAGTCGTAAGTTGTTTGAAAAAGCAAATCCCCCATCTGTCCACCATGAGCGGGGCAAAAGGAACATTCACTACTACAAAAGCGAGTATCTCCTTACCGGACTTGTAAAATGCGAACGGTGTGGGTTCAACTTTCAGGGCCAGAGCTATCGCAAGAGCAGCCATTTCTACTGCGTGGATGGTGGGAACATGAACAAGGGAAGGTCTGTCTGTGAACGAACGGCGATCAGGAGAGAATCGCTGGAAGGCTTTGTCACCGACATGGTCATGGATTCACTGCCATTCTCGAAGTCGGCAGCTCGCCTTGCAGAGATGATCAGAGCATACCTGAACGGTCACGACCGGAAAGACAATGTGGAAGCGTCAACGGAAAAAAGGTTGCATGAGATTGACCGGAAGATGCAGAACCTCCTTGATGCGGTTGAACAAGGAATTGGGCTGGATACGGTTCTTGCGAGGATCAAGGAACTGGAGATGGAGAAGAAAGCGATTGAGCAAGAGCGGAGCGGGACGACGGGTTACGGAGAGACACCTTGACCCGAAAGAGGCTTCAAACCAGGCTGCCCGGTTCTTTGTTGACTTGAGGAAAAGATTTGACCATGCACCCAGCGAGGAGAGGAAGGCGCTGCTAAGGCAGGTGGTACTCGGTGTGAACGTCAACCCCGTAGAGAAGATTGCTCGGTGCACAATAACAAAAATCCCGATGGTGAGTCCGGCCTTGCGGTCTGCGCTCATTCCATCGGGTTTTGTAGGTAGAACTTGTAGCGGGGACAGGAACCTTTTTCAAGTCACAACCAAAGTGTTCGAAATGCCGATTGAAGTCTAGCTTGAAATCTTAATCAGCGCACATAACATTCTGAACAGAGATTGTTCCGGTGCTTTTATTGTGAACGCACATGGGAAACATCACTTTCGCAATCTTTCTTTAGTTCCGTGCAGATGACACTAACGGCCCTTCTTAGGATTGTTGAATCTCGTCGAATTGTTCTCTTAACTTGCTTTCAACAATAACAACATTCGCCGGCGGGGCACGAAACGTATCGCCGAAGTCATCGGCGAATGAACGGAGGTCATCACCCGAACCTTCTTTTCTCGCTTGTGACCACACAAAAAAAAGCGTGCACGAGGGGACATCTGAAGGACATTCTTTCTTCCTTGGATGTGTTGCGTGAAGCCGAACGACCCGATTTTATTTCTCAATTTGATAAACGGAATCGAGTAAGGTTCCATCCACCCATTTTACAACGGCAATTACGCTGTCACGGTCAAGGCGAGGTTTGGCAGGTGCGCCGCCGCAAATGGTAAACACTTCATGCTGAATGTCCTTGAGTGAACGTATGGGAAGCGAACTCTTTGCCACGCGTTTCAAAAGATCGGCACGACGGGGATTGATAGCGATGCCACGCTCGGTGATGACAACATCAATAAGTTCAGACGGACCACAGAGGGTGGTCACTTCATCGACGATAATCGGGACTCTGTCACGAAATGAGGGCACCGCAAGAATCGAGCACTTTGCAAAGAGACAATCCTGCCATCCGCCAATTCCGTGAAGCAATAGTCCGTCGGAATGTGTAACAACGTTGGCGTTGAAATTCACATCCACCTCGGTCGCGCCAAGAACAACAGCATCGACCATAGAAGCGAAGTTGCCCTTCCCATGGTAGTTGTAGCTTGTGAACGGGCTTGTACTCACATGTCGTGGGTTGGACGCTAACGAGCGGATACCCTCTTGATCAAACGCCTGACCGTCGAGTATGAAGTCGGTCAGCCCCTCCTCTAACATCTCAACAAGATACTTTGTGCTGCCACCACGCATGAACCTCGCTCTTACTCCCGCTTTCTTCATCCGTTCTTTGAGAGAGAGAAGGAAGGCGAGATTGATCCCTCCGGCACCCGCTTGTATGGAGAATCCATCGCGCATGATGCCCGCTTCTTCAATGAAGCGCGCAATGTACCCGGCGATCAAAAGGCGGTCCGGACTTTTTGTAATTTCCGTGGTGCCTGAAACGATTTTGGACGAATCACCTAGGGAATCGACCACGACAACAGAATCAACATTATTCCCTTGGATGTGCCACGGAACGCATGGGAAGGGAATAAGATTGTCCGTTACGACGATTACATGGTCGGCGTACTCAGAGTCTGCAAGCGCAAACCCCAACGGCCCACACGCAGATGGTCCGGTCAATCCGTTGGCGTTGCCAAATTGATCGGCTGTCGGAGCCGCAAGGACAGCGATATCAATATGCACCTCGCCATCCTGCACGGCTTGGTAGCGCGTTCCGTGTGATCGCAGAACTCCGGTGCCGCGCATCTTCCCCATCGAGGCAAACCGACCAAGCGGCCCGTTCATGCTTCCTTCGATATGGTGGATTGTGCCGTCTTTAAGATACTTGATCAAGTATTCATGACATGGAAAGGATGCGCTCGGATACCAGCGTATGCCACTCACACCTAAATGTTTAATTGTATCGAAAAGATAATTCGTTAAAGTGTCCCCATTTCGGAGATGATGATGGGTCGAGATCGTCATTCCATCTTTGATGCCGGCTCTCTTGAGCGCGGCGGCAAGAGTCTTCACAACCTTGTTGCCATCCTCCGGAAATTGCGCGCAACTTCTTATGGGTGGCTTTGCTTTGAAGCCTGTAGGCTTGACCTTTCCAATTCCCCTATACGATGGTTGTTCAACGCCATTGACATGGGAAGGTACAAACCGACCTGCTGCATTCTTAATCATGCGATTGCGATCTTCGTTTGAAGGGTTGCGACTATTCGGCATTCTCTTCCTCCTTCAACCCAGAATCAGCCACAATTTTTCTTGCATTCACTCTCCAATCGCACTGAACAAGACCGAGCGTCTCTGCAAGTGACACCGTTTGCATTGCCTGAAGAACGACGGGCATGTCGATCATTTTACTGCCTAAGGCAACAACGCCGCTGCCGGACTTCTTTGCATGTTCAAAAGCTAATACGACGCTCTGCGCCTTCAGAACTTCCTTCTCATCGGGGGTGAATACATCGTGAACAACCTGAATTTGTCGCGGATGGATACACCCAATTCCTTTGAATCCAAGAGATTTGGATTCAGCAGCACTTGTGCGCAAAGCGCTCAAGTCCGCAACATCCGAGAAGACGCTGTCCAGCGGCTGAACTCCGGCTGCGCTTGCGGCGTTGACGACTGTCCCTCGCGCAAACGCGCTTTCTTTCCCTTCACGAGTTCGTTGGACACCAATATCTGCACAGTAATCCTCGAGTCCGATCGCAAGCCCGCAGACAAGTTCTGACGATGCAATACTGAAGGCATTTACTACACCACGCGCCGACTCGATGATCGGGAGAAGATGCACGTCTTGTCGGATGTTCATTTCATCGCGTAACGAAGTCACAAGTTCTGCAACTTCTGATACGTACGTTGCCGACTCGCATTTCGGAATGAGAATCGTCTCCACGCCATGGGGTATGACCTCGGGGAGATCCTCCATCCCCAGCTCGCCACTATTGATTCGCACCATTCGCTCAGCATTCCCAAAGTTAACCGTTCTCAACGCATTGCGAACGAGGATGCGCGCAGTATCTTTTTCTCCCGGGGCAACACTGTCCTCGAGATCGAGGATGATACAGTCCGGGGTGTGCAGACCCGCATTGAGGAAAAAACGCGGATCGTTTCCTGGAAGATACAGACGAGTACGCCGTAGACTATTTTTCGCAGACGCTTTCCGTTTTGAATTTGCTCGCAACAGGTACGCGTGCTTGTTGTCAGGCAAAGCTCGTCGAACGGCAGCTTCTACACGTGCAGCTATTACAAACGGAACGGCTCCCCTGTCTTCCATTGAGACCACAGCGTTCTCGACACCCATCGTCGAAAGAACATCTTTAACCAGCATTCGAATTGAATCTCCATACAACGCATCGACCTTACTGGAAAGATTAATTGAAATGCCGCCCCGCCCGCTGATTGTCAGTTCAACATAACAATCTGAACGATTGCTGCTGTTTTCCCGACCCGCCGATACCGATTTTCGTCTCGTTGCTTTCATTGTCTCACCATGCGTATGCTTCCGGTGCTTCACCGCCCGGGCCCGGCCAAATTTCATCGAGTGCCCTAAGTTCATCTTCCCGAAGATCTGTTTCCATACTTTTTACCATCCCAAACAAGTGTTCGACTGTTCTCGGCCCGATAATTACTGAACTCACAATCGGATTCTTCAGAAGCCAAGCAACGGCAACCGCTTCGGGAGGTTTTCCCAAATTTTTGCAGAGTGATTCGTATCGCTCCAACTGCTTCCGAAACCGAACGAGATGTTTTTGCACATCCTCTTTCTTCCTCCGAAGTCCAATTTCAGAATTCAAGTCTCCGGCGAGAAGACCCTCGGCGAGCGGACTCCATGGAATGAGTCCGATACCAAATGCCCGGCACGCGGGTATCACTTCCAACTCCACCATTCTATTCGTAAGATTGTAAAGACTCTGCTCAGAAACCAGTCCGGTTAGTTTTCGTTCACGTGCTGTGTATTGCGCTTCAACGATGTTCCATGCTGCAAAGTTGCTGCTTCCTGTATAAAGAACTTTGCCCTCCTGTTGAAGTTGACCCATTGCTTGCCAGATTTCCTCCCAGGGAGTCGCCCTGTCAACATGGTGCATCTGGTAGAGATCAATGTGATCCGTTTGTAATCTTCGCAAACTGTTTTCACATGCGTGGCGGATGTGATACGCAGACAAACCGCGTTCATTGATCCCTTCACCCATCTTGCCGTACACCTTCGTGGCAAGCACAATCTTTTCTCTCCTTCCGCCACCTTGCGCGAGCCATCTACCAATAATCTCTTCGGTTCTCCCGCGAAATCCGACCCCACCGTACACATCGGCAGTGTCGATGAAGTTGATGCCAGCGTCAAGAGCAGCATCAAGCAATGAAAAGCTTGTTGGCTCGTCCACATGCTTGCCAAGGTTCATTGTGCCGAGGCAAAGCCTGCTAACACCAATACCCGATCGGCCGAGATGCCCGTAGTTCATAGATCTAATGCTTGATAAGAGTTGTAAGTGCCTCAGCAACGGCTATGATGTCTTGTCCTTTTGTGAAGGGAAGACAATTACCCGCTGCTATTCTTACTTTGTCTATCCATTTGGGGGGAATTCCCTGAAGCCCCTGCAGTGCACCACTCAATGCCCCTGCGATGGCGGCGATGGTGTCTGCATCACGACCGAAGTTACCTCCCAGAATAATCGAGCGCTGGAAATCGCCGTTTGCCATCTTCAACACCGCAAACGCTGATGCAACAGCTTCCGGCGCGGCAGCTTTATATTCCGTCCAGAGAGCATAATGCAACGGCGTCCATGCTTGTTCCCATGTTTCGCTCTCGTCAATAATACTGATCGCTTTTTCGAGAGTGTACCTCATCCACGAGTCAACGGGAGTAGTGCGTACTGCCGTCTGCAAAATTTCATTGAGGTTTCCGCCGGCCATCGCAACGGCAATGCCAGCGGCAATCGCTTGGGCACCCCAGATGCCGTCGCGTGAATGGCTGATGCGGGACTCAACCTCTGCCAAACGCTTCGCACGTTCAGGGTCACCGGCGCAAACAATTCCGATTGGCGTTATCCGCATTGCGGCGCCGTCGCTGAGGCAGTGGGAATTGTACGCTCCTGATTGCGGCGGCAACACGCCGCGCCGGATGTTGGCAGCCGCTTCACGTTCACTTGCACCGCCGCGCTTTAATTCTTGCAAAGGCAGAACATGTTTTCTCCAACTTTCAAGAACATGAGCATCCGCGATCTCTCCATTCGCATTCATCAGCGTATGGGCTGTAAGCAGAGCAAACTCTGTATCATCGGTGCCCGGCGTCGGGCCATCTGGAAAATCCGTCGTAATCCCAAACCGGAATTGGTTCTCCGGCGAGCGTGCGGCATCACCGAACGAATCGCCGATTGCGTGTCCGATAAGACATGCCGAAGCGCGATCAGCCAAACGTGGCGTATCTTTCAGGAGTTCAGATTTCGGAATCATGCTCTGCTTTCATTGTGGTGAAACTGTTGAATGATATTGCGCTACTGTAGTTGTGCGACGGGCAAGCTCGGTGAATCTGGCATTATCGAACCCCTTGAGGCTGGTTCGAATGCGATCATGCAGCGGTTCAATCCATTGCTTCGGCAGTTTATCCGCTCCAAGTATTGTTCCCATGATCGAACCAACGGTGGCACCGTTGCTGTCTGTGTCCCATCCTCCCATCACCACGTTGCAAATTGCACGACCAAAATCGTGAGAACTGGAAAGCAATGCTGCAACGACAAGCGCTGCATTATTTATTGTGTGTACCCAGTGATAGGAACCGAATTTGTCATAAAGCTGATTCAAGGTTTCTTCCCAATCCATTTTCTCAATAGGCAGGGAAACTACAAACCGGATAGCTTCAGCAAAACGCGATTGTGGCGGGATGAACTTCACCGCGTTGCTAACCAGCTGACGCATATCATCGCAATCAAACGAAGCAGCAATTGTTACCGCAAAGAAAGCTTCACCATAGATACCGTTCCGCACGTGGCTCAGGCTCGCATCACGCCACGCCAATTCGGCTGCGCGGGAAGGCTGCGCCGGCGAGGTCCATCCCCATACATCCGCTCTGATCTGAGCACCAATCCACTCGCGATACGGATTCCTGAAGAGTGCAGTTTCGGGAGGTTGGATTCCCGACAGGTAGTTCACATACGCGACCCGTTCAGCCGTAAATGTGGAGAGGACAGGTAGCCTGTCAAGCCATGTCTGGGCGATATTCCCAGAATTAAAATTTTTTCCATACGTCTCGAGAACCTGAAGGTTGAGCATCGCGTAGTTCATATCATCATCTTCTGTCATGCAGATGATATTTTCCCGTAAGCTCTCTCTTCCGCTATGTTTATTCCACGGATATTGTTGCAGAAGGGATTGAGGGATGCCCCGTTCCGTTATGTATTCTGTCAGTGGCCATGTGCTGTTTGAAAGGAGCATTTCTTTAATTGCTTGACGCGGAATTTTCTCGACCGGTTTCCCCAAGAGACAACCTGCCGCTCTGCCAAGCCATCCTCCCAAAATTCTATTTTCCAGAAATGTTGGAGAATAGGATGGAACTTCTTCAGCCTCAATCTGGCAAAGTTGGGTTGCAGCATTCCATGACGACGGCTCATGAGGGAAACCTCTCGCCGGGGAGAAATTGTCTTCGATCTCGCGATAGAACTTCTCTGCTATGTTCTGAAATTCCGGCCCGGGAAGATTCTGTTTCTTCACATCTTCCCATCGCCGAACGAATTCAGCAACACCTTCGCTCTCTTCGCGAAGCTGCTTCAACTCGTGTTCAATCCGTTCCGGTATTTCTATCCACGAAATTCTCATACAATGCCGCCTTGCTTCTTGATTGTTGCATCAACAAGTTGGTCCGTCAGTTCCAGAAAATTGGTTCCCGCAAGCGAAGGAATGCAAATGCCTTTCAGTGTTGACAATGCGGAACGCCAGCTCTTGCTTGCAATCGGTTCTGAGTTCATTGCCCCGACCAGCGCTCCCACTGTGGCGGGAAGAGAGTCTGCGGTTTTCGCCAGTGACGCAGCAGTTATAACGGCATTTTCAAAATCGTGCCCTGCCAATTTTGCGATGACGAACGTAAGAGCAAGAGTTTCCGGTGCGGCGTTCCCGTAACTATACTCGCGATTAATGGCC